>CAURMQ010000218.1:0-2509 GCA_963525765.1 uncultured Campylobacter sp. | reverse complement strand
GTCTCCATCGCGCGCGCAAACGGGAAGCGCTTAAGATATAGCGAGGTTTCGCGCTCATCCGCGCTACGGATATGACCGCAAATCTGCACGCCTTTGATCCTACCTACAAATTTCGTATCCAGTGCAACTGTGGCCGCAACTCCGCGGTTGGCAAAGACTGCTTTGATATGCTCGGAGTCGCTCGCGCTTGCGATGATGAGCTCCTTATTTTGCGGATCGTAGGCATAAAATGCACTGCAACAATATGGCAGATTATTGCGCAAAACTCCGAGAGATAGAAGTTTCATCCTGCCTAAAAACTCGTCGAATTTATCCTGAGCGGCACACATTTTAAGCCTCCTTTTTGCTAAATTATACAATGATTTTCTTTTATTAGCTATAATCGCGAGCCAAAATTAGGAGAATTTTTATGGAAAATTATAAAAAAGTAAAAGAGATGTTTTTGATGCAGCAAGCCCTAAACGACGAAACAAATGGCGTGGGCTGGGAGGACGGCTATACAAAAAACGGCAAACTTATCAACTGGAAGCGCTGCATTTACATGGAATGCGCAGAGCTCATCGATAGCTTTGCGTGGAAGCATTGGAAAAATATCTCTGCAGCGCCGGACGTGAATAATATCGTCATCGAGATCGTTGATATTTGGCACTTCGTAATGAGCTATATTTTAGAGCAATATTACGGCGGCAAAGACATCGATCACATCGTAAGCGACGTCACGGCAGTGAGTGGGTTTGCAGAGTTTAGCTCCTACGCCTATGATGTGCGCGAATACAGCATCTACGAAATCGTAAACGACATCGAGCTCATAATCCACGAAACAAGCGGCTTTGAGCTGCAAATCGGCGAGCTGCTGACCGATTTTTTTCGCGTCGCGATTAAATGCGGCGTGAGCTTAGACATACTTTTTGCCAAATATATCGGCAAAAACGTGCTAAATAAATTCCGCCAAAATAACGGTTATAAAGAGGGTAGCTACCGCAAAATCTGGGGAGACCTTGAAGATAACGAGGTGCTAATCGAGGTGCTATCAAAAGGCACAGTAAGCGCAAACGAAATTTACGAGCAATTGCAAAAGATCTACGACGCGACGAAGTGAAGTCGTGGGTTTGCGCGCGAGATTTCCCTTTGAAATTTTGAAATTTCATCTATAAAATTTCGGCAAGCAAATTTTAAAAAAGGGCTTTGATTTGGAATTCTGCAATTTTGTGCCTGAAATTTTACGTAATGCCAGCTCATTTATAAGAGGCAAAATTCCGCGCAGCAAGCAAATAAATATTCGCAACAGGTAAAAACATAGCTAGGTGCGGTCTCCCTTTACGCACTATAAATGAGCAGATTAAACGCAGGCAAGCGATCAAAGCATAAATTTCGTATTATAATGCAAGATGAGCCGGTTAAAAAAAAGCGAATGAGCCAAGCGAGCGGATTAATGAGGCACGGTGCGGCAGTCAAAATAAATCTCAGCTCAAATTCCGTCGCAAAAGTCGCTAAAATAACGCAAATAGGAGCATACATGGGTAGAATTTTTAATTTGGCAAAGCAGGATTTTTTTACGCGCAAGTTTATTCTGCTCTCGCTATTGCCGCTTATGTGCTCGCTTATAATCTTGGGCACGCTCGCATTTTTCGGCGGCAAAGAGCTTTTTGACGCGCTTTCGCAGGGCGCGCAAAGCGGCGATTTTAGCTTCTTGGACGAACAGCGCTTTCCGGTAATTGCAAAAATTCTAAGCTTCGCTGCTACGAAGTGGATTATCGGCGCGATTTTTTCGGTGTTTGCCAGCTTTGCGGTACTGATGCTTAGCGTGTTTTGTGCGCTTATCATCGCGGCCTTTTTGACGCCCGCAGTCACTAAAGAGATCAACACGCGCCACTACCATCTAAGTCGCGCGGACGAAGCGAGCACGGCGCGAGTGCTAAAGCTGATGAGCGTTGAAATTTTAAAATTTTTAGCGATTTTATTTATATGTTCGGTACTTTTGTTTGTGCCGGTAATAAATTTATTCATAATCAACGTGCCGTTTTTTTATATCTATTACAAGCTGGTTCTAATCGACGTCGCTTCAAATGCGTTAAGCGCGAAAAGCTTCGAGCGCTCTTATAAAATGGGTGGCGGATATAAATTTGCCCTAAGCGCTTTTATTTTTTACCTGCTGTGTTTGATCCCGCTGGTAGGATTATTTTTCCAGCTATTTTTCATCATCTTTTTGACGCACGTAGTGCTGATAGACGAAAGCGCCCGCAATAAAAATCGCTAAAGATTAACTAAAATCAATGAAAAATTTTGAAATTTTCATAAAATAGTGCAAAATTTTTTAAGAAAGGATTTCTATGAAATCAGGTGATATTTACATTTGCAATATTTGTTCGCTAAAAAGCAGCGACGATGAAAATGCGGTCTTTATCAAGGCGCATAAAAACGGCGAGACGGTGCATATCTGCACATCCTGCATGCCTAGCGTCATCCACGGCTCAGGCATGGTCGTAAAAAGCAACTCCGAGATCGAAGA
>CAURMQ010000217.1:0-2512 GCA_963525765.1 uncultured Campylobacter sp. | reverse complement strand
AATTCCAAGAATTCCAAGAATTCCAAGAATTCCAAGAATTCCAAGAATTCCAAGAATTACGCTCACCTCAAAAATCATAGTTAAAATTTAGCAAACTCAGGACGCGATTGCTAAAATTTTATAAAATTTATATAAAAACCTTGACATCCTACCACTCAATGTTGTATAATACTGGCAATCTTACCGAAAGAGTGCTAAAAGTGAAAACGAATAAACGTGATATGATCCTGGAATCCATCATTTCCGCCTATCTCGATAGCAACACCCCGATCGGATCTTCCGAGCTGGGTGAGCGTATGGGCGTAGCAATGTCCGCGTCTAGCATTCGAATTTATTTTAAGCGCTTAAGCGACGAGGGGGCTTTGACGCAGCTTCATGTAAGCGGTGGTAGAATCCCCACAGTTGCGACGATGCAGGATTACTGGCGCGCTAGACTTAGCTTCGACGATGAGTTAAAAATAGACGATGCTCGCGAGCTAGAAGCGGTGCTTGAGGATTTTGAAATTTACTGTATGATTTTCAACGCCGAAAACGAAGCCCTAAGCGAAGTCATCAATCACGATAATCGCTTCATAATCCTTACATTTAGAACGGATGAGATTATCTTAAAATACGATTTTAGAGTTTTTAAATTCCTATCAAATTTAATAGGAATTTCACTCGGAGATTTGGAGCTAGCTTCGATGCAGGTCGGTCTGCGCGAGCTTAGCACCAAGATCAGGGAGCTAAAAAATTCTAAAATCGAATTTCTTTGTAACGAGGTCGTGGCGTATAAAATTTTCAAAGACGAGCGGTTTAAAATTTTACTCAACCCCTCGATCGCCGTAAATTTTACGAAAAATTTGATCTTCGCGCCCTACTTCGAGCACGGATTTATGGGGATCAAACGCCCCGTAAAATTCGAAGGCGAGGACGCTACGATGATCTGCGCAGGCAGCGTTTACGAGAATTACGAGAAATTTTTTAACTACGCTAAAGGAGTAGCATGAGCCATAAATTTAAAGAGCACGGCGATAAAAATGCAGCGTGCGAGAGCGAAGAAAAAGAGGTTTGCGAGCAGTGCGCGTCAGAGGCGAGCGAGCCGCAAGAGGCGCAGACATGCGACGATACCGATGCGCAGATACAAAAGCTTCAAAACGAGCTGAGTGAGATCACTGATAAATTTTACCGCGCCAATGCGGATTTTGAAAATCTCAAAAAACGTTTGGAAAAAGAAAAAGATAGCGCTGTTGCTTACGCTAGCGAGAGCTTTGCGAAGGATCTACTGCCGATAATCGACGCGCTTGAGGAAGCCGCCAAAATTGATGTGGAAGGTAATGAACTTGCAGATAAAATTGAAGTCGGCGTAAAACAATGTCTAAGCCTTTTTACAAAGACTTTTGAAAAATATGGTATCGTTCCGATAGCGACGGATGCGGGATTTGATCCTAGCGTGCATAACGCTATTTCGATGATTGAAGCCGAAGGCGCTAAAAAAGGCGATATCGTTCAAGTATATCAAAAAGGCTATATGTATAAGCAGCGCGTTTTGCGCGCTGCTATGGTAGTGGTGGCGAAATAATCGCTCAAATTTTAAAATTTTAAATTCAACACAAAGGATAAAAAATGGCAAAAGTCATAGGCATCGACCTAGGAACAACAAACTCGTGCGTAAGCATATTCGAGCGTGGCGAGAGCAAGATCATACCGAACAAAGAGGGTAAAAACACCACTCCGTCGGTAGTCGCTTTCACCGACAAAGGCGAGGTTTTAGTAGGCGACAGCGCCAAGCGCCAAGCCGTCACTAACCCGGAAAAGACGATCTACTCGATCAAGCGCATCATGGGTCTTATGATGAATGAAAAAAATGCGCAGGAGGCCAAAAAGCGCCTACCGTATAAAATCATCGACCGAAATGGCGCGTGCGCGGTAGAGATCGCGGGCAAGGTTTATACGCCGCAAGAAATTTCAGCCAAGGTGCTAATCAAGCTAAAAGAGGACGCCGAGGCGTTTTTGGGCGAGCCGGTCGTCGATGCGGTCATCACCGTGCCTGCGTATTTCAACGACAGCCAAAGAAAGGCGACGAAAGAAGCAGGAACAATCGCAGGCTTAAACGTGCTTCGTATCATCAATGAACCTACCGCAGCAGCGCTTGCGTATGGACTGGATAAAAAAGAATCCGAAAAGATCGTCGTTTACGATCTGGGCGGCGGCACATTCGACGTAACCGTGCTAGAAACCGGCGATAGCGTCGTAGAAGTTTTAGCTACCGGCGGTAATGCATTTTTGGGCGGCGATGATTTCGATAACAAGCTGATCGACTTTTTAACCTCGGAATTTCAATCTGAAACAGGTATCGACTTGCGCGGCGATGTCATGGCTATGCAGCGCCTAAAAGAGGCTGCGGAAAACGCCAAAAAAGAGCTAAGCAGCGCAATGGAAACGACGGTAAATTTACCTTTCATTACCGCTGACGCTACAGGTCCAAAACACCTGATGAAAACCATCACTAGAGCTAAATTTGAAAGCATGA
>CAURMQ010000216.1:0-2549 GCA_963525765.1 uncultured Campylobacter sp. | reverse complement strand
GAATTCGCGGCGCAAAACAGGGGCAGGATCGACGAGGATTTCGGGGAGTTTAAAGATAGAATTTTTACGCCATTTATTGCAAATATGAAACTAATGCGAAGCGGAAAGCTTGATTTTACACGAATTACTCGAATACTTGCGTTTAAGCCTGATTTGAACTACAATGAAGGATATATCGGCTCGCCGTTGCAAACTGCGATTTCTTACGGCTGTCCGCTTGATTTTGGTGCGGGTATTGATGCGCCAAGCAGCGCTGATTTGGGTGCAGACGAAAAGAATTTGATAACTCCAAGCGAAAAGTTAGGACGTCGCACAATTTTAAAAAATGCGGATGTGCTGCGATTAGTGCGATTTTTGGTAGAGCACGGCGCAAATATACATGCACGCGGATCGTTACATCTAGCCACATCGTGCGGAGATTTTGAGACGTTTTCATTGCTTCTTGAGCTGGGCGCTACAGATATTAGCGGCGTGGTAAGCTCGGTTGCAGGCGGAGAGCTGCTATTTTTATGAGATGCAGGTTTTATCGTTTCGGCATATAAAAATCCGCCTGATCCACGCGTTCGTGAGTTCATAAATAGCGCGAGATTTAAAAAATTCCGCGACGAGAGATTACGCTATTTGGATGAAATTTTAAAATTTCAAAGCTTGCGCGAGCTACCGCAAAATGAGTTAACGGGCTTGATTAAGCTAGCCGCAGTACTGGATGATACAGACACGGCGGAGTTTTTGCTCGCTCACGGCCTTTGCGAGCAGAAAGAGCTTTGCGAGTTTCTAAAAGCGCAGGTAAAAACTTACGACGCTGTAAAAATTTTGCAATCTTTGTAAAATTTAGCGCGCTGCCTCGCTTCGTTAAATTTGAAATTCGTGCCAAGAGCGTTAAATCGTCGCACCGTATTTTGCGCGTGAAATTTGCTCGGTCGCGCAAGCGCCCCGTTTCCAAATTTTATCCGAGCCTCATCTTACTTTGCGATGCTTTCGCTTGTCTTTTTGATCTGCGCGTCCTTTCGTTCGATTCGCGCCGCGCGCCTTTTTATCGGGTTAAATTTAAAATTTCGCGGGCGGCTTTCGCCAAAATAGTTTAAATTTAGATCCCCTGCGCAGATTCAAACTACAAAATTTTAATTCTATTTCCTTTTAATTTCACGATCTTTTTGTCATTTACCAGCTTCGTAATCGCCTGAGAGACGTTTTGGCGAGGCGCGCCGAGTAGGCTTGCCAGCGTCATTATATTAAAGGGAAGCTCCACGATCTTATCTGCGTTTGCGATGCGATTTAAGAAATTTAAAATCCGCGTCTGGATTTTTGCAAAGACGATCTCTTTTATCAAGATCCGTTGCGAGTAGATATTTTTGATAAGCGCATTTATGATCGAGCTTGCAAACTCGTCTCCTAGCAGCTCGAAAAGCTCCGAGATATTGATCTGCAGCGTCTCGCAGTCGCTTAAAATTTCAAGGCTAATATTTTTATCCAAGCAGACGTAGGCGCCGCTTCTTACGAAGCTAAAGATAAATTCCTTACCGTTTTCGTAGCAATTTAGCTTCGCCCTGCCACGTAGCAGAATGATAAATTTAAACTTTTGCGCGTAGATCACGTCGCCGCGAGCGTAGCTTTCGCGCCTAAATTTAGCAATCCGCTCCCTGCTTAAAAAGTCGAATTTCTCGCTGTAATCGTTATTTAGTCTATCTATCATAGCAGCTCTTTGCATAAAATTTCACGTAAATTTTACATAAAAAGGATAAATTCGTCGCAATCGCGACAAATTTAAATTTATCTTTGATTTATAATTCGCGTTAAAGACAACCCAGAAAGGATACTTTATGAGGAAAATTTTTATCTCATTTGTCTGTGCGTGTTCGCTTTTCGGCGGCGAGGTGATCTCCAAAACCACGGCGATCTCGCAGGACGGAAAAACTATCGGCGAGGCTGAAATTTTAACGCCGATCGAGGTGATATCCAGCGATGGCGGCGTTACCAAGATTAAAATTAAAGGCGTCGTGAGCGAAAACTATCAGCTTCAAATCCAAAAAAATATGAAAGAGGCTGAAATTTACGCGATTTTTACGAACGAAGCCGAAGCAAATTTTAAAAAGGGCAAAAAGCTCGAGGACGATTACGGCGAGATCTGGTATGAGGCGGAGGGAATTTACGAAATCAGCTCAGATGCCGTAGCTAAGGACGCTAAGGCTCTTTATGCGGAGGCAAAGACGAACTACGAGCAGATCTGCTCAGCGTGTCACCGCCTGCATGAGCCAAAGAGCTTCACGGCAAATCAGTGGCCTGCAAATTTACAAGAGATGATCAATGCAAACTACGTAGCGCTCGAGGGCGACGAGCTAAATTTGATCATAAAATATCTACAACACAACGCAAAAAAACCTGAATGATAAAAGAGATCAGATGAAAAGGCGAGACTTTTTAAAGGCAGGGATTTTAGGCGCAAGCGCAGCAAGTGCTAGCAGGATTGAGGGAGTAACGCAGACGATTTTTGATAACAAAAAGGTATTCGGCGCGAATAGATTCGGCACTTTTTGGCTAAATTTAAACTC
>CAURMQ010000215.1:0-2635 GCA_963525765.1 uncultured Campylobacter sp. | reverse complement strand
GATAGGTAGGCTGCGAGCTTTACACGCGCGCACGACCTCTTTGATACGGTCCCTGCCGCCGATATTGCCGGGATTGATGCGGATAGCATCGACAAACTCCGCAACCTGCAGCGCTAAGCGAAAATTAAAATGAATGTCCGCTACGATGGGAAGCGGCGAGCTTCTTTTGATACGTGCGAGCGCATCCGCGTCCTGCTTATCGAGCACGGCACAGCGCACGATGTCGCAGCCGGCGAAATACAGGCGGTTAATCTGCTCTAGCGTGCCCTCCACGTCCTTGGTCTTAGAAAAGCTCATCGACTGCACGGAGATGGGCGCGCCGCCGCCGATTTTGACAGGTCCCACGGAGATTTGACGGGTCGGATAGCGATTTTTCAAATTTGAGCCTTTAGAATTTTTTGCGCTATTTTATTCAAAACGGGGTTAAAATTTAATAATTCGCACTCGCTAGCCGCCGCTAGAATTTCGCCTACATAATTTCACTCGCTAAATTTTACTTTTACGCTTGCAAAAAATTTCATTTCGCCGCGAAATTTGAGCAAATAGAGTTCTATAAAATTCCGCCATCTAATAAAATTCTAAAAATTCCGCTAGCAGGCGAAACTCTACAAAATTTTATGGCAAGCGAAATTTAATAAACCACGTAGCCAAGCAAAATTCCGCAAACTTAGCAGGCAAGCGAAGTCCTGCGACATAAAATTACAAAATTAAGCTTTTGAAATTTCCGCGAAATTTTACCCACAGTATCGTCGCAGCGCTCACTCGCGCAAAACGAGTGCAGTATGGTTTATCCTAGCAGCGCGGCATGCAGCCGTGAAATTCAAAGCAAGTAGATGAAATATGAACATTCTATCTTTAATTGCAGCATTAGGGCATTGTTTCGCACGGCGGCAAAGCCGAAAAAACGTCAGCCGTTCGTGTTCGCACACCGCGCCAGTATCGCAATCTTATAGAGGCAGCAAAATTTAAACCGCCTACGCATATAGATTGCGCCGGCGTGCCGCCTAGGCTAGCGCACTAGCTCCATATTCACCTTGACCCTGCTCATCTTGTCCTGCAGCATATCCATCACCGATTCGTTGCGCGACGAAGCGTCATCCGTCGGGGCTTCGTGCTGCTGCCACTTGCTTTTCGGCGCGCCAGGACCCCACTGCGACGAAAATATCAGCCCGCGCTTTTTCTCGGTCTCAGGCGCAGGCTCGTAAGGCTGTGGAGCGGGCTTCGCCCAACGCTCATCATAACGCATCGCAGCACCTTGCCCTAGCGCATTACCCAGCTCTGGCGACGGTATTTTACCAAGCGCGCTACCGCCAGAGCGCCCTATCGCACGGCTAGAGCGAGCAGATGTGGGAAGATAGGGCGCGCGGGCATTTTGACGAGCCGTATATTTCGTGGCGCTCGAATGAGATGCAGCTGTATGCTCCATAGAGCCAGAACGAGTTGCACTATAGCCGTGGCGAGCTTGCGGCTGTGCAATTCGAGTCGTCGTTAATTTGCGAGCTTGTGCATCTACGATTTTGCCAGTCTGCTCATCCGCGCCTCCGTGAGTTTGCGCAGCATCGCGAGCGCTTGGCGCCTCATCCTCATAGATACGGGTCTTTGGCAAACGCATCAGTGTCGCGACTAGACTCTTGCTAGCTCCATTCTGACTGCTTGATTGATTAGCCGGGCGCCTAGATGCTTTATTTCTCGCAGAATGCGATGCGGAATTTTGCCAAGAATTTTTAGTAAAATTTTTCGCACTTTTTTGCGTGGAATTTTTAGCGAAATTCCTAGACGCACGCGTATTTTTTGTGAGCTTGGAATTTGAAAGACTTTTAGCATTTGTAGGTTTTTTAGCATGTGGCTCGGCATAGGATCTTGCCGCTATATTTTTACTCGGATGATCTTTGGCTCGCATATTTTGAGATGAAATTTTATATTTATGGTTCTGCTGCGCGGCGGTAGATTTGTGGCTTTGCTGCGCGGCAAAAGCGCCAGAAAAGCTCGTCAAAATGAACGCAATTAAAAAAATACGAGCTAAATTTTTCATCGTTTTCCTTTCCATGGATTTTAGACGAAATTTAGCAAAGCTTAGATTAAGCCACGTTAAATTTAATGAGTGAGGCTATGAAATTTCAGCTCTAAATCCAAGCCGTATCGCCAAACAAAAGGCTAAGCTTTAAAAATTCCGCAGCTAGGATTCTATCTGGCAATAGAATTTTATCACAACAAAAATATGACGCCACAGCAAATTTTTATCTTGTAAGCGCTTAGGAAGGAGAGCTGAAAAATTTTAAAGTTTTAGAATTCTGCGCTTAGATTTTGAGTGGCAAGTCAGAATTTAAGGAAAAAAGCAAGCTCAAATAAAGTTTTTAAATTTAAAGGATAATGCGGCAAAACCGTAAATTTGCGGTGAGATACGAAATTTATAAGATCATGCAGTGACTAAAAATCACACCGCTTAATCGCTAATTCATAATAAATCGCCGCGCCTTAGACATATCCAAAACGCGGCACATCTCATTTTACGGCGCATAGCAAAAATATCGCCGCGCATAAAGCATTTCGCGGCGCTGTAAAAATCTCGCAGCGCCGTTTCAATGGCATAGGAGCGCCGAATGACGCTCCTATGGGGCTACATCATTCCGCCCAT
>CAURMQ010000214.1:0-2664 GCA_963525765.1 uncultured Campylobacter sp. | reverse complement strand
TCCACGACCTCGCCGCATTCGGTTAGAGCATGGATTAGCACTGCTGCGCTTGTTAACCCATCTTTAAAATTTACGTGCGCGTAATTCACGCTTAGACTTTTATGCTCCTCCGCACGCCCCTTAAATACGCGCCCGATCGCCCACATCATCGGATCGCGATAGCCCTTGGCTGCTCGCACGCCCTGTATAAGCTCATTCAATTCCTCTATCGTTTTAAATTCTTTAGACATTCTTACTCCTAAAATTAATTAAAAATATCGTTTATTTTACCGCCTTTTAAGCACTTTTCACGATCGATTTCGATTTGTTTTTTGAGCTCGGCGTCCTTGGCAAACACGCTTTCATCCACCAAAGTACTCGGCAAATTTATCATAATCGCGTCGTGAGAGCCGCTAAAACCGCTTAAATTTTGTCCAAAATCTTTTTTAATGAGCTCGTTTTTGCTACTTATATCTCCGCCATCGCAGTGAAAGTCCGATCCGCCGCCAACACAATCGCATCTTATTTTGGTATTATCATCGTATACACGATTCACCAAATAAACGTTTTCTTTCAAATTTATGCTGCTTATCGGATTAAAAACGAGTACGGCTAGAATTTTATTATTATGCGGATTTGACACCTCCCAGCGTACGGCACGATATGAGCTTAGCATCACTACAAGCGGCTTTTTCGATTTTTCTAGCGCGACGACTACTTTATTATCATTCGCATCACTTTCGTAAATGGCAGCTAGCCATATATCGAAATTTTGACCTTTTAGCTTAGCAGCTACCTCGCTTTGTTTATAAAAATTTGGCTCATCCTTAAAATCCACCAAAAGGCTAGTGGTATGCCAATTGTTGGCGAACCAAACCTCGATCTTGTGGCGCCCTTTACTAAATTTATGTACGACGGCTTTGTTTCTAGCATTTTCGGAGTCGTATATCTGCTCGCCGTCTATCACAATACGTAAATTCGCCCAACTAAAATCCGCCAAAATCATCTGTTGCGCATCCTGCTTGAAGTCGAAATTCCCGACCCAATAGGCGATAAATTTTTCGGAAGGTATTTTGTGGAACTTGTCGTAAGCGAAATTTAAATTTATATTTTCGACCGTTTCCGAGAAAACGACGGTTTTCGGATCGTCTTTATTTAGGTAAAAAGCCAAAAACTTATCCGCTGGAATCTGCTTGCCCGCTGTGATCTCACTCGCCCATTTTTGTGTGTCGTTAGCGTTTGCACAAGCAAGAAATACGCAAAAAGCCAGTAAAAATACTCTTAAAATTTTCATTTTTTCCTCCAAATTTTAAATTTTATCCTACCTAAACACATCATCCATCGGCGTGCTTTCGCATTTCTTGCGGTCGGCCTCTACCGAGAGTAGGCGAGCTTTGCTTTCGTCTAAAATTTTTGGAGTAATAACAAGCCCCGGCAGGTCTAAGGAATTTACGGCGTGCTTGCCGGTAAATGCCCCCAGACCTCTGCCAAATATCCCGTTTACGCGCCCGTTCATATCATAAATCTCGCTGCCGTCGCAGTGAAAGACATTACCGGAGATACACTCGCATTTAAGCCCATCCGCAGCCTCTGTGTATCTGTAGTCTTCGACGTAGAGCGCACCGCTTACGCCACGGACGCTACTTATGGGGTTGTAAATTAACACGGCTAGAATTTCGTTATTTTGCGGATTTGAGATCTCCCACTCCACGGCGCGATATGAGCTAAGCAGCAGCACGATAGGCTTAGCGGATTTGGCTAAATTTAGCTTGACGCGATTATTCATCTGCGCGCTTTCGTAGATCGCGCCCAGCCACAGGTCGTAGTCCTTATCCGCAGGGATCTTGGCTACGGCGTCCTTTTGGCGATAAAAGGGCTCGACATCCTTAAAATCTACGAAAAGCTCACTGGAATGCGCGTCATTTAAAAACCACGCTTCGATCTTGTGCTTGCCTTTGCTAAATTTATACGTAAGCGGGCGCTTTTGATTGCTAGATGTCCCACCTAGCACGTCCGTGCCATCCACAGCGATTACCAGCGTAGACCAGCCGTAATCTCCTAGCACCATCTTTTCGACATCTGCGTCGAAATTAAACTCACCGACCCAATACGCCATAAGATTTGGAGACGGGATTTCATGAAAGGAATTTCCTTCGTAATTGACGCTGATGCGATCGACGTTTTCAGAGAAAACCACTTTCTTAGGCTCATCTTTATTCAAATAAAACGCCAAAAACTTATCCTGCGGGATCTGCGCGTCCGCGGTAATCTCTTTCGCCCATTTTTGCATATTGCTCTCTTGCGCGAACGCCGCAAATGCAAGCACCAAAATAATCAAAAACCTCATTACCGACCTTTCTTATTTCGTATAAAAGTAAAATCCCTAAACCTAAAAGCCCTAGGCTTAGGGATTTTGCCGCCTTGGCTCCACAGCCTATACGAATTAAATTTCAGCTGCTTAAATTTCAGCTGCGCGAAAAATTTCCTTGCCGCGACTGCTACAGATAAAATTCCATCCCAAATAAGCTTTGCAGAGGCTTTCGCAGATAAGCTCCACCGCCTAAAGCCTGGCGAAATAAAATTTTAAACCAGCGCAATGCTGCGGCCACCACTAAAAAGCTAGACGCGATAAAATTTCAAGCTTAAAATTCATATTTTAAAGCCCCATCTTAAAATTTTAAAACA
>CAURMQ010000213.1:0-2687 GCA_963525765.1 uncultured Campylobacter sp. | reverse complement strand
AAGTCTGAAAAATTTTAAAATCCGTGCAGCCGCTTGATCTCTGCGCTGATCGGCTTTTTTTGGCCTAATTTGGTCACACTTACGTAGGTTGCGATCGCGCTGGTTACGTGCAAGCACTCGCGAAATCCATCCTCGCCCAGCCGCAGCGCTGCGACCTCGATCTGCACGCGGATAGAGGTATTTCCCACGCTTAGGACTTTTGCGTAGCAGCTGATGACATCGCCGATAAATACAGGCTGCTTGAAAGTTACCTCCTGCATCGAGATCGTCACGACTCGCTCGGGCGCTATCTCGCGCGCCGCCGTCGCGCCCGCTAAATCGATCTGCGCTAGTATCCAGCCGCCGAAAATATTGCCCGAGCTATTCGTATCCTTAGGCAGCGCTACGACCTTGATGCGCGGCTCGCCGAAATCGTCTAAGTTTAAATCGCTCATTTTTACTCCTTAAATTTAAAAATCTCGCATTTTAACCGCGCAAATTTAACACTTTTTCGATACAATCGGCAAAAATCTATGCCGAAATTTTAAAATTTTAAGCGGGCGTGAGGATAAAATTTTGCTCGCGAAGCAGGCACATTCCGCTCGTAAAAAGACGATAAAACGGCAAAAAGGATACGCGATGAACGATTTTGCAAAACTTAGCGAGATGGCGGTCGCTGCTAAAGCGCGGCTAAACGCCCTCTACGACGAGCCGCACGCCGAGCTGATCGCGCGCGGGCTGGAAATCTGCGGCTTTGAGCCTAGCGATACTGCGCGCATCGCCGTGCTGCGCCGCATCGTGGATCTCAAAGAAGATCCGCTGCTGCAGGAATTTCGCCGTTTGGGCTATGATGAGGCGCGACAGCGCGAGCTAAAAAGCAAAATGTATGATTTCACGCGCGAAATACACGAGAGCATGCACGAAGCGCTCATCGCCGAGGCGGGCGCGCAGGGGATTTTGCAGCCGTTTTATCTAGAGCTTTTAAAGGGCGTGCACCGCATCGGGCTCGTGATAAGCGATATGCAAAAAAGCTGGCAAGCCCTAATTATCGAAGGCACGAACAAGCGCTTGCAGAAGGAATTTAGCTCGCTTGCGCAGACGAAGGAATTTTTACTGCAAGAGGGGCTGTTTATGCGCACGCCTCACGGCGAGATCTGCGAGCGCTGCTACGGCGCGATAGTGCAGCGCGAGGGCAAATCCCAAATGGTGCCCTACGCCGTGGCATTTGCGGATGAGACGGCGAAGCTGCAGAGCGAATTTGGCGATCTTTTGGAGCGCCTTGTGACGCTTGCCGAAGATGAGAGCGAGCTAGCCTACATCGCGTATCTAAGCAAGCTCAAACAGGCCTTTTGCGAGAAAGACGCCGGCGCGGCAATCGGCGCGTGGCGGGATGCGGAGATCGCGTGGATGGATATAAAAACGCCGCTTCAGATCGGGCATCCGCTCGAATACTACGAGGATGCCTACACGCACGCAGTCGCGCTGGAATGGGACGTCAGGCTTGCAGGCGCGTATGAGTTTAGCGCGGAGGAATTTAAAGCGCGCGTAAGCGAGAGCTTTGAGCGCGCGTATGAAAAAATCGGCGCAAACAATGCCGTCATGCACTCGCTCGTGCTCTCAAACATTGCCAAAACCCAGCTTTACGTCTGTGCGCCGCTGATCTACTACGGCGCCGATCTTAACGGCCTCTTTTCGGCGCAGGTCGTGCCCAACGACGAGTTTGTAAGTACCAACTGCGGCAAGAAAATTTTCGCCTTCGTAAATTTCGTCTATGAAAGCGCTAAGTCAAAACCTTTTATGCGGCTAAGCAGCGAAATTTTCGATCTTGAGTATTTAAATTTCGGACGCGAAATTTTATTTAAAAAGCCACAAATTTGGCGCCGCGTCTACGAAATATCGACGATCGGACATGAGTTCGGGCACATATTTTTCATCGACGCGGACACCGAGGCACGAATGAACCGCTCGGGGCTTTTTAAGCTCATCGAGGAGTACAAAGCAACCGCCGGCGGGCTCGTGAGCTTCTTTTTCCACGAGGAAGCAGAGTTTTGCCTGCCGGTGCTAGATGAGCTGATCCGCCGCGCCGTGGGGCTCATCGCGTGGCAGCGAGTGGAGGAGCTAAAGCCCTACTACTGCGAGGCCCTGATATATCTGAGTTTGCTTTTCGCATCGGGCGTTTTGAAATTTGACGGCATGCGGCTGGCGGTTAAATTTGACCGCGCAGGCTATGAGGGCTTCAAAGCCGCGTGCCTGCAAAACTACGAGGAGCTGGCGCGACTTTATTGCGACAAAAAGGACGCAGCGGAATTTTTATCGCGCTTTGCAGAGCTTAGCGGCGGCGTGTATCTGCCGCGCGAGGCGCAGGTGCGGGAGTTTGTGGAGTTTTACTACTCGCGCTACGAAGCGATCGGCAACGAAACGGACCCTAGCAATGAACGAGCAAAGTGGCTTTAAATTTTTTAGCTCCGAAGCGCGCCTTAAAATATGGAAAGCCAGTAAAATTCCGTCGTTAAAGTTTCTTAAAATTATATTTTAAAATTTTAACAAAGCTTCAGAATCCAACATTAAACAAAATGCATAAATTTAACCCAGGCATAGCCTGCACCGCTTAAAGCGTCGTCGGGGGATGGGTGGGGTTTTGGGGCGGGAAGGGGAGCGACCTCGCAATTCAAGCCCCCTTCCCGCCCCGAGTGAAATAGAAATCACGG
>CAURMQ010000212.1:0-2693 GCA_963525765.1 uncultured Campylobacter sp. | reverse complement strand
GTGCTGATCGCCACGCCGCCTCGTACGCCGCCGAATAAAAATGCCATCGACTCTAATAAGCGCTCCGCAAGGCGAGTCTTTTGCAAAATCATACCCATCAAAATAAAAAGCGGCACCGAAATTAGCAGCTGATTTTCCATAATCGAGTAAATTCTATTAGGCATCAGTGAGAAAAACTGCCTACTCATATCCTCGAAAGCTTCAGTTAAAATTTCAAAGCCCTGCGCGTAATCCCATGCCTCACTAAGTCCGTAGATAAAGCCGAAAATCACCGCCACGGCGCCGAACGTAAACGCAACGGGAAAACCAAGTAGCAGCATAAAAAGCGCTGCCGCAAACATCACTATGCCTATCATAGCTCGCCACCTTTTATCTTGCCGTGGCAAAATTTCGCCCAAGCGCGAAAAGCGTAAAATTTATAGAATTTTAAATTTAAGCTCATTCTGCCCTCACACACTCTGTGCGCCCGAAGAATTCCCACTAAGAAATTCTGAGCCTTTGTTTTCCCTAACATCAAGCAAGGCGTTAATATTTTTAATCAAAAATCCAAATGCGTAGATAAATAAAAACGCGTAGCTAAGCGTGATTGCGGACTTGATGATCCAAAGATGCTGCATACCGCCGGGATTGGCACTGGCCTCATGGCTCGTATAAGCCTCGCTCACATAATCGATCGAAAAAAACGCCACGAGCGCTACGAAAGGCAAAATGAAAAATATCGTGCCTAAGATATTTATGAGCGCTTTTGCAGTGGGGCTAAAATTTTCGTAAAAAATATCCACGCGAACGTGGGCATTTTCTTTAAGCGCGTAGGTCACACCGAATAAAAACATCGCCGAATATAGCCACCACGTAAGTTCTTGCATAGCGACGGAATTTGCGGCTGGAAAAAGATAACGCGCCACAACATTGTAAAAAACAACTATAACTAAAAGCGCCAAAAATACGATACTCAATACGCCTAAGATATTTGCGAACGCATCAAAAGCTCTTTCTAATTTGCGTAAAAAACCCTTCAAAATTTTACCCTTTGCTTGAAATTTTTGCTATGAAAGCTGGGATTTTAGCAAAAATATCTGCAATTTATTATAAAATTATGCGCGGAAAGGATTTTTATGATTTTAAAATTTCAAAACAGATACTCTAAAAGATTTCTCGCCTTTTGCGCTATTTGGGCGCTTTTTTGGCTAGCATTTTCATATTTTTTCTTGCAAAAATTCCTTTTTATCTATCCGGAAAGCTTTAGCATTCACGTGAGATTCGCGCTTTGCGCCATAGCGCTAGGAGCGGTGATTTTAGCGGTTTGCGGCAAGGACGTTTACGGCGCAATCTGTGGATATGCGGTGTGGTTTTACGGCGCGGCGCTAGGATTTGTCTCATCGCTAAATTTAGCTAAAATTCACACGGTACTGCGAGGGAGCGGAGATATGAGCGGGATGAGCGGCTGTGGTGGAGCGGTGAGATTTTTAAATTTTGATCTAAGCATAGTGCCAATTTTTAAGCCATTTAACAGCTGCGCATTCGATGTACCGGCGGTACCGGCGGTGCCGACCAATACAACGCTAGACGTACTGCAAGCCAAACTAACGGCACTTTATAGCGGGGGCTGGTATCTATTCCCGGCAAGTAAAAGCGTGGATCTGGCGCAATTTTGGAGTTTTATCTTTATATTTTTCGCAATTGTTTGGATGATTGGAATTTTGCTTGGATTTTTGAATAAAAAGGCGCAGAGATAGTCCCTGCACCAAAGAAGCTACTGAACAATTACTAATGCATCTGAACTATAAAGGTTGCTTATAGTTTTTAGATTTGCCGAATCCCAAACTGTAGCGCACAAACCATTGTATCCTTTTTTTAAGGTAATTTGCGATGCATTGTTATATTTATAAGTAGCACAAACGGAGCCTTTGGCTTTAATAGGAATTGCTACATTTGTCATGCTAGGAATATCTGAACTATACTGACCTTGTGAAGTATAGTAGCCTATTATATCGCTTAAAGATGTAACGATGTTTTGAGATGCTCTAACGACCTCTGCATCATCGCGTGTAGCTGCTAGTCTTGGAATGGCAATTGCCGCCAAAACACCTAAAATCACGATCACGAAAATTAATTCGATCATAGTAAAACCCTTCATGTTTTTATCCTTTGATAAAAAATTTTTGGACTTATATTATAGAGCGTTTACTATAAATTTAACTTAAAAGTTCTTTGCGAATTCTAACATTTCAGATAAATTTTTCATCGCATTCGCGCCGACCGCTAAATAATGGTTATTTATCAGGCTTTTTCCGTTATAAAGAGGCGCCTCCATCGTCTTTAGATCTACCACCACTCCGCCGCTTTGATGCAGCAAAAAATCCCCAGCGGCGATGTCCCAAAGCGAACAGTCGCTAAATCTCGCATACGCACTGGCGCCCCCCTCAGCTAAGATACAAAATTTTATCGCAGAGCCTTTGCGCACGAGCTGCATTCCAAATTTTTGCGCGAATTGCGGGTATTTTTCGGATTTGCTATGTCGGCCGTGCATGAAGATTTGTGGCGCACTAGCGGGGCGAGCGAGCAGCACACCGTTTTTATAGACTCCGCCGCCGTTTGAGCTATACACGTCGCCGCTTACGGGCACGCCGATTACCGCTAAAATCGGACGCCCATGCTCGATCAGCGCGATGCAGACGCAAAACTCGCCGTTG
>CAURMQ010000211.1:0-2703 GCA_963525765.1 uncultured Campylobacter sp. | reverse complement strand
ACGCTTGCGATTATGATTTTTATGTATTCATACGAACCCAATCAAACTAGATATAATCAGCTTTTTATAGTATTTCCATTTTTCGGATTGCCTATAATAATGGAATATTTTACAAATTTTTACAATAAGAAACTTGTAAAATTTTATAATGATCGAGTTACTTATTATACAAATAAAATGCCCGAAAAAACTATATTCTTAGATGATCTTAAGGATGTAAAAAGAGCCTATTTTGCAAGAGATAATGAGTGGCTTAGGAGGCAAGGTGCTTTTTATAGATTTCTCTTTAAATTTGAGCCATACACTACGATAATCGCTTTTTTATTGATCTGCATATTGGTATTAGCTATCGGCGTAAGAAAATATATAGAAACAGGTAGTTCCAAAGTAATTTTTATATTAATATTGACGTTTTTGTTTTTATTCATCTCAAAATTTATGTATTTTTTGGTTTTTAAATTTCAACTTAGACTTATATTCTACGATAATATAATAATCCGAGGCAAGGATAAAGATATCGCCTTTACGATAGAAACTATGGGCGACTACGTCAGGATAAAAGAATTTTTTATGAAGACAAAAGGCATTGATTTGGATAAGACTCAGCGCCACGTATGGCTGGATTTTAATTAGCAATTAAAGAGCTTTAGATGAAAAAAGTCTCAAATGGCGAAGCTTTTAAATTTTTAAAATTTAAAGGCGCGACTCTTAAAAATTGATCGTAATCTTTCTTGCGCGGAATCTATTTTATCATTTGCTTTATCGCGTTATGAATACAGCTACAAATTTTTAAATTCCATCTTCAGCTGCTTGCGCCAGTCTTGCAGCGAGCACTCCGCTCCGGCAGCGTATTTCTTTATAAGTACGCTGCCGGAGCTTGGCTAGATACGCCGCCTCTGTATTCAATTGATCTCTGAGATTAAATATCAGCCTTAAGCGCCGCGTCTTTGAAAAATCCCCACGTAAAGCGCGAAAACAAAACCGATCGCAACCGCGTAAGGAGCAAACTCGGTGATGCCTTTAGACGAACTTGCGAGCAAGAAATTATGCGCGATCGCAGCTCCCGCCGCCATGCCGATGACGAATATGCCCGAGCTTAAATTTCCCGTGCCGGCCTGTACCAGATGCTTGCCCGGGCAGCCCTCGCTTAGGCTGAAGCAAAGACCCGCGAGCACCATACCCAAGAAATTCCAAACGAAATCGTTATGAGCGATAGGCTGGCCTTCGAAGCCGAGTTTGTATTGTCCAAACGCGATATTTGTGATGCTCGCAAACGCGATGACGCTTAGCACGCCCCAAAACATCGAGAAATCGCCGCTGAAAATTTTGCCGAACGCGCCGACGCTGCAAAATTTGCTCTTGTGCATCAAGGCGCCCACGATAATGCCCGCAGCCAGCGAGATGCCTACCGCGGCGTGTTGCGCGCCGGGTCCTTTAGCGGAGATAAAAAGCGCGCCGCCCTCGCCCGTTTTGAGTCCGAAAACCAAAGCCGTAAGTAGTGCTGCGCCCAGTATCACGGGCAAAATTCCGATCGGGCCGCTAAGTCTTGCCTCTTTGCTCGCCTCATAGCCGCGCTTTTTAAGCAAAAACCCAATGAGTACGCCGCAGATCAGACCCGCCAATCCGGCTAGCGCGGTCAAATCACCGCCGCCTAGGCGCAAAAACGCGCGCCAAGGGCATCCTAAAAATACAAGGCAGCCGATCATCGCGAAAATCCCTAGGAAAAATTTCGCAAACGGCGAACTGCCGGTAACCGGCGCGAACTCGCGCGTCCAAAGCACGCTTGCCAAAAAGCCGCCGAACACGAGCCCTATGATCTCCGGGCGGATGTATTGCACCGCGCTAGCTCGGTGAAAGCCCAGCGCGCCGGTGGTGTCGCGCAAAAAGCAAGCGACGCAAACGCCCATATTGCCCGGATTTCCGAAATGCACCAGCGTCGCACCCAGCACGCCTAGCACGGCGCCTGCGATGATGTACCATTTAACGTTATTCATGAAAAGATCCTGAAATAATCTAGATCGACCGATCTCTTAGGCGCGATTTTATCCTTTATAAAATAAAAAGTAAATAAATTCCGATCTAAATTTTAAAAAGTAAGAATCCTATCCATACTTAAAAATGACTAAAAATAGAATTTAAAAAGTAGTTAAAACGGGGTTCGGACATACGAAGCCAGTCTTAACTATAGAATTTTACTTAAATATAAATAAACCAGCCTTAATTTCTCGCACGAAGTCGGAAATTCTATTTTTACATACGGTCGCAAAGCCCGCAAGTTACGAAATTCCACGCCTCATCAATCGATAGCGTTGGAGCTTTTTAACACCACTAGATGTTTTTTGCCCGCGAAGCTTAGCACTACGGCAGCATTATTTTCGTCGATTTCGCGCACCAGCTCTACTCGCACGTCGCTAGGTCTTGCGGTATCCGAGCTAAGCAGCTCATTTTCTAAAATGCTTTTAAATGCCGAAACCTTGGGCTCTTTTGCATCCGATCTTTCTTTTGCTCCCTCGCGAAATTCCATCGTACCATTCTCGGCAGAGCTTACTTTAAGCGGCGAAATTTTATCCGCTGCTCTTATATTCTCGGCACTCTCATAGTTTTCGTCCGCCTCCGTAGCTTCCGGACGCTCGGCAGCAACCTCATCGTAAAATTTATCGTGTGCACTCTCTTCGCTCACGTTCTCGCCTCTTAAAAAATCTG
>CAURMQ010000210.1:0-2725 GCA_963525765.1 uncultured Campylobacter sp. | reverse complement strand
ACTCTTTTAAGATATTAAAACTATCTTCGTTTGCATCTCTAATATGCAAAATAACCGGCAAATTTAACTCCGCCGCCATATCAAGCTGCGCTCTAAATATGCGCTTTTGCTCTGCTTTTTCAAGCTCTTTTTCGTTTTCGTCTCTGGGCAAGCGAAAATAATCAAGCCCACACTCGCCCACGGCAACGCATTTTTCGTCTTTTGCAAATTTATAAAGCGTTTGCACGTCAAATTCATCCTTGTCGTACGGATGAACTCCGACAGCAAAAAATACATTTTCAAATTCTCGGGCTATTTTAGCCGCTTTTGGTAAATCATTAATATCAGCCCCCGGTATCAGTATCCCGCCGATGCCGCTTTCTCGAGAGCTTGCGATAACTTTTTCTATATCGCTATCAAAGCTTTTATCATCCAAATGACAGTGTGTATCTATTATCATCAGGCTATTTCTACCCTATTTCGACCATTTTCTTTTGCTCTATGAAGAGCCTCATCGGCTATATCTAAAATTTCATCTACAGCATAATCTGTCTTACCAAAAGTAACCCCTATTGAAACTGAAATTTTAACAGGCTCGTTTTTTATGTTTATCGAATTGGCGGCCATGCCTGCCCTTAGACTGACTAAAAATTTCACCGCATCCTCTTGTGGCATATTTTTCAATACAACACAAAATTCCCCACTGCCAAATCTAGCAACAATATCATTGCTTTTTGTGTCGTCTATTAGTCTTTTTGCTATGTGTTTTAAAATTTTATCACCGCCGTCTTGCCCATACTTATCATTAATATCTTTTAGTCCATCAACATCTATCAAGGCAACTGCATAAGGCGCAGGATTTTCCTCTATACTCGATAAATACTCCTGCATATCATCATAAAAATATCTCCTATTAAATAACCCTGTTAGAAAATCTCTATTGGCAAAATCAGCGATTTGATTTATATTTTCCATCGCTTCGATTAGATTATTTACCCTGCAGACAAGCTCCTCTTTTACAAAAGGTTTTGCAATAAAATCATTTGCTCCATTTTTCAAAAACATCGCGCCGTTTACGCCATCTTCGGGGCTAGTCATCATTATAACGCCTATTTGATCTTTATCTCCGGCGGTCCTTATTTCTTTTAACACCTCAAGGCCGTCTTTTACTGGCATTTTATAATCAGAAACAATAATTTTAATATCAGGGTTATCAGCAAAGTAATTCATTGCCTCCTCGCCGTGAGCAGCGGTAAATACATGAAACTGAAGGCTGGTTAATATTTTTTTTAGAACACTCCGAAGTTGCGCAGAATCTTCAACAACCATTGCCTTGTACCGCCTGTTGTCGCTAAGACGATTTATCGTTTTAAATATATAATTTATGTCGTCCATATTGCCTTTATAGACGTAGTCCACGATATCTTTATGAATAAAACTCTCTCTGGTGGCGTCATCTATACTGCCCGTTAGCACGATACTGGGCAGACCTTTTGAGATAACGTAGTCCACGATTTCTCCGTTTGGCGCGTCTGGCAAATTTAGATCAAGTAGCGCGATAAAATAATCTTTTGAATTATTTAAAAACACTTGCGCTTCAGCCATAGTGTGCGCCACATCGATATCCATCTCGACCTTGTCTTCCATTTTTTTTGCGATTAGCTTGGCTAGAGCTTTATTATCTTCTACTATTAAAATTTTATTTTTTTCCATATATTCCCATTTGAAAATTTTTGCAAATATACCATTACTTTTCTTTTTTCAACCTAAATTTTAAGCCAAACTTAAACAACCAAAAGCTGGCGAGCGAAATTTATCGCCTCCTCAGTTATACGTTCGCCGCTTATCATTCTAGCTAGCTCAGATACGCGCTCTTCGCCTTTTAGCTCCCTTACGTTCGAGGTTTCGCCGCGCTTTTCGACTAGAAAATGCGAATCAGCCTTAGAGCTAAGTTGCGGCTGATGCGAGATAGCAAAAATTTGATAAAATTTGGCCAAATTTAGCAGCACGTTTGCGATACTCATCGCCTCTTTTCCGCTTAGATTCGCGTCTATTTCATCTAGGATTATGACGCCCTCGCCGCCTCCCATGATCTTGCTTTCGCTTGCGATAAATGCTAGCCTTAGGCGGTTTAGCTCGCCCGAGCTTAGATTTTTTAGCGCCGTGTCGTTTAGGCTCAAATTTACCTCGTCCCTACCTGCGGCATCTAGGGTTTTGCTATTTATCTTTAATGAAATCTCACCCATATAAAGCTCTTTTAGAAACGAATTTATGAGCGACTCAAGCTCTTTTAAATTTGCCGCGCGAGCCTGGCTGATTTTATCCGCCAACGCGTTTACCGCAGTTTCGTTTTGTTTAAATTTACGCTCCAGCTCGCTTTTTTCAAAGCTTATGTTTTCGTATCTTGCTAGCTCTGCCTTGCGCGTTTTTAGCGTCTCTAAGGCCTCCTCCTCGCCGCCGTAGCGACGCACGAGCGAGTTTATCGCCTCGATGCGGTCTAGCACGCCCTCGATATCCACATCCTCTAGCTCGTCCATGTTTAGATTTTCACGCGCTACTCGCAGTTCGTTCATCGCCTCTTCAAAAAAGCTGCTATCGACGTCGCTGATGTTTAGCGCGTCTACTACGGGTTGCTCGAAATTAAAAATTTGCTCCGCCCTATTCCACGCTTCTAAAATTTTATCTTTTTTACTTAGGCGCTTTTTTAGCTCCATTAGCTCGTCAAATTCGCCGATTTTCGGGCTCA
>CAURMQ010000209.1:0-2733 GCA_963525765.1 uncultured Campylobacter sp. | reverse complement strand
CGCTAGCGTCATATCCAAATACCACATATAATCATACGCGCCGTATGCCCGTACCGCGAGACCTCCGATATATGCACCAAAAAATCCACCGATTTGATGCGAAAGCATCGTAAATCCAAATAGGCTTGCTAAATATCGCGTCCCTAACAGCTTACCTACGGCAGCCGCAGTAGGCGGTACGGTCGCTAGCCAGGTAAATCCTAATCCCACGCTGAAGATATAAAACGTAAGGCTATCTTTGGGCGAGAGCACATAAGCACCAATAAGAGCGATACGCAGGGCATATATGCAAAATAAAATGACTTTACATCGCACTTTGGAAACACACCAGCCTACGAATAAGCTGCCTACGATGTTAGCGATACCAATCAGTGCGAGCGAAAAGGACGCTACCTGCGCGCCATGCCCGCTTAATGCTACTTCGCTAGGCAGGTGCGTCACTAAAAATGCTACGTGAAAACCGCACGTAGCAAAGCTTAAATTTATCAAAATATAGCTTTTATCGCGCAGTGCCAAACGCAGAACTTCGCCTAAGCTGCGCTTATCTTCTTCATGCAGGCTGGTTTGCTCGCCAAATAAAATTTTACCGCCTGCTAAAAGTCTCGCAAGCGGCAGAATTAGCAGACTTAGCCCTGCGAGCGTAAAAAATGCGCCGCCGTATCCCAAAGCAGGCGTTGCGATACAAAACCCAATCATCGGCGCAAATAAAAACTGCCCGAACGAGCCGCCTGCATTTAGCACTCCGCTAGCAACCGAGCGGATAGAAAATGGCAGGCGCTTTGCCATTAGGCTCATTAGAATCGGAAAACTACCCGCGCCAAGCCCCAGTGCAAGCCCAAAACCCATCGTTAATACAAGCGCGCTTTCACTACTAAATAACGGCACAAGAGTGCAACTAATCGCCAAAAGCACGCTGCCCCAAAACAGCACGACGTAGGCACCGAGCTTGTCTGCAAGTATCCCACTAAGAGGTTGCGAAAAGCCCCATACCAGCTGCGTAGTTGCCATCGCAAAGCTTACTTGCGCGATGGATAGGGAATTTGCTTGCATTATAGGTTGCACGAAAAGACCTAATGACATACGAATGCCCATCGTAATCATCAAAATCGCCGCGGCGCATAGGATCATTACCCAAACTGATTTCATATATATTCCTTTTAAAAAATAGAATTATAGCATAAAAATCACGAGTATATCGAGATTTTATAGATATATTTAATTAATGTATTTTAGTATATTATTTATGTAAGAGGAATTTACCGAGCTTTAATGGGCTTTGCATTAAAATTCCATTTTCAAGGAGAAGCGATGATTTACGAAGACGAGATGATTTACGTGGAGCGCGAGGAGCACGAAGTGCCGTGGGTAAAGGTCTTTACGAAGGCGAAATTTAAGGAACTTAGCGACTGCGACGAGGCGACGCTGGCGCATCTGTGGCGCGCTGTGCTTCAGTGCGAAAAGAGCCTGCGGGAGTTTTACGCGCCCGATAAGATCAACATCGCAAGCTTCGCCAACTACGTGCCGCGCGTGCATTTTCACGTCCAGGCGCGCTTCAAAAATGACAGCTTTTTCCCTGAGTCCGTCTGGGGAAAAAAGATGCGAAACGGCAAACTCGATCTGCCGGAATTTAGCGAATTTGCAGAAATTTTAGCGGCAAATTTAAAAATGGAATTTAGATGATAGGCGCGCGCTCCAAAAAATACCTAAGCCTTTTCGCGCTTGCTTGCTGCGTCGCCACCTTTGCGTTTTACCTGCGCTTTAAAAGCGAGGAAAACGAGATAAAAATCAAGCAGCAGTTCGATTTTAGCGCGAGTCTTTTTGAAAAGATCGTCGATGAAGAGAAGCTAAACGCCTTTGCGATCTCGCTGATTTTATCGCAGAACAGCGACGTGGTGCGCTGCTTCGAGAGCGGCAAACACGGCGAGTGCATGGACGTGACGAAAAAATACAAAGACATTTTAAGCGCAGTGCCCTTTTACACGGGCGTGAAAATACATTTTCATACGCAAAATACCAGAAGCCTGGCCAGAAGCTGGAGCGACGAATTTTACAACGACGATCTGAGCTCCTTTCGCCATTCGCTTTTGCAGATCCGCCAGAGCCTGCTTCCTAAAGCGCTTGTGGAGATGGGGCGATGCGGGGTTTTTATGCGCGGAATTTCGCCTGTTTTTAGCGACGGTAAATTTATCGGAAGCGCCGAGATAATGCTCGATTTCGAGCATGTCATCGCGCAGATCAACCGCATGGGAAACGATATTTTTATCCTTGTAGATAAGAGGTTTGAAACCGACTGCTTTTACGATAAAATAGGCGTTATCAAGGACTTTATCGTCGTAAATAGCGCGCCGGATTACGACGTTTTGTCGATTTTGGCGACGCTTGATTTTGGGGCGCAGAGCTTTATCAAAAAGGACGGCCACTATTTTTACGTGAGGGCGTTTTCGGACGAAAACGGCACGAAGCTGGGCTATATAATTCTGCACCGCGAAGGCTAGCGGCGGGATTTAAATTTAGGCGCCTGTCGCTTGCCTGCTTTATCGCAGTAGCGCAGCGTTTTAAATTTAATCGCAAGATCGCGGAAATTTGCGCTGAAATTTTAAATTTTAAAAGGAGCGTCGGTATGAAATTTTATAAATCCGTTAAATTTAAAGCAATAGCTGGCGTGCTGCTTCTGACGGCGATACTCTGCGCCGCATTTATCCGCATCATCCCCGATTATTCCACTTCACGAGG
>CAURMQ010000208.1:0-2762 GCA_963525765.1 uncultured Campylobacter sp. | reverse complement strand
AGAGCGCCCTACGATCATGCACGGCGCGGGGTGCAGCTTCGCCACGGCTATCGCCTGCGCTCTAGCGTGTGGTGCAGACGAGATAACGGCAATCAAGCGCGCTAAAGCCTTCGTCGCAAACGCGATCAAAAACGCTCACGGCTCAAATTTCGGCATGCGGCTACTAGATCACAAAGCTGCCGGCGCAAGCAATGGCTAAAATTTACGCTATCACTGACGACGTCCTAACGCCCGAAAAAAGCATACTCGAGCAAACTCGCGAGCTGCTAGAGTGCGGAGTGAAGCTTTTGCAGTACCGCACCAAGCTTGAGCCCAAAAACGAGCGCGTAGCTGTTGCGCTAAAAGAGCTTTGCGAGCGTTACGGCGCGAGATTTATCGTAAACGACGAAGTCAAATTTGCCGCAGAAATAGGCGCGAACGCCGTGCACATCGGCAAAGACGACGGCGGAGTAAAGGCCGCTCGCAAGATCCTGGGCGAGGACGCATTTATCGGCGTTAGCTGCTACGACGATCTGAATTTAGCCCTAAAAGCGCAGGACGAGGGTGCTTCATACGCGGCATTTGGCGCCGTGTTTGCGAGCCCGACCAAACCAAACGCCCCGCTTTGTAAATTTGAAACGATAATGCGCGCAAAGGAAATTTTACGTATCCCCGTTTGCGTGATCGGCGGCATAAACGCGGCAAATATCGCGCAAATCGCCGCGCTAAACCCAGACTACGTCGCCGTTATCTCAGCGCTCTACCGCCCAGCATCCATAAAAGAAAATCTGCGAAATCTGCAAGCGTTTTTGTAAAAAAGCCCGCAAATTTACGCCCGCTTTATATCCGAGCAAACAAAAGCGGCGATTTTCTCGCGCGTTAAGACGGCGCGCTCAGGCTTGATTACCCGGCCCGTCCAAGACACGGTAGATCAAAGCTCGTATTTGCAGGCTAGATTAAAGCCCGCGCGATGCTCCGACCAAATTTAAGCCAAGTTTGCAAAATTTGCTCCGATGGGGTTTGAAACGAGGCGCTAAAAGAGACGTGTTTGCGAGCTTGAGGCGGCGCTTGCCGACGGTTAAAATTTACTCGCTTAAAAAGGATAAAAATGAAAACTCTAATCATCTTAGCCCACCCAGGCATCAAAAACTCGGTCATAAACAAACGCCTGCTACAAGAGGCACTCAAAGAGCCGCAGCGCTTTAGCGTTCATGATTTGACGCAGATTTACGGGGGCGGCGATATCGACGCCGCGCGCGAGCAAGAGCTCATCAGAGCCCACGACGCCCTCGTTTTGCAGTTTCCGCTTCACAACTTCTCCTGCCCTCCGATTTTAAAATCATGGATCGACGCGGTGATGACGCACGGTTTTGCCTATGGGCGCGGCTCGGACGGTATCGCGGGCCGCAAGGTCGCGCTAGCCGTGACCGCGGGCATCAAAAAGAGCGACTACTGCCCGCAAGGACGCTATCATTTTAGCTTGCGCGAGGTTCTTACGCCGTTTGAGCTCGCGTTTAAATACTATTTTCACGCCGATTACCGCGACTTTTTCGCATTTTACGGCGCCGAGGAGACTCCGGGCGTGGACTACGTATCAAGCCAGGACGATTTAGAGCGCGGCGCTAGAGAATACGCGGAGTTTTTACGAAATTTAGGCTAAATTTGACGGTCGCAGTTAGTCTTGCTACGCATAAATTTGCCTCAATATAAACCACGGAGATCGCGCTAAATTTAAGCTTTATCGCCGCTATTTCTGCCATTTACCGCCCGGCAAAATTTGCAAGCGTTTTTGTAAATTTAAACGCGGGCGAGCGGCTTAAATTTGACGGACTTGCCCGCGTTACTCAAATTGTACGCCGAATTTTAGCGTCAAATTTACGGTGGCGGGCTCAAATTTAAAATCTCCGCGCCAAGGGCTAATCCTTTTTATAAAACACGTTAAAGCTGGCTCCGCCGAGCAAGATTACGATGCCGGCAATCCCCGCAAAAGGCGAAAACCAAAAATCCATCGTCCCCGCATAGAGCAAAGCAAGCCCCATGCAAAGGCTAATCGCGATATCTGCGCTAAACCAAAGCGCCCTCTCAAAAAAGCCTTGAGATTTTTTCGCCGTCAGGTTTTTGCTGAGATTTCGTATCTTTATGACCCTGAAATTTTCGTATTTTACGCTCGCTTCGTCGCCGTTTGCTAGCTCCAGGGCGCGCTTTTTATGGCTGCTACCCCATAAAAACGTATCGCCGACCATGACTCTAAAATAGCTCTTCTCTTTCGTCTCAAAAATCCTTTTGTCGCGCACCCTGCCGTTAGCCTCGCCGCTAGACTTGGGCTCCTTTGTGGCGCCCAGCATCGATCTAACGCGCAAGCCCAAAGACGCCTCGCGGTGATACTTAAACCAAGCAAAAGCAAGAGAGCCGAAACCAAAAACAAGTAACAAAGTGCTAAAAAGCGGCCACCGTCCGTCAAAACCAGAAAAAATCCCCCAAACGCCGGCCGCGGCGAACAACAAAAATAGCGCGAAAAACAGAGCCGCAAAAAGGAGGCTAGGCTCATAGGCGTACCAGGCCGCGGAGTTTAAAGAGCGATTTTTTAGCCCCAAAACCCGCCCCTTTTTATCGCAAACCGCCAGCATCTCGTCGCCGTCATTTAACGGCAAGAGCGGACTTTGCAGCGAGCGAACGTTTAAAATTTGCCCATCCAAGCTAAAGCTATAATCAAATCCGCTTTTGTCTTTATAGACGCACTCAAGCGAATTTACGCGGCCGCCGAATAGCTTTAAATCGTTTTG
>CAURMQ010000207.1:0-2769 GCA_963525765.1 uncultured Campylobacter sp. | reverse complement strand
CTATTGTAAAATTTAGATTTGGCAACTTTGCTCCATAATTATACTTACCATATAGCGCACTCAATCCATACTTCTTATCATCCTCTTTGGTGATGATTGCGTTTTCAAACGCCATCGCTTCCTCCTAAAATTTTAATTCGATTATACCCTCGATAATTTATGCTAGCCTTATGCTCTCATAACGTGAGTATGAAATTTTAAGTTAGTACTATAGTAAGGCTCATAGAGATGCAATTGTAAGGGTTTTTGTGGATACTTTTCGTTTACGACCTGGCGAGTAAGAAGCGTATAAACTTAAGTTGCGGGCGGTTGGTTTAATATAGTCTGATAGATGAAATTTTAAATCGAGAATTCGGGTAAATTTTAAATCTAAAAGTCGATAAAATTTAATAAAAATTTCACAAAAACCTCGCCAAAATTTCAAAAATCCCGTCAAGGTCTCAGCTAAACCTAGGCGGAATTTTGAAATTTAGAAATTCTAGGATTTCAAGCGGCGTTATTTCTTCGCGCTAGAAGCGTCCATAAAGGCCTGCTCTTCGGGGCTCGGTTTATACTCGTCGCCGAAAAATTCCTTCTTAGCTTTGATCTTTTCCTGCATCATCTTCTTTTCGTAAATTTTATACGTCGGTCGCCAGTACTCTAGGTAGTTGCGAAGCCCAATGCCGTGTCCCGCGCTTACGTGGCAGCTCGCGCATTTGAGCTCGCGCTCGGTGCCTAGGAGCTTTTTGTAGTGCGCGTGCATGCGCTGTGCTTGCTCGGAGGTGATTTTGCTGTCGATCACGGTGGCGTGGCAGCTCGTGCAGCCGTTGTCAAACACATAGTGCTCGCGGTTTTCGCGCCTTTTATTCCAGTCGTATTTCTCAGGCTCGTCAAAGAAGTGCGAGTAGCCTTCCAACACGCCGTTTTTGGCCTTTTGATAGACGTATTTTACGATATTGTCGTGCGGTAGGTGACAATCGACGCATTTAGCTTTGACGCCCGTTTTGCCCTTGCCCGAGTGGACGTCCTCTTGATAGGCGATCACCATCGGATCCATCTCGTGGCAGACGTCGCAGAATTTATCGGTGCTCGTTTGCTCAAGCGCGTAGTGCACCGGCACGACGACGAAAAACCCTATAATACCGCTTATTAAGATGATAAGCGCTAGTAATTTTTTAGAAATTCTCATGGCGTCACCCCCATCCATTGCGGCACTTCGTGCTCGTGGCATTCGGTACACATATTCGTAGATGCCTTGTGCTCGTTGTGGCATTCGTCGCAGTATAGCGTAGGACCGTCGTGGACGGAGTTGTGCGGATTAGCCTTAAGAGTATCCATAAATTTAAGCCTCAAAGCGAGCTGCTTTTTGTCGCCGTGGCAGCTGATACAGCCCTTGTCGCCGATACTTTTAAATTTAGACGGATCGCTTCCTTGATTTACGTGGCAATCGACGCAGTCAAACGCCAAATGCTCGTGGTGCGGCTTTAGTTTGTGCTTTGCCCTAAGCTCATCTGAAACGACTATTGTCGTGGCGTTGGCGTCGTTAGCAGACGGCGCGCCGAACAAAGTCGCGATGATACAGCACAAAAACAATGCCGTAAAACTGAAATTCTTCATTTGCAACCTTTTATAAAACTGCCTTGCGGGCCCGCTTTCGCTACCGGCAAAGCTTTAAAGAGCTTGCGCTCAGACCTAGCTAAGCGATTTGCTCGCCTGCGATCATTCCGAAAACTATGCAGTCGGTAATCGCGACGGTGCCTAAGCGGCTTGCGCCGTGAGTACCGCCGGTGATCTCGCCTGCCGCATATAGACCTGGGATCGGTTTATTCGTCTTAGATGATAAGACCTCGGCTTTGGTATTGATTTTTAGGCCGCCCATAGTGTGGTGAGGCTTCGGCGAGAGGCGGATGACGTAGAAAGGTCCCGCTTCGTTGATCTCGCTAAGTGCGCTTTCTTGTTTGCCGAACTCGTCTTTTTTAGCTTTAACGCCTTCGTTGTATTTTTTGACGCTCTCTTTTAGCGCGTCCGCAGGCACGCCGTATTTACTGGCGATCTCATCTAGGCTCGCGCATTCGCCCACTAGCTTGCCGCTTGCCATGCCTTTAGAAATAACCTCTTCGCTTAGGTCTTTAAACGCCATTTTGGTATCGGCGAAGGTTATCGGATAGGCTTTCGGATCCTCGCGTAAAATTTTAAACTCCGCGTCCGCGCGGGTCTTGCGATCTGCAAGCTCGTTCATAAAGCGCTTGCCGTTGCGCACGTCCACGGCGATACCGTATTTAAAGGTGCCTTGTTGAGTTAGGATCGGAGCGGTGCCGAAGCCCTTCTCATCGGGGCTTGCCCACGGACCGAACTGGATCCAATCGACCTGCACCGGATACGCACCGATCTCAAAGGCTTTTAGTAGCGCGCCCGCGGTAGCTCCCGCGTGATTTGTGCTATCGACGTCATCAGGGATGCGCGGGTCTTGAAGCTTGCGGAAAATTTTATCGCGGCAAAATCCGCCTGCGGCTAGCACTACGCCTTTTTTGGCTTTGAGCGTCTTTTTTGTGCCACTCGTGTTTTCAAGATCGTCGCTGTAGAGATTTGGATCAAATTTATACTCCTCGCGGATCACGACGCCCGCTACGCGATCGCCGTCCATTATGAAATCGTCAAATTTTGCGCGGCGGCGAAGCTCGCAGCCCTTATCTTTTAGCGCTTCAAATTTTTCAAGCATCGGCTGGATGTAGCCAGAGCCGCTATCATTTGTAGTTAGCATCGAGCGCGCGACGCTGTGTCCGCCGAAGT
>CAURMQ010000206.1:0-2800 GCA_963525765.1 uncultured Campylobacter sp. | reverse complement strand
CGATCGGAATTTTCTTGCAAGGAGCCGCGCTGATGCTCTCGCTCATCGTTGCTATCGGCGCGCAAAATATCTTCGTCATCTCCCAAGGCCTTGCGAAAAACCACGTCGCGGCTGTTTGCATGGTTTGCGCGCTAAGCGATGCCGTATTTACGGCCGTAGGGATATTTTTAATCGGCGGCGCTCTTAAGCAGGGCTCGCTTATTACCCAAATTTTAGGCATAGGCGGGGTTATATTTCTGCTCTGCTACGCGCTAAGCTCGTTTTTTAGCGCCTATAAGGGCTCGCATTTTGCCAAGATCCAAAACTCTGCAAATAGCCCGCTAGCACCCGTCGTAGCCAAAGCCCTTGCGGTGACGCTTCTAAATCCGCACGTGTATTTAGACACCGTCGTGGTCGTGGGCTCGCTAGGGGCTACGATCGCAGATGCCCAAAAGCCGTGGTTTTACGCGGGAGTTATGTTCGTATCGTTTGCGTGGTTTTTCGGTTTAGGATATGGCTCAGGGGCGCTTTCGAAGCTTTTTGCAAGCAGTAGGGCATGGCGTATAATCGACGCGCTCGTGGGAGTTTTGATGCTGTATATGGCGTATCTGATCGCGAAGTTTGTCTTTAAAATTTAAAATTTCACGCTAAAATTCCGCATTCTTGATAAAGGATATATGATGAAAATTGAAATTGAAAGCGGGCTCGAACTAAAAGAGGCCTTGTGGCGCGTAGAGAAAGCTCTGCGACTAGTGACCGACAAGGACGGCAAAATCACATCGAGCGCGACGCTTTACTTGGGCAAACATTCGCTTTTAAATTTACTTGATACCAACCAGATCGAAAATATCCAAAACGCCTATGCGCGCGCCAGGACGGAATTTCGCGCGGAGATGCTGGGCGTACTGGAGGGCTTTTTATCCCAAGAGGATGCCGAGAAGGATCCGGAATACGCGCTATTTAATCAGCTCTACCAAATGGCGATGACTGCGGGCAGAAAGAGCGATATTTTTATCCACGTCCAAGGCATAAGCGAAAACGAGGTCGTGCTGCGCGTGTATCAGCGCTTCGAGCTGGAGAGTGGCGAGACAATCTATTACGCAGGCGGTGAGTTTAGCTACAATCTGGATGAAAATTTCGGCAAGATTTATCGCTACGAAATTTGATTTTAGCGGTACGGCGCGAGATCAGGTGCCTCTTCGATCGTAAATATTACGTCCGCATTATGCTTCTTTGCCGCGAGGACGCATAAATTTAAACTCTAAAACACATGGCAAGTTTAAATTTAGACAAGCTTTCTGTGACGATAGAATTCCGCTCGATTAAAATTTATCGTAATTCCAAATTTAAAGCCGCATGTAAATTTCGCCGCATTACCGCCAGCGTTTGAGTTCGCCTTGCTTTACATTCGTCAAAATTTTAAATTGAGCTCGAATAAATTTTGCTCCTCAGGCACACAAATTTTGTCGGATCGCATTTTTATGCAAAAGAAAAGATAATTAAACGAAGCCGAATTTAACCAAGGTGCGTATATAGGAGGGCGGGCTTAAAGATGATACGCTAGGTGGCGGTTTGCTGCCATTGCTTACTTTAAAAATTTTAAGCATTAATACGTGCAAAATGTAAAAACAAAGAAAGGAAAACGCAATGCTAAGTAAAAAACTAGGATAATAAGAGCGCTAATGGGACTAGCGATAATGATCGCGGGAGCTGTGTTTAGCAGCTGGTGGGGGCTGGTCGGACTCGTGCCATTTATCGTGGGCGTCACGGGATTTTGTCCAGCTTGCTACTTTTTAAACCGCTGCTCGCTCAAGCATTAAATTTAGCTGCGGTATGCGGTTTTGCCATGCATCGGGCAAAAGGCGCGATAAATTTTATGGCGAAGCGGGCGAGCTTTAAATTTTAAATTCTCCACGCTTCGCCGCGGAATGTTAAATTTAAACTAGCCCTTTAAAGCCTTAAAATTTTATCGCGCAATACAAGGCGGTAAATTTAATCTCGTGCCGCCGTCAATCGGCATGCTGCTATCTGCGTAAATTTTAGCGCCGCGCCGCTTTCGGCGCTCTTGCTAGAGCGGGCTTGCGCTCCGCGTCCGCCACAACCAAACTCTATGATTAATTGCACTCACCTCTTAAAATTCATCTTAAATTTGCTAAAATTGCAGCTAAATTTAAAATTTAAAGGAGCCAAAATGTCAAATATCTTAATCATAGGCGCGGGCGGCGTGAGCCAAGTCGCGACCGTAAAATGCGCGATGAACGCGGACGTTTTTACAAAAATCACCCTTGCAAGCCGCACCAAAAGCAAGTGCGACGCGATCGCTAAATTTATCAAAGACCGCTTGGGCGTCGCTATCGATACCGTCCAGATCGACGCGGACGACACCGACGCCGTGGTCGCGCTCATCAAAAAAACGGGCGCCGAGCTACTGCTAAACGTCGCGCTGCCGTATCAAGACCTAACGCTCATGGACGCGTGCTCTCGCGCCGGCATCCCATACATCGACACCGCAAACTACGAGCACCCAGACACCGCCAAATTTGAATACAAGCTGCAGTGGGCGAAGGACGGCGAGTTTAAAGCCGCAAACACGATGGCGCTGCTGGGAAGCGGCTTTGATCCGGGCGTGACGAACGTATTTTGCGCCTACGCGCAGCAAAATCTCTTTGACGAGATCCACGAGATCGACATCCTAGACTGCAACGCGGGCGATCACGGATATCCGTTTGCGACGAATTTCAATCCTGAAATCAACCTGCGCGAAGTGAGCGCAAAAGGCCGCTACTGGGAGCGCGGCGAGTGGAAAGAGACCGAGCCGATG
>CAURMQ010000205.1:0-2821 GCA_963525765.1 uncultured Campylobacter sp. | reverse complement strand
TTTGCAGCGAGAAAAATATCCGCCGCTCATCATCGCTCGGAAGCAGCTTGCCGTCCGTCATAAAGATTATCAAATCCGAGCTTTTTGCCTCGCTTAGCGTCTTAGCCTGCACGCGCGCAAACAGCTCGGAGGCGTCGTCCAAGCCGCCCGAATCAATCACGCGCACGCGACGATCAAAAATTTCAGCTTCTGCTTTATTGGTATCGCGCGTCGTGCCCGCAACGTCGCTCGTGATGGCGATGCGAGCGCCCGCCAGGCGGTTAAAAAGGCTCGACTTGCCGACGTTGGGGCGCCCGATGATGATCAAACTTTTCACGTTCGTCCTTGTAGTTTTTGGCGCGATTATAACCAAAAATAGATTAAAGCCAAATTCTACGCGCTCGCTCGCGCAAGTCGGGCGGCAAAATTTATAAAATTTAGGCGCTAAATTTAGCGAAATTTTATCTCGACACTAGCGGGACGCCGCTCGTAAAAGACGCCAAGGCGCGCGAGCCATCGCCGAACATATCGCCGAGGCGGGGTTGCACGCAAATTTTATAAAATTTAAAAACATAGCCTAAGCACGAAAGCTAGCGATCAAAACACAAAAACGGGCGCAACTACACGAAAGCATAAAAGCCCGCAGCTACGCAAATTTGGCTGCTTTGCGCATTCAAGCGCCGAATTGCAAAAAACGAGCCGTCGCGTCCAAACGCGCAAAAGCAGGCGGTGCGGCGAAATATTAAAACAGCGGAATATTAAAATTTAATCATTATACGTGTATAATTCCGCAAATTTAAAGGGGCGCGATGAAATACAACAACTTCTTGCTGCACCATCTAAGCGTGTATTATATGCTGATGGCGTGCTTTTACAACTCTCTTACGGGCGTTTTTGCCAAGCTTTTGGGCGCGCAAATTTCATCGCTTGAGGTCGTGCTCTTTCGCAATCTGCCCGGACTTTTGATCCTGCTTTATAAAATCAAGGCTCGTCCCCGTACGGCGCGCTTCGCAAACAAAGGCGGTCATCCTTTTACGCTCGCATTTCGCGGCATTATCGGGATTTTGGGGCTGATGGTATTTTTTTATAACGTCGCCAACATCAGCCTCGGCGAGGCATTTACCTTTCAAAAAACGGCGCCCATTTGGACGGCGATCATTGCGTACTTTACCCTCGGCGAAAAATTCGGCGCAATGGGCTGGTTCTCGGTCTGCCTGGGCTTTGTGGGCATCGTTTTGGTAATTCAGCCGCAGTTTGGCTTGCAGCCGAGCGATATTTTTGGAATTTTAAGCGGATTATTCGCCGCGATGGCGCTTACCTCCGTGCGCGGGCTGCGCAAATACTATAGCTCCGATACGATCATCCTCTCGGCGCTTCTTGCCGGCACGCTAATGCCCGTAGCGCTTATGATCGCGGCGGAATTTATAGACGCGCCTGCGCTGAGCTTTATGCTTTCTAAATTTAAAATTCCAAACGCGCAGGGCTGGCTCTTTGCCGTACTTTTGGGGCTGCTGGGGCTGTTTTATCAAACCTACGTCACCAAGGCCTACGCCGCGACGCGCAAAGCGGGCATAGTAGCTACGATCAGCTACGCAGACATCATCTTTTCGACGCTATTTGGGCTGTTGCTAGGCGACGCCTTGCCCGGTTTCATGGCACTTTCGGGCATGGCGCTCATCATCGTCGCGGGCGCGCTCGCGGCGAACCGAAAGTAGCGCGCGATGAAACAAAAATTCTACTCCGCGTTTTGGCTGAAACATCTGGGCGTTTATTATATGCTAGTAGCGAGCTTTTATTTCGCGCTAAACGGCGCGCTAGCCAAAGTCATGGCAGAGCGGATGAGCAGCGCCGAGATCGTGTTTTTTCGCAACGTCGTAGGCATCGGCATCGTGCTGTTTTCGCTACGGCGGGTAAAAAACCTGGGCCCGGGCGGCAAGCCGTGGCTGCTCGCGTTTCGCGGCTTTATCGGCAGCTGCGGTATCTTAGCGACCTTTTACAACATCGCTCACATCGATCTTGGCACCGCTTTTACCTTCCAAAAAACGGCGCCCATTTTCACCGCGCTATTTTCGGCGTTTTTCTTAGGCGAAAAGCTAAGCTCCAAGGGTTGGTTTGCGATACTGCTCGGCTTTGGCGGAATTTTACTCGTCGTGCGCCCGCACATCGGCATCAGCGTAACCGATGCGGTGGGAATTTTCGGCGGTATGTGCGCGGGGCTTGCATACACGAGCGTGCGCGAGCTTCGCAAACACTACGCCACCAACCTCATCGTGCTGGTCTTCGTCTCATCTGCTACCTTTCTAAGCGCGATGATGATGGCTGCGGGCTGGGCGCTCGGTGATAGCGAGGTTAAAATTTTAGGACTTTTCAGCGGGGCAGATTTGGCGAGGCTTGCTTACTTCAACCCGCCAAGCCTTTTTGGCTGGGTGCTCGTGGCGCTTCTGGGCGTCAGCGGGATCTACTTTCAAATTTACATGACGCGCGCCTACGCCGCTTCGCGCAAAGCGGGCATAGTCGCTGCGATCAGCTATAGCGACATCCTCTTTAGCATGGCACTCGGCATTATGCTAGGCGATCATCTGCCCGGTCCGATCGTGCTAGCAGGCATTGCGGTGGTGATTTTAAGCGGAATTTTAATCGCCCGCGAGCGCTAAATTCAGATCTAAATTTAAAACTAATTCAAAAACGCGGCCCGAAGTTAAATTTCATCCGCGCCGCCTGCGAGCGCTAAATTTCAGCGATATAAAAGTCTTAAAAAGCTAAGATTGCGATAAAGTTCTACGGCGTAGAAATATTTTTCGACGGATTTAAATTTTATGCATTTTATCGGTATCGACATCGG
>CAURMQ010000204.1:0-2862 GCA_963525765.1 uncultured Campylobacter sp. | reverse complement strand
GGCGCACAAAAAATTCCTCCCTGCTCTCGCCCGGTTTTGAGAGCAGATCAAGCGCACTAAAAAGTTCTAACTTTTCGTTGCGGTAGATCCACTCCTTAAAGCTTTTAAGCTGAGCGTTTAAATTTTTCGCTCCCGCGATGAAGCTAGGAAGCGCGCCGTAGCTAGAGCCTGCCTGCTCCTGTCCGCTTAAATTTGCGACCTCTCGCGTGCTAGCTTCATTCCAATCTATTTCGCCCCCGTCCGAAAGCGAGAGCAAAAATGAGCGCTGCTGCGCAAAATCAACCCCCTTGTCGCAAAATCGCATCTTTGCGCTTGCATACAGATACGGGCTTAGCTCAAGACCCGCGCCGTAGCTGTAAAGCTGCGAAATTTCAGCAGAAACTACCGGCTTGGCGGAGCCGGTGGATTTGACGCCTTGCGCGGCGCCCGACACGGATGAAATTTCAGCCTTTTTATCCTTCATTAAATTTGAAATTTGCTCGTTGCTTAAAGGACCTTTTAGATAGCTTAGCGCAAAGCGCGTCTCGATCACTCGCAGCACGTCCTCGTTGATGTTTTTTACCAAAAAATTTCGCTTTTTGAGATTTGAAATTTTCTCCATCAGCACGCTTTTGTCGATCGGATTTGAGCCGATGCCGCTTAGGCCGCTGATGACGCGCTCTTTATCCTGCGCGGTCTGCAAGCGCCCGATAAACCACGTGCCGATATTGCTAAGCCCCTTATAATCGAGATCGACCGGGTTTTGCGTCGATAATACGCAGCCAAGACCGAATGCGCGAGCCTGCTTTAGCAGCGTAAGCATCGGAGTTTTGCTCGGCGGATTGCCGTTTGGCGGGAAGAAGCCGTAAATTTCATCCATATAAAGCACGGCGCGCAAGGAACTCGTGCCGCTGGTGGTGCGCATCCATTTGATCATCTCGCCCAAAAGTAGCGTGACGAAAAACATCCTCTCATCGTCGTTTAGATGCGCGATGGAAAATATATTCGCCCTCGCCCTGCCGTTTTCATCAAAGAGCATCTTGGCGATATTTAGCCGCTCGCCCTCGCACCAAAGCTTAAAGCTCGGACTTGCGATGAGCGCGTTAATCTTCATCGCAAGCGCCATTCGCTTATCGCTCGGAAAGAAGGTATTGACGTCGAAAACGCCGATCTTATCAAAAGGCGGGTTGCCGATCTGCGCGATGAGATCCACCACGCTCACCCCCTCGCCCCTGCCGAAATGATAGGTCAGAATTTGGCTGATCAGCAAAAATTCCGGCGAGCTGAGATTATCGCTGCTAATCCCTGCGAGGCTTAGCACGCTAGTGGCGATACCGCCGACGTAGTTATTCAAATCCTCTTCGTTTAAGCCTTTCGGCGCTTCAAAGTCGCTTAGTAGGCTGATCCCAAGGCCTGCGCTTGATTTGGGCGTATAAATTCTAAAATCGGCGCTGTTTTTCAAAAGCTGCACTCGCGCCAGGTCTTGATATGAGCCTTCGATACCTTCGCGCCAAGCAGTTGCCGTCTGTTCTGCGTACTCGCGCACGCTAAGACCTTTGTTTTGCGCCTCGGCCTCGTCGATATAGGGCTCAAAATCCTCAGCCCTCATCTGCGGAAAGGTAAGAGCCAAATTCGTTAAATCGCCCTTTGGATCGATGATGATGGATGGGATATTATCGATCGCGGCTTCCTCTAGCAGCGTGATGCCAAGTCCCGTTTTACCGCTGCCGGTCATTCCTATGATAAGCGCGTGGGTCGTCAGATCCTTGTTTTTATACAAAAACGGCTCGCCGTTTTCAAGCCCCAGATAAAAAAGCTTTAAATTTTCTTGAAGCGTTTTCATTGCCTTCCTTAAATTTGCAATTTGCGCGGCATTATATCATTTAAATTTTTAAATTTAAATTTGCTAAAATGCGCGAAAAATCAAGGAATGGCAAGTGTTAAAAGAAAAAATTAGAAACGGAAAAAGCGGAATTTTGCTCTATGGCATCGTTCCGCCTAAAATCACGTCCTCTCAAGACGAGCTCGAGCGCCTAGGTACGGCGTGGTCGCAGCGCCTAGGCGAATGCGAATGCGACGGCATCGTCATCTACGATCTACAAGATGAAAGCGCACGCACGAAAGATGAGCGGACCTTCCCTTTTGTGCATACGATCGATCCTGCGCGCTACTACACGCAGTATCTACACACCGATAAAGAAGCGATCATCTACCGCGCGGTAGGCAAATATGATGAAGCGGAATTTTGCGAAATTCTAAGGCATGCCGCAAGCGGGCTGGGTGTTTTCGTGGGGGCGAGCTCTAAAAACGAAGAATGCAAACTGCATCTAAGCCGTGCCTATGAACTCAAGCGACTCATGGCGCCGCATCTTTGCCTAGGCGGCATCTGCATTCCTGAACGCCATGAAAAGAGCCGCGACGAGCACCTAAAAATCGCGGAGAAGACTGCGGACGGGTGCGAATTTTTTATCACTCAGGCGGTTTATAATGTGCAAAATGCCAAAGATTTCATCGACGATTACGCCACTTTGGAGTGCAAAAAGGTGCCGATAATCTTTACTTTCACGCCGTGCGGTAGCCTAAAGACGCTTGAGTTTATGAAGTGGCTTGGCATCTCGGTGCCGGATTTTTTGCAGCAACGGCTGCAAAGCAGCGTCGATATCTTACAAAGTTCAACAGCGCTGTGCGCAGAGATGTTTGATTTCATCTATAAATACGCCCTCGCAAAAGGTGTAAGCGTAGGCGCAAACGTCGAGAGTGTCAGCACCCGCCGCGTAGAAATCGAAGCCTCGCTCAGCTTACTAAAGGAGATCAGAAAAATTATCCTTAAGCACGAGAATTTGGGATTTTACGTTATTTAAAATTTTAAACCGAGCGCACGAG
>CAURMQ010000203.1:0-2877 GCA_963525765.1 uncultured Campylobacter sp. | reverse complement strand
CGAAACAGAATTGTGATTATACAAGAGCGATGCTTAAAGGGGGCTGAATAGAAAAGATTTTAAACTAAATAAATTTTATGTTCGGCATGTGCTATAACTTCGCCGATGATAGCGCTACTAGCGTAGCCTGCGTTTTTTAAATTTACAAGCGCTCGCGCCGCGTCCTTTTCCGCTACGGCAAGCAGAAGTCCGCCGCTGGTTTGTGCGTCGCAAAGCGTTATGTCCGGCTCGGAATCGACACCAGGCGCGATAAATTTTAAATTTTTATAGCTTCCGGCGGGGATCAGCCCCTCATCAAGGCATCTGAGGGCGCTTTTTAAAAGCGGAATTTTGCTAGGATAAATTTTAAAACTCACGTTCCCGTTTATCATTTCAAGCGCGTGTCCGAGCAGCCCAAAGCCCGTTACGTCGGTTGCGGCATGTATTTTTAAGCCTGCTAGCGCACCCACGGCATAAAAATTTAACAAAATCATGCTCTCTATCGCGTCACGAAATTCTTCAAATTTAAGAAATTTCGCCTTGATAGCCGTAGCGATGATGCCCGTGCCTATGGGCTTTGTTAGGATCAGCAGGTCGCCTTCGCGCGCTGTATTGTTGCTCCAAAATTTACGCGGATTCACCCGCCCCGTGACGCTAAGCCCGTAATAAATTTCAGGAGTAGAGATGGTGTGACCGCCCACCAGAACCCCTCCGCACTCTTTGATCTTGCCTTTGCCGCCGCGCAGAATTTCGCGCAGAATTTCATTTGAGAAATGGCAATCGTCAAAACCCACGATATTTAGGGCATTTATCACTTCGCCACCCATCGCAAATACGTCGCTTAGGGAGTTTGCCGCCGCAATCTGTCCGAAGATAAACGGATCGTCCACTAAAGGGGTGATAAAATCGAGCGTCTGCACGAGCGCAAGATCGTCATTTATGCGAAATACGCTCGCATCTTCGTTGCTGCAGGTGGACGAAAGCAGGCTTGCATTGGGCTCGATTAAATTTCCAAGATTTTCGGTTAGACCCGCCGGGTCAAGCTTGGCGGCTCAACCGGCGGCTGCAATAAATTTCGTGAGGTTAAAATCTCTGTAGATCATAGTTTGATTACTTCGTATTTTGATAGGACGTCCATGATTTCGTATGCATTTGAGATCTCGCCGATCGAGAGCTTATCGACTAGTTTATAGCTCTCCAGACAGCTTCCGCAGCTTAAAATTTCAGCCCCCGCTTCGTTTAGCTTTTTGATCGCCTCAAAGCATTCGTGGCCGCGATTCGTGGTTATATGCACGGCGTTGTTTACGCAGATCACCTTCACCGGCTTTTCGTCTAAGCTTAGCGCTGCGCCTAAAAATTTAGCAAGCAGACTCTTTCCGATCGGACCGCTTCCGCACTGCTCCTCGTTTAGGAATATTACCTTGCCTCTTTTTGGCGCCGTGACGTCACAATAAATATCGTCGATATTTGTATCTTTCAGCTCGTCCGTTTTTACGGTTTTTATAAGCGTGTCGGCGCCCGCTTGTGAAATTTGCGCCTCAAAGCCGTTTTTAGCCAAAAAGCGTTTTATGTTTTCACGAGGCGCTACGTCGTTTACTAAAATTTCTAAACTCTCTCCGATTTTTAGCTCGCCGAGGGCTTTTTTGGTGCGCAAAAGCGGTTCCGGGCAATTTAAATTGCGACAATCTAGTTGCATGTGAAATCCTTAAAATAAAAATTCTTTGAACCTCAAAGCTAATGCGAGCCGCACGCAAGCAGGCCCGCATAAAATTTACCCAAGTTATAAGCGCGGGTACTTCGCTTCAAATTGCGATTTAGCGATCTGCCCTTTATCGAGCAGCTCGCGATACCAGTAGTGGTGAAGTACATAAACTTCCTCCTCCGGCTTGTGCCCGTCGATCATCGAGTGGATGGCGCCGCTGATCGCAAAGACCGCCATGTAAATATGTACGAGCAAAAACACCGCGCAGACCGCGCCCAAAAAATTATGAATAATCGCGCTTGCTCTTAAAATTTCGATCTGACTCATACCTAGCGCACTTCTCATTGCGGGGATATCGTAGTCTAGGAAAAACATTGACGCACCCGTCGCTATCATCACTATACCGCCTAAAGTCGCGACCCAAAACCACGCCTTTTGGCCTGCGTTAAATTTACCCGCAGGGATCGCGCGCTTCTTTTTGCTTAAATAGCCGCCCACGATCATCATCCATTTGATATCGTAAGCTCGCGGTAGCATACGCCAAAACCATGTCACTAGCATAGGCACAACGGCAATCGCAAACGCTATCGTAGCCAGTCCGTGAGCGTTTTTACAAAATCTCACGAAAGCGCCGCCGCCAAATTCCTCGCCAAACATCATAATCAAGCCTGTCGGAACCAAGATCGCCCATGCCACGGCCGCTACGAGATGATATAGTCGCTCAAATTTATTAAATGCGTAGATCGGCTTGCCCGCATGATGATCGAAGTGCTTCGGTCCTATGATCGCGTAGTGCCCAATAAAAGCTATGATTACGCCCAAAACCGCACCCAGCGCCAACCAAGCAAAAAAGCCCGAGCTTTGCAGATGTCCTTGAAATTGCAGAAAAATCGGACCGAAGCCGTTGCCGTAGCTATCGATGTTTTCAAGCCTTGCATTGCCCCAAACATCGCTATTTCCCTGCACGATATCGGCATATTTTTTCTCCTCGGCCTGCGCATAAATACAGGCGAAAAGCGCGAGAAACAATCTTTTCATGGATTTCCTTAGATATAAAATTCAAGCCGATTATATCATTTTTTGCAAAAAATTTTCTTACAAAGCAAAATTACATTTTTGCATTAAGTGCGGAGCTAGTTTCGCCTCGCATACTCGTCGTAGCCGAATTTTTTGATCATTAAAACCTCTCCGCGCTC
>CAURMQ010000202.1:0-2899 GCA_963525765.1 uncultured Campylobacter sp. | reverse complement strand
CTACGACACGCAAAAATTCCTACTTTGCGCAAGCGACCTGCCGCTTTTTGGGCGAGTAGAGCACTGCCCGTTTCTATCGGTAAGCATTAAATTTCAAAACAAGGACATCCTTGAAGCGCTCAAGTAGATAAAGGGGCGGAGCCGCGTGGGCAGACTTGAAAGCAGCCTATATTTCGGCATATGAGCTACGAGATCGCGGACGCCGTTTCTAGGCTCATATCTTTGCTACGGCGAGAGCCTGCGAGCCTAAAGCACCTCGAGCGTTTGGCGATAAAAGAAATTTTATACACGCTGATCTTAAGCGGCGCTGAGGGATTTCTCAGCCACTTCGTCATGCAGGGCACGGCGGAAAACTCCATCGCGCGCGCAATGAGGGAAATTAAAAGCCGCTTCAAAGAGCCGATCAACATGCGCGAGTTGGCGGCCGAGCTCGGCATCAGCCCGTCGTCGTTTTATCATAATTTTAAAAAAATTACAGCGCTAAGCCCGCTTGATTTTCAAAAGCGTATTAGACTACAGGAAGCTAGATATATCTTGCAAAACAGCAATAGCACGGCGTCTCAAGCAGCTTTTGACGTCGGATACGAAAGTCCGTCGCAATTCAGCAGGGAGTATGCGAGGATGTTTGGCATGCCGCCTAAAGCCCATGCGCAGACGCTTCGAGGCTAAAAAGCGGGCAAAATCAGGCGATCATCGGTTTGGATGGGTTTTGTGAAATTTAAACCGCCTTGCAGCTTAAATTTAATTGATTTAAACGCAAACTCCATATCCAAAATTATAAAATTTTGATTAAACATTAACTTCTAAAAAAATACATTAGCGCCGCTAAATTCCAGCGTCATTATATAGCGAATTATAAGCGTTGTGAAATTTTAAAGCTGCGAACGCCCAATATCGGCACGGCGATACCCTCTCTTGTAACCGCACCTCCGTGCTCGGTCTGCGAAAATAAGCAAGAACGTCCCCGTTCGCAAGCCCGTGCTCATCCAGATAGCGCGCTAGCGGTGCGAGGACCCTTTATCGCGAAGCCGCCCAGCTCGGAGAAAATTTGCCTCTTCATTCGCACCTTTCTTTGATCGCCGTGCGCGTCGTACGCAGAATTTTACCGCTCATTTGCCCTCTTTGTTTTTGTTTCGCAGCGCCGATGAAATTTTATCGCCGTGCTTGCAGCAGGCTAAATTTTATCTTGCGATCGCGCCGAGAATGAAATTTGAGCCCATTTCGCGCTCAAATTTACAGCCCGCGGCTTTTCCAGCCGCCGCTCATACCTTGGCACTTATCTACGAGCCAGCGCCCGTCCTTGCGCACGAGCAGGAAGCGGCGCGCAAAGCCGTGTTCGTCCTTGGCGTAGATGTAAATTTTATTTTTACTCTCGCATTCGGCGTCCGTTAGCTCGTACCCGCCGTAGGTGCCGCCCTCCATCATCGAAAATGAGATACCCTCGGGACGGAAGCCGCTGCGCCTAACGGGCGTACAGTAGCGCGCAAAGAGCTCCTCGCACCTGCGCTGCACCTCGCCGTCGTCTGCGTCATCAATTCGCGAAGCGGCAAATTTCTCCCACTCGCTCATCGCCGCGAAAAATTCTAAAAGCGCACTCCGCGCCGCCGCCAGGTCATCCGGATCAAGCTTCTTTTTGCTCTTTGCAGCGTCTCTTTGCGCCTGCTCAAACTCCGCGATCTGCTCCTTGCTAAAGCGTCCGCCGTCTAGATAAAACTGGATTTTCGTATCCGCCGCAGCTAGCAGCCCCGCAAAGCTCACGTGCGAATTGACCAGGCGCAGCGATTTTAGCTTCGGGGTTTGCACGATCGCTTTTAGTCCCTCATCCGTAATGCTAACGTTTTCGATACCGATGTGCTCGAGCCTGGCGTGTGCTGCAAAGTATCTAAAGCCCTCGCCGCTTATCTTATCGCTATCTTGCAAAAACAGATACGCAAGCTTCGGTAGTGTGGCTAGATGCTGCAGCGCCGCATCCGTAATCGCCGTGCCTATAAAGCCCATATTTACGAGGCTTTTTACCTCGCAGATGCGGCGCACCATCTCATCGGTGAGTGCTACGTTTTCGTAGTGATGGCCTTTGCAGTAGCGCTCGCTAACCGCGTCCAAAGCCTCCTGCAACGTGATCTGCCTCATCAGCTATCCTTTAAAATTTGATTTTAAAATTTTAGTGAAATTTTACGATTTACTCAAGGCGCTTAAATTTACGCGCAGATTTGCTCGCGCAGCGCGATTAAATTTTGCAGCAATAGCGCGGTTGAAATATACTTTCGTCGTTGAAATTCGGCACAGAATTTCGGCAACACTTTTTAAATTTAGCTCGCCGCGCAAAGCGGGCGAGGGGAAAAGACGTCTTCACGATTAAATTTTACGCATCATTTTTCGCGACACCGCTTCTCCTCGATGCCGCTTTGTCCTTGCCTGCGCGCTAGCTCGTCAAGCAGGGCGTCCGGGTGGATATTGTGCGCTGCAAGTGCCAGCAGAAGGTGAAATAAAAGATCCGCTCCCTCGTAAATCACGTCGTATCGCGGCTCGCCCGCTTTGTGCTCGCCGAAGCTCTCACGCGCGACGTCTGCGTAAAGCTCGCTGCGCGAGAGGTCCTTGCACGCCAGCGCGAACTCGCACGCCTCTTCGGCGATCTTTTTAAGATAGGCGTTTTCGCCCTTCGCGTAGAGCGAGGCGACGTAGGAGAGCGCGGGCTCGCCGTTTAGCTTGCGATCCAAGCAAACATGATAAATTTCGTCTAAAATGCCGTACGGGCTTTTTTCTGCGGAGTTTTCGAGCGTAGAATTTTGCGAGACGGCGTCTAAATTTTGCTCGCTGCGCTCTGCGACGGAATTTGTGAGCGTGGAATTTTGCGAGACGGCGTCTAAATTTTGCTCGCTGCGCTCTGCGACGGAATTTG
>CAURMQ010000201.1:0-2934 GCA_963525765.1 uncultured Campylobacter sp. | reverse complement strand
AGCAGAAACAATCTCACCGCTTGTTCGGCGACGCGGGCTAAATTTTGTGTTGCGGTCTCTTTTTCCATCGCGTGCTCAAGGCTCATCGGTTCATTTAGGATGCAAAAAAATGCGCCTATGCCACGCTCGTTACAGCCGCCGGCACAGGGCGAGATACCGCCTGCCAGCGCGATTACGGGCACGCCGTAGTGCGCGGCGATTTTCGCGACGCCGCAGGGGGTTTTGCCCATCGAGCTTTGAAAATCGAGCCTTCCTTCGCCTGTGATGACGAGCTCGATGCCTTGCATATCGCGATCCAGTCCAATCTCTTCGGTGATGATGTCGATGCCCGGCTTAAGCGTCGCATTTAGAAAGCTCACGAAGCCAAAGCCTAGCCCGCCGGCAGCTCCTGCTCCGGGGCTATTCCAAAGCTCGCGTCCGAGGTGCTTACTTACGACGCTTGCGAAATTGATAAGTCCTGCATCGAGCTGCTTTACCATCGCCGCATCCGCGCCTTTTTGCGGGGCGTAAATATATGCCGCGCCGTTTTCTCCAAAAAGCGGATTATCCACGTCGCAAGCGATGAGAAACTCGCATTCTTTAAGATGCGGTAGCACCGAAGTGCAATCTATCGTGGCGAGTTTAATCAGATCCTCGCCCGCTCCCGCAAGCTCTGCGCCATTTGCATCTTTAAATTTAAAACCAAGCGCGCGCAGCATACCCATGCCCGCGTCATTCGTAGCACTTCCACCGATGCCGATGATAAACTTCCGCGCGCCGTGCGCAATCGCATGCGCTATCATCTCGCCAAAGCCATAAGTGCTCGTTTTTAACGGGTTGCGGCGCGATTTTTCAATGAGCGGTAGACCCGATGCGGACGCCATTTCTAAGATGCCTAGCTCGCCTTTTAAGGCGTAGCGCGCGGGCGTTTTTTCGCCTAACGGATTTGCTACGATGACGTCCATAAACCTAGCTTTTAGCGCGTCGGCAAGGGCTTCAACGCTTCCTTCGCCGCCATCTGCGATAGGTTTGACGAGCACCTCGCAGCCTAGCTTTTCGATGCCTGATTTTACGGCGTTGCCCGCCTCAAGCGAACTAAGAGAGCCTTTAAACGAGTCGATCGCGACCAAAACTTTCATATTTTTCCTTTAGCTGGTATTTTAAAATTTTGGAATTTTACAGCGCGTAGGCTAAATTTACGATGACGAGACCGAAGCAAAAGTAGAATTTTAAAATCTCGTTGCCAAATTTATGGGGCAAATTCTAAAATTTCATGTCGTGGAATTTTAGAATTCTGTAAGCCATAGAATTTCGGCTAAATTTTAAAATTCCGTAGCGATAGAATTTTAAAATTTCGCTCCTTGAGGCTTTGTGTGTAAATTTAAAACTATGTTAAGCGAAATTTTAATACTAAGGCATTTGCGCGATACGGCTAGCTACGTAAATTTAAAGAATTTAATGTAGCTAGCCGATAGTAGATGCCGCGTATTGCACTCCGCACTGATTTAGCGCGGTAGCGGCTAGAATAAGCTAACCTAGATCAAAAACAGCGACAAAACCCACACGCTGATCATACCCGTAATGCCCATTATTAGGGTTAGCATTGTTTGGGTGCGGTAGCCTTGCTGCGGGTTCATCTTGCTGAAATTCGTAACGACCCAGAAGTAGCTGTCGTTAGCGTGCGAAACCGTCATCGCGCCCGCTGCGATCGCCATTACCACAAGCGCGCCGGACATTTCTGAGGTGAAGCCCAACACCTGCATCAGTGAGCCGTCCGCGTTAAATGCGCCCATAATCGAAGCTGTAGTGATGATCGCCACGGTGGAGCTTCCTTGCGCTGTTTTTAAGACGGCTGAGATTAAGAATGGGAAGAAAATCCCCGCGGCTTTAATCGCGGTCGCATTGTCCTTGATGTAGGTTACGAAGCCGGCGTCGGTGATTACCTTGCCTAGCACTCCGCCCGCTGCGGTGATGAAGAGGATCGGGCCTACGATTTTTAAGGATTCGTTGGTGATCTCGTTAAATTCGCCTAGTTTGTCGGTTTGTACGAGTAAAAATACCGCAAAAACTACGCCCAAGGCTAACGCGATGATAGGATTTCCTAAAAATTGCAAAATTTCGCCCGCAAATCCGCCTACTTTTAGGATCTTGGCGACGGAGCCCAGCGCCATAAATAGGATCGGCACCAAAATAGGGGCTAAGCTTAAAAATCCGCCAGGTAATTTGCCGTATTGTTTAAGTAGATCGTCGTAGCTTTTGGCGATGACTTCATTGGCTTCAGCTTCGCTTATATGGACGCTTTTGGCGACTTTTTTAGAAAAAAAGTATGTGGCGATCAGCACCGGCAAGGACACTACCGCGCCCATTGCGATTACGAGCAGTAGATTGCCGCCTAGACCTACGGCGCCTGCTGCGGCGATCGGTCCGGGAGTCGGCGGGATGAATACGTGCGAGGCATAAAGTCCGCCGGAGAGCGCTACTGCAAGAGCGACCGGATTTTCGCCGATTTTTTTGCTGATCGCTTCTCGGATCGGATTTAAAACGACGAAGCCGCTGTCGCAAAATACGGGGATACCTACGATCCAGCCCATTATGAGCATCGCAAGCTCGGGGCGCTTTTGCCCGACTACGTTTACGACCATATCGGCGAGTTTGAGCGCCGCGCCGGTCTTTTCGAGCACGGTGCCGATGAGCGCGCCGAAGATTATGACGATACCGATACTCTTAAACGTGCCGCTGAATCCGTCGCCGATAATCGCGGGGATCTTGGCTAGCGGTATGCCCGCGACGATCGCGAGCGCCAGGGAGATAAGCATTAGCGCCAAAAATGGGTGAACGCCTGCCTTGGAGATCAAAAAAATCATCACGACGACCGCTATGGCGAAGCAGATGATTAACGCAACACCGCTCATAAAAGCTCCTTGAATGGATTTAATTTGCCCGCAAGCGGTTTAA
>CAURMQ010000200.1:0-2973 GCA_963525765.1 uncultured Campylobacter sp. | reverse complement strand
CGTAATAGACGCCGTAAATCTCGCTCCGCCCGTCATAGCACTCTTTCATAAATTTCGCCCACAGCGCGGGAATTTTGCCGCTCCCGCCTAGCTCGTCCGCGTTTTTCGTGCGGGCTTTTAACCCGTAAATTTTAAATCCGTCTAAATACGAAATTTTGATTTTTTCGCTCAAATTTTACCCTTTACGCTACTGCTCTAAAAGCTCTTTGGCCTGCTTTGCGATCGCGACGTCGGTGAAGCCGAAAAGCTTAAATAGCTCGCTCGCGTTGCCGCTCTCGCCGAAGCTTCGCATGCCGTGTACCGCGTCTGCAAATTTATACCACTCAAGCGCGCTTGCGGCTTCGACGGCTAAAATTTTAGTTTGCGGCTCTAGGATTTGCGCCAGATAGTCCGCGTCCTGCTCGCACAAAAGCTCGAAGCACGGCGCGCTTACGACGTTTGCGCCGATGCCTTGCTCTTGCAGGATCGCCGCCGCTTTTAGGCAGAGCGAGACTTCGCTACCGCTTGCGATGAGCGTGATACGTGCCTCTTTGCTCTGCCTTAGCAGATACGCGCCGTTTTGCACGTCGCCCAAAACCGCCTTAGGTAGCGGCTCAAGTCCCTGACGCGAGCAGACGAACGCCGCGGGGGCATTCAGAGCGAGCGCCGTGCGCCAGCATTTTACGTTTTCGTTACCGTCTGCCGGGCGAAAGGTGTAGAAGTCTGGCATCGCGCGGAAGGTGCTAAGCTGCTCGATAGGCTCGTGCGTCGGCCCGTCCTCGCCCACGCCGATGCTGTCGTGCGTGAAGACGAAGTAGTGGCGCAAGCCCATCAGCGCCGCAAGTCTAGCGCCCGTCTTGAGATAATCGCTGAAGATAAAAAACGTCGCGCTAAATGGGATGAAAAGCCCGTATCTCGCAAAGGCGTTGCCGATCGCCGCCATCGCGTGCTCGCGGATGCCGAAGTGTAAATTTTTACCGCACGGAAAGTCGCCGCCGCCTTTTAGCTCGGTCTTATTCGACGCCGCCAAATCGGCGCTTCCGCCCAAAAAGCCGGGCACCGCGCTTGCGATAGCGTTTAAAATTTTGCCGTTGCTATCGCGCGTGGCGACCTTAAGCCCGCTAAAATCGGGGAATTCTATCTTGCTAAAATCGGGATTTAAAAGCTCGTTTAAAAGCGCTCTTTTTTCATCGCTTAGCTTTGCGAGCTTCTCCTTCCAAAGCCGCTCCTCCAAATCACCCTTTTCGACCGCGGCGCGCGTCGCAAAAAGTACGTCCTCGCTTACGACGAAGCTTTGGGAGGGATCAAAGCCCAGGCTTTGCTTAGCGCGCGCAAGCAGCTCCTCTCCAAGCGGCGCGCCGTGTGTCTTGGCTGTGCCCTCAAGCTCGAGCGCCCCCTTGCCGATCGTGGTGTTTGCGATGATGAGGTAGGGTTTGGTTTTGTTTTTGACTTCGTCAAGGACAAATTCTATCTGATCGAAATTATGTCCGTCGATGCGCGCGACCTCAAAGCCTTGCGCTTCAAATCGCACCTTTACGTCCTCAAACCACGCGATATCGGTACTGCCGTCGATCGTGATGCCGTTAGAATCATAGATTATCGTGAGATTATCGAGGTTGTGTCTGCCCGCAAGCGCGCACGCTTCGTAGCTGATACCCTCCTGCAGATCGCCGTCGCCGCAGAAGCAATAGACGCGGTGATCGATGATCTCGTTTCCTTCCTCGTTTAGTAGATGCGCGGCGTATTTTGCAGCCATCGCAAATCCGACTGCGTTCGCGACGCCCTGACCGAGCGGTCCGGTAGCGATCTCGACGCCCGGGGTGGTGATCTCCGGATGGCCCGGTGTTTTGGAGTGCAGGCGCCTGAAGCTTTTCAGATCATCCATACTCAGATCGTATCCGCTAAGATAGAGGTAGCTATACACGAGCGCGCTTGCGTGTCCGCCCGAGAATACGACGCGGTCGCGGTTTAGCCACGCGGGATTTTTGGGGTTGTGGCGGACCTTACTCATAAATACGCTCATTACGTCGCTTAGCCCCATCGGCGTGCCGGGATGGCCTGAGTTGGCGCCTTGGATCATATCCGCGCTTAGAAATTTGATCGTGTTTGAAATTTTACTTAGCTGCTCGCTCGACATTTTTTCATCCTTTCAGGTATTTTTCTATCAAATTTAAAACCAAATCGCGCAGGCTTGCATCATAGCCGCTCATCGTGCCGCTTACCTCGTCTATTAGGCGTTGCTTGTAGCTCCTAGCGCCCGCAAGTCCGAGTAAATTTACGAAGGAATTTTTTGCGCCGTCCGCTCCTACGGGCTTGCCTGCGCTTGCTTCGTCGCCCGTGGCGTCGATGATATCATCCTCGATCTGAAATATGAGACCTAGCTTCAGTCCGATTTTGTAAAGCTCATGCGCGAGCTCGTCATTTAGCCCGCCGATTATGGCGCCTAGCTCAAACGCCGCAGCGATGAGCGCACCCGTTTTGTGCAGATGCAAAAACTCAAGCTCGCTTTGCTTTAGAGGGCTATTTTCAAAGTAGCAATCGATCGCCTGACCAAGCACCATGCCGCTGCTGCCTGCGTTTCGCGCTAGAGTTTTAATACATTTTATCTTGATTTCGTCGCTTAGGTTCGCGCTCGCGGCGATTAAAAACGCGTCGGTATTTAGCGCGTCGCCCACTAAAATCGCCGTAACCTCATCGTATTTTTTATGCAGGCTCGGCCGTCCGCGGCGCAGATCTGCATCGTCCATCGCGGGCAGATCGTCGTGGATAAGCGAGTAGGTGTGGATCATCTCAAGCGCCATCGCGATCGTCAGCGCACCTTCAAAGCGCCGCTCATCCACCGCCGAGACGACGCCTAGCAACAGCTGCGCGCGAAAGTGCTTGCCGCCCGCTTGCAGCATGTAATTGAGCGCCTCCTCGAAATACGGATGAAAGCTCGGCGCCTTCAGCTCGTTGCGCTTCAAGTAATCTTTAAATTTTTCTAAAATATCCATC
>CAURMQ010000199.1:0-3015 GCA_963525765.1 uncultured Campylobacter sp. | reverse complement strand
AATCAGCAAGCGGCGCGATCGCTTCAAGCGAGCAAGGCGCCTCAAGCGCGGCAAGAGCGGTTAAAATTTCTTCAAATTTAACGATGTCGTCCGCAACCTTTATCGGCTCCCAAGAGCCAGCGCCGTGATAGGCAAAATACACGGGCGAAGCGTCCCTGAGGGCAAAATCCATGAAAAACGGATCGTCCATGCCGTTACGCGCGATGACATGCCAACTCTTTCGCCACTGCCCTGGTGCGTCGTCTGCTAGCTCCTCGCCAGTTTTGCGGCTAGCGAGCCTATATCCCTCCTGAAAACTCTCGAACTCGCCCTCATCGGGATAGAAAAACGGCAGTAAAATACACTCTGAAACGATGCGTTTGCGGATAAAATTCTGGATCAAATTCGGGATTTGCACGGCACGACCTTTGGATTAAATTTGAGCGAATTTTAGCAGAGTTTTTAGTTCGCATAAAATTTACGTTCAAATTTGACGAATACGAAAGAAAGTAAATTTACGCTCAAATTCAACAAACTGCAAATTTGAGCATAAAAAGACAAGCGGAAGTATCGCGAGATGATTTTGAGAGTTGTGCAGAAATTTTAAGTCAAGGCTAGACAAGTAGTCTGCCGCAGACTTAAAATTTCAAATCTCTCTCAAAAGCACTCGCGAGACGACGCGCTACAAAGATTGTAGGATTTTAGGTTTAGAAAACGCCGTTATAGGTTTAATCTCCCCTTTAAATTTCTCAATCTGCGCTAGCACGGTGTGAGCCGAGTTGCTTTGCGCGAGACTTGACGTGCCTTTATCGAACGTAAGCACGTTTACGCAGCCGTGCTGGCAGAGGCTCTTCTCGCCCCAAACCTCGGGATCGTACCACGCGCCCTCGCAGATCGCTGCGACGCGCTCGGGCACGATGTCGGTAACGAGTACGCCTGCCAAAATTTCGCCGCGGTCATTGAAAACGCGCACGATGTCGCCGTTCGCAAGCCCGCGAGCTTCGGCGTCTTTTGGATTTATCAGCACCGGCTCTCTGCCGCTAACCTCGGCGAAATTTCTGATGATCGAGTTGTTTAGCTGGCTGTGCAGGCGGTAGCGAGAGTGCGGGCTTACGATGTGGATCGGATACTTCGCCGTCTTTTTCGCATCGCCTAGCCACTCCTTAGGCTCGATCCAAGTAGGCATCGGCGGGCAGTCGGCATAGCCCATCTTAGCGATTACGGGCGAGTAAAGCTCGATCTTGCCAGATGGGGTGCCGAGGCGGTTTTTGGCGGGATTTTCGCGGAATGCCGCAAGGCGCGTATATAGCGCGCTGCTCTCGTCGTCCTTTTCAAAGCGCACGAAGCCTTTGTCGTAAAATTCCTCAAAGCTAGGCATCGTTATATTTAGGCCTTTGGCTTGCTCTACGGCATCGGCGTAGAATTCCTTCATCCAGCCTAGCTCATCCTTGCCCTCGCTAAAGACCTCGCCATATCCCCAGCGCTTGCAGATCTGCTCGCAGATCCAAAAGTCGCTCTTGCTCTCGCCCATCGGCTCGATTGCAGGTCTGTAAGCGACTATATATTCGCCCGTAGCGCCCGTTTGGTTGATGTCGTTACGCTCGACCTCGATCGCGACGGGAAGTACGATATCGCTAAGCTTCGCCGTGCTCGTCCAGTAAGGCTCGGCGGTGATGACGGTGTCAAATTTACGCCACTGCCTCACAATATTATTCACGTCTTGATGGCGCGTAAACATCGATCCGCACGCCATATAGGCGACTCTCATATGCGGCAGCTTGATCTTGGTGCCGTCGTAGTCGATCTGCTTTCCTGGATGCTCCAGCGCCTCTATGCTGCGAGAGGACGGGATGGTGATATTTTTCGCGCTTTTCCAAGGCGCAGAGCCCGTGTTTTCGTATTTCTCATCTATGCGCGTGCTAAGTCCCTTTAAAATCGGAGCCACTTTATTCGTAGCGCCTGCAGAGCCGTAGCCCAGGCTAAATTCAAAGCCGAGACCCTCCTTGCCGATATATCCCAGCATCGCATTAAGCGCCACTAGCGCCCAGAAAGGCTGCTCGCCGTGATCTGCGCGCTGCAAACCGCGACCGATCAGGATCGTGCTCGGCTCCTTTGCAAGCGCCGTAGCAAATTTCGCAATAGCCTCCTCGCTAAGTCCGCAAATTTTGCTCGCCCAAGCTGCGTCCTTTACGATTTTATCGCTCTCGCCTAGAAAATACGCTTTAAATTTATTAAATCCGACGGTGTATTTTTTGATAAATTCCTCGTCGTAGAGGTTGTTCGTAAATAGATAATGGCACATACCGATGATGAGCGCGGTATCGGTATTCGGGCGCACGATGATATCTTCGCTGCCGAAGTAGCGCGCGGTGTCGTTTCTCATCACGTTTACGCTGTAGGTTTTGATGCCCGATTTTTTAAGCTCTTGCATGCCGATGTAGCCGTCATGCGTAGGCGGAATGGATGAAATTTGATTGGTTACTGCAGGATCAGTCGCCCAAAATACGACGTTTTTGGCATTTTTGACGATCGCTTTCCACGTAGTAGGCGCGTCGTAAACGGCGCTTGAGCCCAGCACGTGAGGCATTATAACAAGCCCCGCGCCGGTGGAGTAATCGCCGCTTTCCTCTACGTAGCCACCTAAAATTTTAAGCATTCGGTGCGCTACGGTGCGTCCCCAGCCGATCTTGCCGCTACCGCCCCACCAGTAGCACTCGCCGTAAATTGCCTCGGCGCCGTATTTGTCGAAATTTTCTTTCAAAGCCTTCGCCGCTAGATCAAGCGCTACGTCCCAGTTAACGCGCACGAACTCCTCTTTACCGCGCAGTTCGCTCTTTGCCGCGCCTTTTGCCTTTAGATAGCTTTTACGCACCATCGGATAGAGCACGCGGTTTTCGTTCTGCACGGAATCAGGTAGGCTGTAATTCATCGTGTTTGGAAATTTATCGCCCTCAAAATCGCTTACCGAAACTATCTGCGATGAGTTTAAATTTAGCCAAAAAGTGCCGAATCTATTCGCGCCGAATACCTTTTTGT
>CAURMQ010000198.1:0-3040 GCA_963525765.1 uncultured Campylobacter sp. | reverse complement strand
GCTCTGTTTGCGCGCGCGATCTCGGGGCTACAGGAGCACGAGAAAGAGAGCGCAGCGTATGCCGTGTGGGGTAAAAATTGGCAGAAGGAAATTTCGGATTAAATTTTGCGATTTTAAGGCTTGTCTTTTTGGTTTATACTTCGTTAGAAATTTCGCCGAATTTCAGTCACGTATTTATATATACGCTCCTTCCATTCGGCTCATTTCTGCCTCGTCTAAACGCAAAAATACTGCGCCTTATCTTGGGTGCTTCGCTTTAGAATTTTATATTCAAATCTAAAGCAAATTTATTAAATTTAACTCAGCGATGCTTTGCGTTAACAAAGCATCGCCACCTCTAACGTCGTCGGGGATGGAGGATTGTTAAGGGGGAAGGGAGCGACCTCGTAACTGGGTCCCCTTCCCCCTTAACAATAAAGGCGAGGCGGCGTTATCGTTATCATAGAATTTCCACGAAGATTTATCTTTTAAGCGCTTAAATTTTGATAAAATTCGGCTCAGCGAAATCGGCAGAGAAAAGATCAAAATAAAGGAGACAAAATGGCGATAGACGGGGTGAAAATTATCGATAGCGACGACGGATACGATATATATTTGACTATCACCGAGCGATACAAAGACGGCGAAAATGTTGAAACGATATTGCAAGATGTTTTGGTGCAGGCGGAGAATTTCTGCACCGATGAGCTTTATAGCGAGATTTATTGGACGGCCCTGGCGTATTCGCTTTGGAAGATCGGATTTTTAAATGACGAGATCCGCGAAAAAGCCCTTGCTATCATAAAAGGCGGCGCAAGCCAGATGTGGAACAAGGTCTTTGAAAAATCTCAAAAGAGCCGCCAAAAAGCGCTTGATAAATTAGCGCTTCAGCTAAAAAGCGAAAACCCTAGACCGCTTAAACGGCCCAAAATTTCGAAGCAAAAAACGCCCTGTTTCGAGGAGGGCGACGTTTTGTCTATCCGGATGCAGCAGGGATACGGCGTTTGCTTTGTCTCGGCGGTAGATCAAACCCCCAGAAAGCTCGAGTACCACCTAGCCTGCACCAGATTGCTGCAAAAAGAGCCGCCTAGTATGGATGATTTTTTAAAAAGCAAGATCGCGAGCTCGAAAAACGGCGGCTTCCTTAGAGCGGACCGCTGGTTTAATCATAAGGATTTAAAGGAGCTGCTGCCTCATCTAAAAAAGATTGGCAAAGTAAAATTTGCCCCGTTTAAATTGGGCGAATTATCTCCCGCGAAAGAATTGGAAGATTTTTATAATAAAATTACTGCCGATCCCAAAGTATGGGGCTTTAGGCTAGTTGATACCGCCCGTTTCGTAGAAGAGGTGATCGAAGATATAAATGGATAAAAGCGCCGCGCGGGAAATTTTAAAATTTAACCCTGGCGAAATTTTGTAAATTTAGCCCTTTGTAGCGAAATTTTATAAATTTAACTCTCCGTGCGCGCTTTGCTTTCTGAAATTTTATCGCCGCTTGCACTATTTAAAATTTCATCATTGCTTGCGGCGTCTTTCGCGAGCGATTTTTGAAATTCGTATTTGAAATAAAACGCCCACGCGAGCGGACAAAGGATTATTAAAATGACGGCTACGACGTCGGCGGCTTGCGCATGAAATATTATAAATAAGGCACCTATGTAATTAAGAACATAAACAAAATCCCAAAATACCGCATTTGAGTAGTCGCTTGATATTTCGATCGCGACCGAATAGATGCAAATGCAAATTAGCGAGGCGATCAAAAAGGCTTCAAGGACGCCTATTTTTTGGTAGTTTATGTCTGAAGCAAAATAACCCAGCGCGCAGGATGCTAAGATTACCGCGAGCAGAATTTTGCGCAAAATTTTAAGTGATTGGACTTTAGATGTTGCGTAGATGACGTGCGCACAAAGTATTATAAAAAAGGCGCCTGCGACAAAATCGAAAAATATGTAATAAGTAAATTCTCCAAATATCCCCAAATCATAGCCGCTTTCTAAAATTTTTTGATCTATGATGTATAGCGTGCCGAATTTCGCCGCTAAAAACGCAGCCGTAAGCAGGATCGGATGCAGTAGCACTCTGCCTGCAAGCAAATCTGCGCAAATGTGCCTCAGGAAATTTATCAATCTTTTCACGCTAGGCTCCTTTGGAATTTTCGCCTCTTGCGGCGTCTTTTGTGAAATTTTTGCCGTCTTGGTTGAGTTTAAATTTGATCTCAAATCGGGATAAATTTTAGCTTGATAGCTTTTAAAAATCGCTTAGCGGCAATGGTGTAAATTCGCGCGATTGGGAGCGGGTCGCGTATTTTGGAATCCGCACCGTTCAAATCATTTTCCTATCGCAAGTTGTTTTGCGAGCGGGCACATATTGCAAAAGGCGCGGATGAAATGGGGCATCAACTAGCTCGTCCGTCCGCTCGTAGCATTTAAAATTTTATTCGATTTTTAGTTGCGCAGCAGCTTTATCCGCGGCGATGTGTTTGCGCACAAGTGAGGCTTGTGTGCGGGCGGCTTGCTTACGGTATGGATTTGCACGTAGTGAGGTTTGTGCGCGCGGCGAGTGGATTAAATTTTGGTCTAAATCGTTAGCGCAGGTGCGCCCCTTTTTCGCAGCAGATGCGAGGCAGGGCGCAAATTTTATAAATTTTCGGCAGATCGCCTAGCTCAAAGCGTAAAATTTACGCACCTATAATCACGGCCGATAAAAGCCCCCATAAAATGGCTTCTATCGCTAGCACCGAGTGAAGTACGGCCTTACTCATCGCTTCTCCTTTATTTTTAATTTTATTTATTGTTCGGCTCGGGCCGCTAGGGGCGTACCCGATCGATCTATGGGCGGGATTATATAAAGTGATTGTGTTCTTAATGTGTCTTTTAAAATTTACGGCGAAATTTTTGCCGCCTGTCGTAAAGTGCGAGCGGCGGCAGATTTCAGGCAAAATTCAGTTACCTGTGTTAAGGCGCGGCAAATTTAAGCGAGCCTGCCGCCCGCCGTAATGCGCTGCAAAGTCGTAAAGGGCGGCAAAGTCGCAGCGCGCGGTAAATTTAAAGCAGAATTC
>CAURMQ010000197.1:0-3049 GCA_963525765.1 uncultured Campylobacter sp. | reverse complement strand
TGCCGCTTAGCTGGGCTTTGGCTTTGGCCAAAAGCTTATCGAAAAGCTCTTTTGAGATAGGCTGATTTACCTTGCCCCAGGCGATGTATTTTTGGCTCGGGTCTTGCTTTACGAAGTACTTATCTTTGGGGCTGCGACCCGTAAAGATGCCCGTATCGACCATAAAGGTGCCGTTGCTTGATACGCGCCCCTCATTCATCGCCTTTTCAAGCTCGAAAAGCTCGTCGTAGCTTAGGTTGTGGTTGATTTTTTTGATATCTTTAAGACCTAGTTTATCCAGATCGTTCGGAGTTGTCATTTTGCGTCCTTTTTAAATTAAATTTTGATAAAAGATTGCGCTATTATAGCTTAAAATTTAGGTAAGCTCGCTTAAGCGCCGAGGATTGTCGCCATGAAATTTAGGCGGGAGCGCCGCCTAAATTTTAGAGCTTATCTTAAAATCGCGAGCGCTTGATCGGCATCGACCGTATCGCCTTGAGCGATCAAAATTTTATCGATTATGCCATCACGCGGTGCTTCGATGTTTATCTCCATCTTCATCGCTTCAAGCACGATGATCGTCTGTCCCGCCTTAACGGCATCGCCTTCCTTTATTAAAATTTTAAATACGTTACTAGGAAGCGTCGCTTTTACTTCGTTGCCGTCCGCGCCGCTTGCCTTGCTTTCAGGAGCGGCTTGCACTTGCGGCTTTGCGGGCGCTGAGGTATCGAAGCTAACGTCGTATCGATCGCCGTTTACGAGCACGTTTTGCCCGGCGAATTCTACGTTGTAAATTTTGCCGTTAATCTTAACGTCAAATTTGCCGTTTTTAGAAATACCGCTTTGATGGCTTGCGGCGGGCGCTACGTCCTCTTTTTTACGAATCATCACCTTACCCTCGCCCTTTAAAAACGCGATGCCCTTTTCTTTGCACGCAAGTGCGATAAATATGTTCTCCTCGCTAGGCTCGATACCCTGTTCGCGCAGAATTTTCTGCGCATACGCGACGCTCTTGCTCTCGTCGGCGTCGGCGATATCTACGGCATGCTTGGTCGTAGGCTCTAAGCCCAGCTGCTCGGCGGCGAGCTTAATCACGCCTTCATCTGGCTTAACGGGCGTTTTGCCGAAATAGCCTAGCACCATCTTGCCGTAGCCCTCGGCGATCTTTTTCCACGGGCCGAACATTACGTTGTTAAACGCCTGCTGGAAATAAAACTGACTAACCGGCGTCACGCTCGTGCCGAAGCCGCCCTTTTCGACGACCTCGCGCATAGCCTTGATGACGGCCGGAAATTTGTCTAAAATTTTATTATCGCGCATCATCTGAGTGTTTGCTGTAAGCGCGCCTCCGGGCATCGGGCTAAACGGAATGAGCGGGCTTACCTGCGTAGCCTCTGGCGGCATGAAGTAATCCTTCAAGCACTCGCCCAGAACCTCTTCGTATTTTAAAATTTTCTCTGCATCCAGGCCCAGATCAAAATTTTGCCCTTTCGTCGCGTGCAGTAGCGTAAGGATGTCCGGCTGACTCGTGCCGCCGCTTACGGGATGCGCGGCAAGGTCGATGCCGTCTACGCCCGCAACTAGCGCAGCCTGATAGCACGCGACGCTAACGCCCGCTGTCTCGTGAGTGTGCAGGCGTATATGCACGCCGTCGCCTAAAATTTTACGCGCGCGCTTGATCGTCTCATAGACCTTCTGCGGGCTGCTCGTGCCGCTTGCGTCTTTGAAGCAGACGCTGTCAAACGGGATCTGCGCGTCTAAAATTTGACGCAGAATTCTCTCGTAAAATGCCGCATCGTGCGCGCCGCTGCATCCCGGCGGCAGATCCATCATCGTAACCACAACTTCGTGTTTAAGACCGTGACGATGTATGCACTCGCCGCTAAATTTTAAATTTTCCACGTCGTTTAGCGCGTCGAAATTTCGAATCGTCGTCGTGCCGTGCTTGGCAAAAAGCTTGGCGTGCAGATCGATGATCTCGCGGCTGCCTGTATCGAGCGTGACGGTATTTACGCCGCGGCTAAGAGTTTGCAGGTTCGCCTCAGGCCCCACGATGCTTCTAAATTTATCCATCATCTCAAACGCGTCTTCGTTTAGGTAAAAATACAGGCTCTGAAACCGCGCGCCGCCGCCAAACTCGAAGTGCGTGATGCCCGCGTCTTTGGCCGCGTTAACGGCAGGCAGGAAGTCCTCCATCGCCACGCGCGCGCCAAAAACTGACTGAAATCCGTCGCGAAAGGTCGTATCCATAACGTCGATAAGCTTTTTAGCCATTTTTAGCTCCTAGGTTAAATTTAGCGTGAATTTTAATATTTCTAGCCTAAAAAAGCTTTTAAACCAAAAACCCCCGGAAAGATTGCGAGCGTTAATAGCACTAGAATTTGCAATAAAATAAAAGGTAGCACGCCCTTGTAAATATCCGTGGTGTGGATTTGCGGCGGCGTCACGCCCTTTAAGAAAAATATCGAAAATCCAAATGGCGGCGTCATAAACGATGTTTGTAAATTTACAGCGATTAAGATCGCAAACCACACGGGATTGATATGCAAAGACTCTACTATCGGCAAAAGTATCGGTAAAATGATATATGAAATTTCGACATAATCGAGAAAAAATCCAAGCACTATGATAACTACCATCGTAAGCGCGATAAATCCCCATGCTTGACCAGGCAGATTTTCCATAAAATTTTTTACGACCTCATCTCCACCCGTGTAAGAAAAAATCATCGAAAATGCCGTGGCGCCCATCAAAATCATAAAAACCATGCCCGAAATTTTAGCGGTATTTTTTAGCGCGTCATAGATCAGTCTAAACGAAAACGTGCGGTATAAGACAGCTAGCGCTATCGCACCCAAGCAGCCTACCGACGAGCTCTCCGTAGGCGTAGCGATGCCCGCAAAAATAGATCCTAAGACGAGCAAAATCAGCACGAGCACCGGCACGACGTTTTTAAGCGCGATAAAAATTTGCTTTGATTTGCTAAGTCCCTCTAGCGGCGGAACAGGCGGCGCATAATCTTTGCAAATATATGAAATAATCGCAATATAAATCACGTAAAAACCCACTA
>CAURMQ010000196.1:0-3095 GCA_963525765.1 uncultured Campylobacter sp. | reverse complement strand
GGCCGTTTTTCATCACGGCGATATTATCGGCGCGCTCGATCGTGGATAGGCGGTGGGCGATTACAAAGACGATTTTGCTTTGTTTGATCTTTTCGATGACGTTTGAGATTTCCTTTTCGCTTGCGTTATCCAGCGCCGAAGTCGCCTCGTCGAATATTAAAATTTGCGGGTCTTTATACAGCGCGCGCGCGATGGCGATACGCTGGCGCTGCCCGCCGCTAAGATTTGCGCCGAACTCGCTAAGCACGGTGTAAATTCCATCCTTCATCGAGCTTACGAACTCATAGGCGTTGGCGAGACCAAGCGCTTCAATGACGCGCTGCTCGTTAAATTCCGCGCCGTAGCTTACGTTTTGCGCGATCGTATCGTTGAAAATATAGACGCGCTGGCTTACGAGGCCGATATTTTCGCGCAGGCTAGGGATGCTAAACTCGCCGATCTCGTCGTTGCCGTTGAATAAAATTTTACCGCTGCTTGCGTCGTAAAAGCGCATCAGCAGGTTCACGACCGAGCTTTTGCCGCCGCCGCTGTTTCCGACGAGCGCTAAAATTTCGCCCTTTTTGACGCTGAAGCTTATATCTTTCAGCGCCGCCTTGTCGCCGTAGTTTAGTGACACGTCGCAAAAGCTCACCGAGCCTATCTCGCCCATCTGCTTGCCGCCTCCGACGATCGTAGGCTCCAAATCTATGAGCTCAAACGTCCGCTCGCTCGCCGCGATGGCGTCTTGCATATTATTGTAGAGCGAGGAGACCTTTTTTATCGGGGTGTAGACCATAAAAAGCGCCGTAAGGAAGCTGAAAAAGCTGCCGATGCTCATCTGGCCCGCGATGACCTCCTGTCCTCCGACGATGATCACCACGGCGATGCCCACGGCGCCTAGCATCTCCATGATCGGGCTTACCAGGCATGTCGTTACGACCGCCTTTAAATTTAGACCGAAAAATTTCTTGTTTTCGGCGTTAAATTTCTCCACTTCAAAGCTCTCGGCGTTGCTTGCCTTGACGATTTCGATATTGGAGTAAATTTGACTGAGCGCCGAGGAGATATCGGAGGTTTTCTCTTGAGACTTGCGCGAAATTTTTTTCATCCGCTTTGCAAGGCGCGAGAGCGGATATATCGCGCACGGAAAGACCACGAGCGCGAAAAACGAAAGCTTTGGGCTCTGATAGATCACGACACCCAAAAGCCCCAAAATCGTAATGATCTGCGTGAAAAAATCGGGGATCATATTCGAAACCACGACGCGGATACGCTCTATGTCGTTGATCGTGCGGCTGATGAGCTCGCCCGTGCGGAAGCGGTTGAAAAAATCCACGTCTAGCCGCACGAGGCTTGCAACGAGCCTATCGCGGAAGCGGCGCACCGTGTCTTGACCGATGAAGGCGGTGAAGTAGTTTTGCATAAACGCGCCGCCGCTTTTCATCGCAAAAACCACGATGATCGCGATCGGAAGCGTGTAGAGATACGGCTCGTTTTTTTCGACGAAAATTTTATTTAAAACGGGCTCGACCAGCTTCGCGCTCGCAGCAGTCGCCACGCTCGTCATCACCATACCCAAAATCGCCAATGCAAACTGCGGCTTGTAATCCCTAAAATAGGGCTTAAAGCGCGATAGTAAAGTTTTAAAGCCGTTCAAATGCAATCCTTTTTTATAAAATTTTTAAAATTTAAAATCCAAAAATTCTGAAATTTTAGAATTCCAACCCCGAAATTTCTAAAACTTTAGAATCCCAACCCTTAAATTCCTGAAATTTTAGAATTCCAACCGCGAGGCAGCACAAAATTTATGGGGCGGCGCGGGACTAATTTGCGCTTCGCAAGCTCGCTAAATCAACTCACTCGCATGCGGCGACCATCCGGACGACGCCGAGATTTAGCTTTTTTTGTTTGCCGCTTTTAAAGCGTTAAGCGCTTAAAGCGAGCGAGCTTTTATTCATCGCGATCTTTCGCTTTCGAAAGCCATTTTTAAAACATTGAACGCCTTGAGGCGTCATAAAGCGCTGCAAAATGCCGTATCGTAATATACATCGTGTTTATCGCGACTCCGCATCGTCGCGCTGCATTGCTCTTTTGCACCACCGCACTACCTATAAAATCGCAGCCTGCCTTGTGGCTTTGCCGCTGCATCAGCCGTATGCCAAATGAAATCGTGACTTTCGTCGCTGCGCGCACCCGCGTACAATATCGTCGAATAAAAATCGCGCCGAAATTTGCACGTCGCGGCAGCGCATTCCACTATACCTAGTCGCGTTAAAATTTACGCATAGATGCGATGCAGCGCTGCATCGCCAATTGCCATAAAAAAATAGCACTAAAATTTACGCACAGACGAGCCGTAGTGCTGCCGCTGTACCGCGCTATATCGCGCCACCGCATCAGCTACGCCGACGAATGAAAATAGCGATCCACCTTGCGCCTCTGTCGCCGCGTCACGCCACATATCGCTCCTGCACCGTATCACTAAATAAAATCGCGCCGAGGTATAGCAATGCTTCAGATAAAAATCGCACTGAAATTTTCGCGCGGTTTAGCGTCCTGATTTACGCTTTGTATCGTAAAAATCATAAAATTTAACGCAAAATTATATGTTAAATTTTATGATCTACTCCGCTGCGACCTCCCAAACGGTGCCGCTAGGCGTATCCATCACTTCGATCTTCATATCCGTAAGGTGCGCCCTGATGGCATCCGCGCTCGCAAAGTCCTTTTCCGCTTTCGCCTGCGCACGCTGTTTTATCAGCTCCTCGATCTGCGCCCTTTGCTGCTCACTCACGCCGAAGCGAAAGTATTCGGTCTCATCCTCATATAAAATTCCAAGGGTCTGCTTCGCAAACTCCAAATTTGCGGCGATCTGAGCCTTTAGCGCCTTGTCTTTTGGTACGCGATCGAGCGCTTCGTTCGCGCCTGCTACGAAGCTATCAAGCACCGCAAGCGCGCCTGAGGTGTTGAGATCATCGCTTAAAAACTCCATCATCTCCGATCTAAATTTAGCCTCCGCAGCAGGCAGCTTAGGCGTGGAATTTTTAGGTTTGGAATTCGGCGCCGCGCCCAGGCTTAAATTTTGAGATCCGTTCGAAGCTAAATTTTGCCCCGCA
>CAURMQ010000195.1:0-3144 GCA_963525765.1 uncultured Campylobacter sp. | reverse complement strand
TTTTAGCCGTATTTTTAACAACGCCTCTGAAATTTACAACCACGATTTTTACTTCGACTGCATCGCGCAGCCAAGCGAGCCTAGCGGCGAGCTAATGGACGCTTTAGAGCGGGCTTTCGGCGGGATGGAAAATTTTAAAAGCGAGTTTTTAAAGCGCGCGATGGGGCTTTTTGGCAGCGGCTGGTGCTGGCTTGCGTGCGACGAGCGCGGCACAAATTTAGAAATTATCACGACGCAAAATGCGGACACGCCGATCGTGCATCGTAAAATTCCACTTTTAGCCTGCGATCTTTGGGAGCACGCCTACTACATAGATTATCAAAATGCGCGCAAATCCTACGTGGAGAATTTCTTGCGCTTTTCGGATTTCGGCTTTGCAAGCGACGCCTATTCGTGGGCTAAAAAGCAAGGGCTTAGCTCCGTGAAGCTCTACATCGGCGAGCTTCACCCCGCCGCATCTTCGCGCTGCGATTGCGGCTGCTGCGGGTAGATTTAGGCTTTTGCCGAGCAGTCTTTAGCGCCGTGAAATTCTAGGCTCACTATCTCCCCGCGCGCTAAATTTCAAATGGCTACGTCTTTCAATGCCTGTATTTTGCCGCACGAATACTGCGCTATACGGCCTGTAGTGCTCTGAGAGCGCTCCCGGCTTGCCGTGCTCTAAATTTACGTAAATTTGATTTTGAACCCATTTGGCGTCCACGGATTAAAATTTAAGATTTTTAATTTGAAGTTTGCTTGACTATAGTTCACCGCTCGTTACGCGCCAAATTCCGAGTGCTTCTCCTTTTCAGCGCTTATATCTTGTGCGCAAATACCGCGTTGCACGGACTCCTATACGAAATTTAGCTCTATCTGGCTCTGCTTTCTTAAAATTTTTGCCACCCGCGCATTGAAATTTAACGCTACGAGCGAGCATCTTGCAAAATTTTAAAGTTGCAATAAGCCCATGAAATTTTCATACCGAGATAGGCAGCCCATTCTTTGCTTCCGCAATTATACGGAGAGGGCAACTTCTATCTGCATCCCTGCCTTGTTCACCCATGCCCTATTCGTAAAATTTTGTTTAGTAAAGCGGTCGGCAAATTTTAAAATATCAGCTAGATTAAATTTGCCGCGCCAAAGACAAGGTCGCGGCGGGTTTGAAATTTACGCCCGAATAGCACGGCTTGCGAACCACGGCTAAATTTAGCGAAAATCGATCGTCGAATTTATCCTTTCGGCGGTTAAAATTTTAGCGCCGTTTCAGCTTGAAATTCTACTTTAAATTTTAAAATTTGTGTCGCGCCAAAGTTAGCTCGTCATGCCGAAAAAAAGAGCCGCATCGAAACCAAGCTATGCCGCGTCAGGCGATACATGCGCGCTATGTGTGCCAAAATACAGCGTGGGATTTTAACCGCATCAGCTCAAATTACGCGGCGAGCTACGCTGTGCGAGACTTCGTTAATTAAAGCGCCGAGCCGTGTAAAGCCGCTCGGCGTAGAATTTTACTCGCTCGAAATGCAGCGTGCCGCTTCACAAGCACAAAATTTAATCCGTTAAAGCGCCACTTGACGGCGCGGTATGTGTAGCCGAAAACAGATGCTCAAGGCCACGCTCGCTTAAAATTTAAAGCTGCACTTCAAAAATAAAGCCATGCTCGCTCGAAGCGCAAAGCCTCGTCTCTTTAAAGTGCGAAGCCGCGTCCTAATCAAAATTTGTCCGAGACGTGAAGCCGCGCTCAATCGAAACGCGAAGTCATGTCTATTTAAAGTGTAGAGCTGCGCTTAATCAAATTTACAATTGCGCTCGCTCAAGGCACGAAACCGTTCCGCTCAAAAATATTGCGCCTACAAAATGCAAAACCGCGCCTACTCAAAATTTTAAACCTTTTTAAAATTCCAAACCCATTTAAAATTTTGAAATTTAGACCGCTTTACTCCCTTGCTAGCCCGTTTTTATCGGATTTGTCGCTGATTAGCTTGCCGCTTTCGTCGTATTTTTTGGCGCGCACGAGCCTACCGCGCTCAAACTCGCCCTCGGCTTTTAGCTTGCCGTCTGCGTAGTAGTGCTTCGCCGTGCCCGTCTCCAGGCCATCCTTGAACGTCACTCTAGCCTTGAGCGCGCCGTTTTCGTGGTATGTTTCGTATAGCCCGTGTTTGCGCCCGTCTCTAAACATCACCTTCGCCGCAAGAGCGCCGCTTGCGTAGTATTGCTTACTCGTGCCCGTTTGCCTGCCGCACTCAAACTCGTATTCGCCCTGCAGCGCGCCGCCCTCGTAATATTCACGCACGGCACCGTCGCGCTCGCCGTCTTTAAAATTTTCGACTACGCGCGTCTTGCCGTCCTCGTAAAACAATTTCCAAACGCCCTGTTTGCGGTCATCCTTGTATGCGCCCGTCTGCCTTAGCGCGCCGTTTGCGTGATACCATTTCTCTGCGCCTTGTCGCTTGCCCCCTTTGTAGCTCCGCTCCCCGCGCACTTTGCCGCTTTTGTAATAATCCACGTCCTTGCCGTTTCGCAGCCCGCCCTTATACGGATGGCGCGCGCTTACTTCGCCGCTTTCGTAGTAGTCGGTGAAAACGCCCTCGCGCCTATCATTTTTATACGTGCCCTGCTGCTTTAGCTTGCCGCTTTTTTGATAATACAGCCTGTAAAAGCCCTCGCGCTTGCCGGCTTTGTATTCGCTCTGCGACTTCAGCTCGCCACCGTCCGCGTAGTAGCTCTTTGCGACGCCGTCGTACATGCCGTTTTTTATCGGATATTCGTTTGAGGGCCTATCTCTGCCGTCAAAGTAATCGCGCTGAAGCACCGCAGTGCCGTCTTTTACGTCGATCTCTCTGATAAGCGTGGGCGGCAGCGGCTTTAGCCTGGGGTAGACAACGCCCATAAAATTTACGTCGTAGAGATCCTCTACGTTGTAGTGCAGTACCTTGAGCGTCCCGCTATAGGGCTTATCCACTACGAAATACAGGCCGTTTTTCAGGACCGGCTCGGGCTGCATTACGATTTTTGGCTCCAGAGCTTGCGCGCCTAGCGCCAAAAACGGAAACAGGAGTTTTAATGCGCTTGAAAAAGTGAAATTTCGCATTAAATTTAAGCCTAAATTGAGTGAATTTTGCGCGGCTTTGCGGGTTTTCATATTTTGCTTCCTTTGGCTCGGTTAAA
>CAURMQ010000194.1:0-3151 GCA_963525765.1 uncultured Campylobacter sp. | reverse complement strand
ACGAGCTTGTTTTCAATAAAAAATTCTTCGGCACCGAGCACTACCGCGGGCTTCTCGGCCAAATCCTAGACGGCAAGCCGATCTTTGGCGGCAGCGACGCGGACGAGCGCCGTTGCCTAGCGCAAAGCCTGCAAGATGGCTCTATCGATTATAAGGTTTGCCGCGACAAGGACAGCGGCGGAAGATCCATAAGCTTCGCCGACGTAAAGCGCGGCGTAAAGATCAGAATCCGCGAGCTGCAGTAAAATTTTACGCGGCGCACGTTTATAAACGCGCGGGAATACTGCTCTCTAGCAGCCGCACAAAACACGGCGCGAGCGGTCAAAATTCCATTACTCGGCGGGATAGTCGCTCAAGCTTTGCAAACGACGCGGTTTTATTGACGCTCTGCGCCGGCTCTTCGCGGCGAAATTTACTAAGCAGCGCGTATGTGCGAAAGAAAAGCGCGCATTTAAATTTAAAAATCCGCGCGCGGCTCGGGTTTATAAAATTTTGCCGCACGCGGCGTAAAATAAAATTTAGGAGGTAAAATGAAACGGATCGGAGCGCACGTGAGTACTAGCGGCGGGGTTTCTAACGCGCCGTTAAACGCCGCAAAGATCAGGGCGGACGCGTTTGCGATGTTCGTCAAAAATCAGCGCAGATGGGACGCGCCGCCGCTTAGCGCGGAGGAGATCGTCGCGTTTAAGGACGCGCTGAAGCAAAGCGGCATCCGCGCGGAACATGTCTTGGTGCACGACAGCTACCTCATAAATTTGGGCCATCCGCGCGAGGTGGAGCGCGAGAAGTCCCTAAACGCCTTCATTGGCGAGATCCGCCGCTGCGAGGCGCTCGGGCTTAGGCTTTTGAACTTTCATCCGGGCTCGCATCTAAATGAAATTTCAGCTCAAGTGTGCCTGGATAATATCGCAGAGTCGCTAAATTTCGCCATCGCAAACACCGCAGGCGTCAAGCTCGTGCTCGAAAACACCGCCGGGCAGGGCTCCAATCTGGGCTATGATTTCGCTCAGCTCGCCTACGTGATCGATAAAATTTCAAACAAAGATCGCATCGGCGTCTGTATCGATACCTGTCACGCGTTCGCCGCAGGATACGATCTGCGCAGCTCGCAGGCTTACGAGCGCACGATGAGCAAGTTTGACCGCGCGATTGGCTATAAATTTTTAAGCGGCATGCACCTAAACGACACCAAAAACGAGCTTGGCGTGCGTAAGGATCGGCACGAGAGCCTCGGGCGCGGATTTTTAGGGCTCGCGGCGTTTGAAAACATCATGAACGACCCGAACATCGACGAGATCCCGCTGATTTTAGAAACGATCGACGATAGCCTCTGGGCGGAGGAGATCGCACTTTTGCGCAGTATGCAAGGACGCCGCAAAGCCTAATCGGGCGCCTTTTGCGCCACGTAGAATTTATCTCTTTTCGCTTCAAAGTGGCGTGGAGCGACAAGAGCCTTATGCCGTGCTAATTTAACATCGTGAGATTTATCGCTTAAATTTTAACAAGCAAAAATAATGAGGAACTTCGCGCTAAAAATTCTGCGCCGTAAAAAGTCGCGAAATTCTATGACGAAAACATGGCGTCATAGCAAAAGAGCCAAAATTTTTATAGAAAAACGCAGCGTCGCGGCAGAAATGAAAAATTTTACGCTGCGTAATTAAAATTTTCAAGCAAGATTTTTAAAGCGATGCGGCGGCAAATTTTAAAATTCTATCGCTACGATATTTCAAGGCTCAGCGTCAAATTCAAAGCTCTATGAATTTTAAAATTCTAAATTCCACATCAAAAAATCGGCGCTAAGCTTTATATTTGCGACTGCGTAAATTCCAACCTCACAATTCTACTTTCACCCGATCCTTGCAGAGGCGCAAGCACATAAGGCCTCCATAATCCTAACTTAAAATTTTGCTACGTACCAATCTATGCTTTTAGCGCGCATTTGCTTATGACAAATCTGCTTCTTTATTTTAGCGCTTTGCTCGCGCCAAAATCTGTGCAGGATCCGTGTAAATTTACGCTAAATTCTACCGCATATCGCCCGATCAATTTAAAATTTTATCGTCGCTTTGAATTTACTTGCGTTTTAAATTTAGACGCGGCGGGATTTTAAGCCGCAGCCGACGCGCATCGTACCAGCCGCAACTCAGCGCGCTATTTTAGCAGCTCATACATATCGCAGGATTTTTGCCAAAGTTCTTTAAACTCGGGTGGATTCATAAAAGGAGAATTTTTATTTTTTCCTAAATCGCAAGCTTTTTTATAATACCGCGCAGCTTTACTTTTATCGTTAGAGTTGTAGTTAAATAGCGCAAAATTATAGCAACTCGCTAGCTCGTCCGTTATGTCGCAACCTTTTTTATCATAAACCGCCGCTTTCATTAAATTTATTTTTACACCGTCTCCTTTACGATACATCTCTGCCAACATACCGCATGATAGCGCTGATAGCTTTTGCCCTAGATTGCAAGCTTTGTCATGGTAGATTATAGCCTTTGATATATCTTTTTCGACTCCATCTCCGTCACTATACATTGATCCCAATAACCCACAATACATAGCGTCTCCCGCATCGCATCTTTTTTCATGATATTCGATGCCTTTTTTAGGATTTTCTTGCATCATTCTGATCGACATTACAAGGCAACCTGGCTCATATCCGCCGTCGCAGGTTTTTTCAAGCAGCTTAAGTGTTTTAGTATTGTCTTCGTATTGTAAAGCGGCTTTAAGGCAAGACTCCATATTGCCGTCATTGCACTCTTTTTCTAGCGTCTCAAGCTCGGTCGCTCCGAACGCAAAGCAAGCGATAAATGCTAACGCAAATAGCGATTTTTTCATTTAGTATCCTTTCCGGGTAAAATTTGGCTAATTCTACCCCCCCCCTAAGAAATTGATTAAATTTATCGCGAATTTTAATAAGGTAGCGAGAATTCCGACCGCGGATCCGCCAAGCCCGCTCAAAATTTAAATTTTACCTGGATTGAGCTATAATCCCTTTTTTGAAATTTTAACCTTGGATAAAGATTTGAAAATAGCGTTTTTTGACTCGGGTATCGGTGGGCTGAGTGTGCTCGCTGAGGCTTTGCGGCGGTTTAGTGAGGCGGAGTTTTTGTATTTTGCCGACGAGGATCACGTCCCCTACGGCACGAAAAGT
>CAURMQ010000193.1:0-3152 GCA_963525765.1 uncultured Campylobacter sp. | reverse complement strand
ACGAAAGCCGCGGCTGCAAGCAGTAACGCTACGATTATCGGCATCACGGAAACCCCGCTGCTACCGCTTTGCGCCGTTTCATTCGCCTCGCTCTTTACGCTCATCTTACTCTGATCGAAAGCGGGATTTTTTACGCGCAAAATGAGCTTTAAATTGCCGTCTTGAGTAAGAGCATCGACCGATAGATCGGCTCCGGTGGGGAAATTTATCTCGATATCCTTGCCTTTGGGCGCTATCGTAAAGCTTTTTAAGACCTTTTGATTGGTGCGCATTTCGTTGAATTTCTCATCGCCGCCAAGCCCTTTTAAAATAAGACTCATCGACTGCCCGTCGACGCGGCGCACGATGTCCGGCTTGTATGCGGAGTCAAACGCCAAGGCGATGTCTACGCTATCGTCGTGGTTGAAAAGATCGTATTGCATCAGATTGGCGCCGAGGCAAAAATTTGCGATTAAAATCAAAAATATCTTTTTCATGCTTTTTCCGTTAGTTAAAAAGTTCGGCGATCTTATTTTGCAGCTCGCGCCCGCCGTAGTTAGCGCATAAATTTACGATCGCAGTGCCGATGATAGCGCCGTCTGCGTATTCTTTCGTAGCGCGAACATCGCCGGCAGTGCGGATACCAAAGCCGATCGCTACGGGAAGATCGCTCATTTTTTTAAGATCTGCGACCATATTTTTAAGGCGCGAGATCGGAGTTTGCTTGCTTCCGGTCACGCCGATAGCACCCACGCCATAGATGAAGCCGCGCGCACGGCTCAAAACTCGCGCGGCGCGATGCTCGCTCGTAACGCTAATAAGCGGGATGAGCGCGATATCGAACTCCTCGCAAAGCGCGAAAATTTCCTCGTTTTCCTCATACGGCAGGTCGGGGATTATTAGTCCGCTGATGCCGTAGCGCGCCGCCTGCGCTACAAACTCGCGCGCGCCGTAGGCAAAGATCACGTTGAAATAGACCAAAAACACGAGCGGCTTGCGCGTCTGCACCTCTTTTAAAATTTCAAATACCGTGTCGGCGTTTACGCCGTTTTGCACCGCGGAGAAGCTCGCTTTAAAAATTTCGGGGCCGTCTGCGAGCGGATCGGAATACGGGATGCCGATCTCAAGCAGATCGATCGCGCTTTCGTCTAAATTTGACAAAAACTCCTTCGTATGCGCTGGGCTCGGATAGCCAGCCACGATGTAGCCGATGTTCGCCTTTTTGCCCGCAAAGGCCGCCTTGATCTTATCCATAAATCGTTCCTTTTTTGTAGTTCATCACGGTATCCATATCCTTATCGCCCCTGCCGCTTACGTTTACGACGATCGTTTTTCTGCCTTTTAACTGCGGACAGAGTTTTTGCAAATACGCTAGCGCATGCGCGCTTTCGATCGCGGGGATGATGCCCTCTAGTCTAGAGAGCAATTTAAGCGCCGTGATACACTCATCGTCGGTTACCGCTTCGTATTTTGCGCGACTTGTCTCGTGTAGATGTGCGTGTTCCGGGCCCACGCCTGGATAATCAAGCCCCGCCGAGATGCTGTGAACGGGCTCGATCATGCCGAATTTATCCTGTAGTACGATCGTTTTCATACCGTGGATGATGCCCGCGCGCCCATTGGTAATGGTCGCTGCGTGATAAGGGGTTTGTGCGCCCAAGCCGCCCGCCTCGATGCCGATGAGTTGCACGGACGGGTCATCTACGAACGCGCTAAAAATTCCTATCGCATTGCTTCCGCCTCCTACGCAGGCTAGGACGTAATCGGCCTTGACCCCCTTGCTCGCAAGCTGCGATTTGGTCTCGGTACCGATGACGCTTTGAAAATCCCTAACCATCTTCGGATACGGATGCGGCCCGACCGCCGAGCCGATGACGTAAAATACGCTCTCGATCTCGTTAACCCACGCCTGAATCGCCGCAGTGGTAGCCTCTTTGAGCGTTTTAAGACCGGTGCCGATTTTGATTAAATTTGCACCCAAAAGCTGCATCCTAAAGGCGTTGAGCTGCTGGCGCGCGGCATCGGTCTCGCCCATATATACGTCGCACTCAAGCCCAAATAGCGCCGCTGCCGTCGCCGTCGCCACGCCGTGCTGACCCGCACCGGTTTCGGCGATGATCTTTTTTTTGCCCATTTTTTTGGCGAGCAACGCTTGCGCTAGGGCGTTGTTGATCTTATGAGCGCCCGTGTGGTTGAGATCCTCGCGCTTTAGATAAATTTCATGCCCGTAGTGCTCGCTAAGGCGCGCGGCGTGATATAGCGGCGTCGGACGCCCTGCGTATTCGCGCAGCAAATAGCCCAGCTCATCTTTAAATTCCTTCGTCTGCGCTATGGTGTTGTACGCTTCCTCCAGCTCCTCAAGCGCGAACATCGCCGTCTCAGGCACGAACTGCCCGCCGAAACTCCCGAAATACGCCTTTTTATTCATCCTATCTCCTCGCATTAAATCGCAAGATTATATAAAATTTCGCGTTAAATTTCGCTTTTTTGACGGCACCTTTTGCGGCGCTATTTTAAAATTTATCGGATATGCAGACGCAAAAACGCGCGGCGCAAGATAGTAAATTTTAAAATTTACGCTTCAAATTATGGCTAATATCTTGCTTGATAAGTAGGCCTTAGGCGCCGTAAATTTGAATAATTTATAAATTCATTTACTTTCATTGCTAATATCGCTCTTTTTAGAATTACCAATAGGACAAATTATATTGTCAGTATCTGTAAGTCTTAGTTTTTTCCACTCTTCAAAGCTATTAACTCTAATCAAATTATGTGGGATCTTTGACGATTCATCAATAATTTTAAGGCACTCGCTCGTTTCTCTTTTAAAATACTGCATAATAAGGTGATTATCGTTATTTTCCAAAGCCTTTTTTATACATTTTGCTTTTAACTTAACATAACCGCTATTACTTAGAGAATTTTTTGAAAAAAGCCTTATTGGAGCACGCTCGCTAATTATTTCCGTATAAATCATACGAAAAACAAAAAAACGAAATAATTAGCATAAATGGTAATAGGATAATGTTTTTGTATCGTTTTAAAAATTTCATTTTATTTCCTTATTAGGAATTTTTGAATTCTGCGGATAGAAAACCTTAATCTTTGTGTTTTACTACCGCTTATGCCTATACCTGCCCCTATGGAGCTTGATTTGCTATCGTAATTATAGC
>CAURMQ010000192.1:0-3155 GCA_963525765.1 uncultured Campylobacter sp. | reverse complement strand
TAAAATTCCATAAATCTTTCATTCATTTCACATTAAAGGAGAGAAAATGAAAAGACGCGAATTTTTAAAAGGCGTTGCCGCGAGTGCGGCAGGTGCGGCGAGTGCGAACGCCACTAGCATTATCAGCGACGATCTGATGAATAGCGAGGATGCGCCGATCACCGCCTCGCATTTCGGCGCGGTTAGGGCTCTTAGGCGAAACGGCAAATTTGAAGGCGTTTTAAGCGCGAGTGAACTCGATTTTTTCCCGATCAGCCTTACTCAGGGGCTTGCGGCGCGCACATACGACGCTACGCGCATCGCGCGACCATGCGTGCGAAAAGGCTATCTAGAAAAAGGCTGGCAGAGCGACAAAAGCATGCGCGGCAAGGACGAGTGGATCGAGATCGGTTGGGATGAAGCGTATAAACTCGTAGCGGACGAGCTAAAGCGCGTACTTAAAGACTACGGCGCAAGCTCGATTTACGGCGGCAGCTACGGCTGGTACAGCGTCGGCAGCGTAAATAACCCGCAAACCCTGCTCGGTCGCATGCTAAATATCATCGGCGGCTACACTACGAGAAAACTTAACTACTCGTGCCACTGTATAAGCGCGATAACTCCGCACATCAGCGGAACGGACGAGGCCAACGCCTTGCAAACCGCGTGGCCTACGATCCTAAAAAATAGCGAAGCGGTGCTCATCTGGGGTGCCGATCCGATCAATACCAATCAGATCGCATGGGCCGTGCCCGATCATGAGAGCTATTTATATTTCGCAAAGCTAAAAGAGCAGATGCAAAAGCGCGGCGTAAAGGTGATCACGATCGATCCGGTCTATAATAACACCGCTAAATTTTTAGGCTCTGAGCACATTTCGATCAACCCTACCACCGACGTTGCGATGATGATGGCGATATGTTACGAGATGCTGGCGCAAGGGCTTGCGGATGAAAAATTTCTTAAAAAATACACTCACGGTGCGGAGGAATTTAAAGTCTACCTTAGAGGCGAAAGCGAAGACGGGCTCAAAAAAGACGCGGCGTGGGCGTCTAAAATTTGCGGCGTGAGCGAGGATGAGATCAAGGGCTTAGCTAAAATTTTAGGCAGCAAGCGCACTATGATAATGTGCGGTTGGGGTCCGCAGCGCGCTCATCACGGCGAGCAGTTTCACTGGATGGCGACGGTGCTTGCCGCTTTCGTGGGACAGATCGGGCTTGCGGGCGGCGGATACGGCTTTGGCTATCATTACAGCGACGGCGGCTGCCCTAGCCCCGCAGCTCCCGTAGGAAGCGCGCTAAGCCTCACAAGCGGCGCGGCGACTACCTCTTCGGCTTTCCCGGGCTTAGGCAGCATGAGTATCGTGCCTGCTAGCGAGGGCGAATGGAAAAACCGCGACAACATCGCAATCCCCGTCTCGCGCATCGTCGATTGTATCAACAATCCGGGCAAGGAGATAGATTTTAACTGCAAAAAGATAACTTATCCCGACATCAAGCTTGCCTACTGGGCGGGCGGCAACCCGTATCTGCACCACCCCGATACGAATTTACTCGCGCGCACGTTTGAAAAGCTCGACACCTTCATAGTCCAAGAGTGCTTCTGGACGGCGAGCGCGCGCATGGCCGATATCGTGCTGCCCGCTACCACCGAGCAGGAGCGCGACGACATAACCAAGTCGCATACGAATAAATTTATCATCGCTATGCATAAGATCGCCGAACCTTACGAGCAGGCGCAAAACGACTATAAAATTTACTGCGAAATTCTAAAACAGTTCGGCGAGAAGGAGTATATGGCGTTTAGCGAGGGCAAGAGCGAGATGGAATGGATCAAGCAGTTTTACGACGCTTCGAAGAAAAAAGCGGACGCATCGAAGATAAAGATGCCGGAATTTGAGGAGTTTTGGAAAAAGGGCTTCGTGAAATTTGAAATTCCAAAGCACGCCTACGAATACGTAGCGATGGAGGAATTTAGAAAAAATCCTATCATAAATCGCCTCGGAACGCCGTCTGGAAGGATCGAGGTCGTCTCAAAAAAGATCGCCAAAGCGGCGCTGGACGACTGCCCTGCGCATCCAACTTGGATGGAGCCGATGGAGTGGCTGGGGAACGCGCAAAAGACGCAAAAGTATCCGCTAAATTTAATAACCCCGCATCCGAAATACCGCCTGCACGGGCAGCTAAACAACACTTGGCTACGAAGCTTAGAAGAAATTGACGGTCGCGAGCCCGTGTGGATGCACCCTAAAGACGCCGAAGCAAGAGGGCTTAAAAACGGCGACGTAGTTAGGGTTTTCAACGATCGCGGTGCCGCGCTTGCGGGGCTCATCGTCACCGAAAACGTAAAGCAAAGCGTCGTGAGGATGCAAGAGGGCGGCTGGTGGGATCCGCTCTTTAGCGATAGCGGCGATATGTGCGTACACGGCAACGTAAACGTGCTGGTACCAAACGAGCCCAGTTCGAAGCTTGCGTGCGGCAACCAAGCCACCGCGCTAGTTCAGATCGAGAAATTCCAAGGTGAGCTTCCGCCGCTTGCGGTATTTTCACAGCCGAAATTCGGCAAAAGGAGCTAACGATGAGACAAAATTTTAAAATTTACGCGCTCGGGCGAGGTCAAATTTCATCGCCTCACTCAGTTAGAATTTCATCGTCCGGCGCAGGTGGAATTTCATGCGAAACGGATAAAATTTGCGCACCCGAGCGAGGTAAAATTTTATCCAAAGCGCTAGCGGCGTTTTTACTCGCGGCAGCTTGCCATTTGGGCGCGACGGATCTTTTCGTCGCGGCTCAAACCCCGCTTCTAAACAAAGCGGGCGGCAAGGAGATCGCCAAGCTGCACGTAGGCGCGAAGCTGCAAGTGCTAAAGGACGGCAAGGACTACGTACAGGTGCGATACGCGGGCTTCGTGCCCGAGGGAAGCAACGTAAGCTACGCAAGGCTTGGGATTTTGGAGCAGGATTTACAAGCGCAAAATGCAAAGAGCCTAAAGACGCTAAAGACCGTGAAAGACGACTACGATAACGAATGGGCGAACGTCACTATCGACGGCTACGTCGCAAAGCTTGCCGTGACGGACGACGCGGCTAAAATTTACGACGCGGGCGAAAATCTATTCAAAGAGCGCTGCGGTAGCTGTCACGCGCTGCACGGATACGACGAGTTTAACGTCAATGT
>CAURMQ010000191.1:0-3165 GCA_963525765.1 uncultured Campylobacter sp. | reverse complement strand
ATCGCGCGAAATTTATATGAGCTTAGCGATATTAAAACGCCTACGATCGCCGTCGTTATAGGCGAGGGCGGCAGCGGTGGAGCTTTGGCTATCGGCGTGGCTGATCGGCTGGCGATGCTTCAAAACTCAATTTTTTCGGTTATCTCTCCTGAGGGTTGCGCCGCGATTTTGTGGAACGATCCGAGCAAGAGCGAGGCCGCTACGAAGGCGCTAAAGATCACCGCCGAGGAGCTAAAAGAGCTGGGCTTGATCGACGACGTGATCAAGGAGCCTAAAACGGGCGCTCATAGGGATAAAGACGGCGCGATAAAAGCGCTTGGAAACTACGTCTTAACCGAGCTGCACAAGCTAGACGATCTTAGCATAGACGAGCTCATCAGCAGAAGGCAACAAAAAATTTTAAGGTTCGGTGCTTATAAAGAAAACTAAATTTTAAATTTCGCAACTTTTTTAAAACCAAATTTAATAACTTCACACTCTAAGAGGACAAATGGAAAATACAAATCAAAATTCCGCTCAGACCGCCGTTTCAAATTCCAATCAAAACGGTAGAAAAACTTACGCTAAAACGCACGTTCCCGTCGAGGGCTACCAGATCGAGGAGCTCCGCTCGATGGATCTTGAAAATCTCATCGCCATAGCAGACGAGTTGGGCGTCGAAAATCCGCGCGAATTCCGCCGCCAAGCGCTCGTTTTTGAAATTTTACGTATGCAGACGAAGCAGGGCGGCTTCATACTTTTTACGGGGATTTTGGAGGTTACCGCCGAGGGTTACGGCTTTTTGCGCGGCATAGATTCAAATTTAAGCGACAGCGCTAACGACGCCTACGTGAGTTTAAGTCAGATCCGCAAATTCGCCCTTCGCGTCGGCGACATCGTCACGGGCCAGGTGCGCGAGCCGAAGGATCAGGAGAAGTACTACGCGCTTTTAAAGATCGAAGCGATCAATTATAAATCGATTCAAGAGGCCAGAGAACGCCCGCTATTTGATAATCTCACGCCGCTTTTCCCGACCGAAAAACTCAAGCTCGAATATGATCCTATGCGCCTTACCGGTCGCGTGCTCGATCTTTTCACCCCGATCGGCAAGGGACAGCGCGGGCTCATCACGGCGCCTCCGCGTAGCGGTAAAACGGAGCTTATGAAAGAGCTTGCCAACGGCATTACGCGCAACCACCCCGAGGTCGAGCTTTTGGTGCTGCTAGTCGACGAGCGTCCCGAGGAGGTGACCGACATGGAGCGTAGCGTGCGCGGCGAGGTGTTTAGCTCGACCTTCGATCAGCCTGCATTCAACCACGTCCGCGTCGCCGAGCTCGTCATCGAAAAGGCAAAACGCGCCGTCGAAAACGGCAAGGACGTCGTCATCCTGCTTGATAGCATCACCCGCCTTGCGCGCGCTTACAACACCGTCACGCCTAGCAGCGGCAAAGTCCTAAGCGGCGGCGTGGACGCAAACGCCCTGCACAAGCCGAAGCGCTTCTTCGGTGCGGCGCGAAATATCGAAAACGGCGGCTCGCTTACCATCGTCGCTACCGCGCTCATCGAGACCGGCTCGCGAATGGATGACGTGATCTTCGAGGAGTTCAAAGGCACGGGCAACAGCGAGATCATCCTCGATCGCAATATCTCGGACCGCAGAATTTACCCCGCGATCAATATTACCAAGTCCGGCACGCGCAAAGAGGAGCTTTTGCAAGGCAGCGAAAATCTGCAAAAGATCTGGGCGCTGCGCTCGGCGATCTCGACGATGGACGACGTCGAGGCGCTGAAATTTTTATACGCCAAGATGCTAAAAACCAAAGACAACACCGAGCTGCTATCGATAATGAACGGCTAAATTTCTTAAATTTAGCCTTATTTAAAAATTTAGCGGCATGGCTTGCACCGCTTGCCGCAAATATCGCCACGTAGCTTCGTTCGCGCTTTCAAAGTGGTGCGTCTTTTTTCAAACTCCACTATTATAAGTTTAAATTTATCGCGATATTTGCTAAATGTTTTGCGCTCGCATCACAAGATGCGATACCGCCAGACAGAATTTTGCTTTTGTAAAAATCCATTCGCAAGATGTAAAGCATAAAATTTTATGAGGAATTTTACGCTTTGCTATGCACGGAGCTAGGATGTTTTATTATTTCTAAATTCTCGGTTAAGATAAAAACATCGTTTTTATTAAACTATATATCAGATAAAAATTCCCGTAATACCTGTTTCCGTGGTTATCTATATAAAATTCGCACGAGTGTATAAAGTTGGTATTACTATACGGCACACATTCTTTAACGCCTTGCAAATACTGGTTTATGCGGTTATGAACCATATCAAATTCGTAATCTGGATTTTTTGTCTTTTCAGATGGTTGAAACTTATAGCTCATATACTTAATCCCCTCATAATATATGCAATATCTATTCTTTCCTAGCGCTCTTTCAAAAAAGGTAATATTTTTGCATTCTTTTATACTGAAGCTATCGGAACCATACATACCACCTTTGCAAGTAAATATAAGGGTTTGATTGAGATCATAGTTTATCTTTTTATTACCTTCAAATGGCGTATATGAGTAGTTGCCATTTATATCAACATTTCTATCTGTATGATGATGGACAAAATCGACAAAATTCCAAGGAGCGGTTTTATTTGATATTATTTTATTCGTAATTTTATTTAAACCAATAGTTGAGTTTAAATCATCAAATAGGCTAAAAGTCTTAGTATCCATATGCTTTTTAAATATTTTGTCTAATGTATAAATAAGTTCATTGAAGCTTAAATTTTTTATCAGGAGCATAAAATGTATCATAATGGTAATATACGCAATCATTAAATTCTTCCTGTACGAAATTTTGTACCATCTCATCTTTACTAAGCCATTTTAGATCGCTGAAGCTAAACCCGCTGTAATTAAGCGCGCCGACGATTACACAAACGCCGAGCGCGGCGATTAGGGCTTTGGATAGAAATTTAAGCGCTTTCAAAATTTGCTCCTTTAGCAAAACGCTAGTTAAAAATACGAGCCTAACGGGCTGCGATGTTAACGTTTAAATTTAGCTCGCCCAAAGAGGGTTAAATTTAAATCGTGCCGCCTTAAATTTAACCGAATCGCTTCCTACTTCCCGCCGAAAAACAGCAGATTTGCCATTATGATAACGATCGCGACGGGCGCTA
>CAURMQ010000190.1:0-3168 GCA_963525765.1 uncultured Campylobacter sp. | reverse complement strand
CGAAACAGAATTGTGATTATACAAGAGCGATGCTTAAAGGGGGCTGAATAATTAGCAGAAAAATGAGGAGTTTTTAAACAAAGAAAAATTCACAAAAAGGGTAAAATTTTAAAGAAACGTCAAATAAAAAAGCGAGGAAATTTAAAGAAATCGAATCCAACGTAGCTTCCGCATACAAAATTCTACTCTTAAAATTCCCTCATAATTTAAAATTTCTACGAAATTTCTAAAATTCTAATACGCCATCAGCTTCGCGCCGAACGCCCCACGCACCAAACTCTCGCTTTTATTCGCTAGCTTGTCCATCATCTTTTCATACGCCGAGGGCTCCTGCCAGATCGGATCTGCTACGCCGCTAGCCTTTACGAGCGCGCTCTTAGCGTCCTCTAAAGAGCCCACCTCGTCGATGAGCCCGACGCCTTTGGCGCCGCTAGCCAAAAATACTCGCGCATTCGCCCACGTATCGCGCTTCCTAAGATCCAGCGAGCGCGCCTGCGCCACCTCTCGCGTGAATAGCTCATAGCTCTCATCCACTAAAGCTTGCAGGCTCGCGCGCTCCGCGTCACTCCATTTTCGCATCATCGTGCCCGCCTCTTTGAGCTCGCCCGCTTTGACGATCTGTTCGGCAAACCCTAGTTTAGCGGCCGCTTCGCTCACGTCTAAGCCCTGCATAATCACGCCTATGGAGCCGATGAAGCTACCCGGATTTGCGTAAATTTTACTCGCCCACACGCCGCCTAAGTAGCTGCCGCTCGCCATCGTGCCCTTAGCGTAAGCAACGACCGGCTTGCGCGAGTTTAGGGATTTGATGGCCAGCGAAATTTCTACGCTCGGGCTTAGCGCGCCGCCGGGACTGTCGATCAGCAGAAGCACTCCTTTGATCGCCTCGTCGTTTTTCAGAGTTTCGATCTTTTCTAAAATTTCGCTATCGTCCATTATCGCGCCGCTTAGCGAAAGCTGAGCGAGATTCGCACCCTTTTGTTGCGCGCTTTCGCCGCTAGCGAAAATCAAAAACAAAATAAGCAAAAAAATCAGGGATTTAAAGTATTTGTTGATAAACCCCAGCACGGCGCCGATCGGCGCAAAGATATTCTTTAGAAATTGCATTTCATTCCTTCGATAAAAAGTGATTTTGCGTTTTTGCTCTGCAAAATGAGCTGTAGCGCCAGCTGGCTCTGCTCGCACTCAATGCCTTCAAAAACGGCGATGTCGGCGAGCTTACCCTCTTTCAGCTCGCCCAAATTTAGCCCCAGCGCGGCTGCCGCATTTCTCGTCGCGCCTAAAAGTAACGCTTGCGCCAGTTCTGCCAAGCCCAGCTCGTCGTGCATCATTAAATTTGCGCGCAGCTCGTCTAAAAAGCTTAGACTGAAATTCGAGCTAAGCCCGTCGGTAGCGATGTTGTAATTAAGCCCGCTTGCGAGCAGCTTTTTAAAGTTTAGCCGCTTTTTGCTAAGCAGGCGGTTGGAGCGCGCGCAGTGCGTGATCGAGTGAAGCTTCGGATCAAAGATGCTAAAATCATCCACCCAAACGCAATGCGTAAAAAGCGTGCGAAGCCCGCTAAAATGCGCTACGAAGCTACGGGGCGAGTAAAAAGGCGCGGGAGAGGGATTAAATTTAGCAAGCCAGGTTTTAAGCTTACCGCGACCGGTACGCAACCACTGCCGCTCGTAAGCACTCTCCATAAAATGCGTGCTTATAGCAAGCCCGTTTTCGCGGGCAAGCCTGATCGCAAACTCCGTAATCTGCGGGTGCGCCGAGTACGGCGAGTGCACCGACACGGCGGGGATAAAAAGCGAGCTTGCGAGCGCCTTTGCGCGCTCAAATCGCTGCTTAAATTTCAAAATATTCTCCGCCGCAGCATCCTTGCTCGCGCCTAAAATTTCATTGAAAAACACGGTTCTAATGCCGCTTTGCGCGCAAGCTTCAGCCTCGCCGCCGAAGCTTGAAATTTCGCCGATCGTACCCACGCCGCTTCGCATCATCGCGGCGATCTGCTCCAAAATCAATCGTCCGCGTGCCGCGGCATCCAGCTGCTGCCTTGAGGCGATGACGCTGCCTAGCCACTCCAAAAAATCGCCGTAGCGCAGCGTGCCTTTGTTTGCGCTAAATTCCAAATGCACGTGCGGATTTATAAACGCAGGCATCGCTATATCGCCGCTAAAGTCTAAAATTTCGGCTTGCGGGTATTTGCGCGCCGCACTCGCAAAGGCGCAGACCTCGATTATCTTCTCGTCAAAGACGATCGCGCCATCTTTTAAAATTTTAAAATTCTCATCGCAAACAAGAACCCACTTCGCCCTTAGAATTCTCATCGTTTTCCTTATCTAAAACAGCGCGTGATTTTAGCATAAAATTCTCTTCCGTGCTAAATTTAGAGATAAAATTTTAGCGACCGGGCTTGAACGGGCAAATTTAGCGCCATAGTAAAAAATAAGCTCGCTTTGGTTATAATTTTTGCTTAAATTTCAAAACAAGGACGTAAAAATGAAAATTATGGTGATTCAAGGACCGAATATCAATATGCTTGGTATGCGCGAGCCCGCTATTTACGGGGTTATGAAGATGGAGGACATCCATAAACAGATGAAGGCGGTCGCCGATCAGAGCGGCAACGAGATCGAGTTTTTCCAGAGCAATTTCGAAGGCGAGATCGTCGATAAGATCCAAGAGTGCTTCGGCACCTGCGACGGCATCATCATCAATCCCGCCGCCTACACGCACACTTCGCTCGCCATCCGCGATGCGCTCGCCGCAGTTAGTCTGCCCGTGATCGAGGTGCATATCTCAAACATCGCTCGCAGGGAGGAGCTTAGACAAAAAAGTCTAATAGCACCCGTAACAGCGGGTCAGATCATCGGGTTCGGCCCCGTAGGGTACCATCTGGCAATGATCGGAATGATTCAAATTTTTGAGCAGATCAAGGCAGCCAGAGCCGAGCAGAAAGCCAAATAAGTTTGGGATTAAATTTGAAAAATTTTATCTTAAAGGACGAAAACGCTGTTTACCACGAGTGCGGATACAGTTGCGACAACGCGATATTTTTAAGTCTTGCGGGTCGCAAATTTTTCCTCACCGATGCGCGTTATAGCATCGAGGCGCGAGAGCTTTGCAAAGATACCGAAGTGATCGAGGTCGAGCGAAATTTGATAAAAGACGCGCGGCTGTTTT
>CAURMQ010000189.1:0-3182 GCA_963525765.1 uncultured Campylobacter sp. | reverse complement strand
GCACTAAGTTTTAATAAATAAATTTAAAGGTAAAATAACGCTTCAAATGCAATTCGAGGTAGCGATGCGAAAAATTCTAATGGGTTCGTTTGTTTTTTGCGGTACGCTTTTTGGCGCTTCTTGCGAGCAGATACTAAGCGATCCGCGCGGCTTTTTTAGTAAGGAGCCTGCGGACGAAGAGCTGCTGCAAAGCGATTTTGGCTGTAAAGGCTCGCTAGCTGGCGCAGAATTTTTGCAAAATTTAAAAAGCGCGGCTTCTGAGATCAGGGACGAAAATATCGATTGTGTCGGTAACGAAGCCTTGTTGAACGAAAAAAGGCTTGAGCGAACCTTGGCATTTGCGGGGATGGATGGCGAGGGCTTTTTGAGCTATGCTAAAGAGAAAAACTACGCGCAAATTAGCGAAAAATCGCTTGAAGCCTTAGAATTTTACTCCGAGCGCAAGATTGGAAATTTCATCGCTTATGGCAATTTTATGGGCGAGGTCCCGGCAGCCAGGGAGGCGCTAAAAGATTATTTCGCCACTAAATTTAATAAAAACGACGCCGATGAGCTGGCAAGCGCCGTTATAGCGGAATTTATCGCATACGCTGCAAAGGATCGCAAGGCGGGAGATTACGGTGAGCTTGAGCTGGCGCTAAAAGGCGGAGTAGGCGCAGATGAGTTCCGTACGCTACTTTTTAGCAAGGATTTTGCAATTTACGAGCTTGATAATGCCCTGGATCTGGCACTTTTGCTAGGATATGACGAGCGCTTTAGCGGCACTTTGATCGATCGGGGCGCGCAGGTGAATGCTGGCGAGGAAAACTCGCTATTTTACGCGATGAATAACGTTCAAAGCGCAAAATTTATGATCTCTAAAGGCGCCTTGGTTGGCTATAAAAACTCGCTCGGGCAAACTCCGATATTTTTCGCCGCCGCGGCAAAAAATTATGAGCTCGTAAAGTTGCTAATCTACTCGCACGCTAGCGTAAATGTCCGCCAGATCGGCAGCGCCGAGGCCCAGGCTCTAGCATCGTTAGGCGAGCGTAGCGACGGCTGTGAGCGTTCGGGCGCGGGCAAGACGCTACTGATGTTTGCGTCGCAAAAAAGTACCAAGCAGATCGTTGAATTGCTCGTAAAATCGGGCGCAAACGAAAAAGCAGTCGATGAGGCAGGGCTAAATGCGCTAGACTACGCGCTTGCAGGCGGCGAAGCGGCTACGCAGAGCTATTTACGCTCGCTTGGACTAAGTCCTACACAAGCAAGCGATGATTTTACGAGCGATCCGCAAGATGCGCCTGAGCGTGAGAATTAGCGGGCTTGATTTAAAGGGCCGCTTACCGCTTCGTCGTTGTCTTAGGTTTGCAGCGTTTTGGGTTTGCAAAAGCTTTATGAGCTTTAAATTTAGAGTTTTGCCGCTTTGTAAATTCTATAGATTTAGCGGATTTTTCGAGTGCGAGTTGGTAGAATTTAACGCTTTAAAATTTTATCGCTTTGCTTGCGCAGGTTGCATGCACTGAAATTTTATAAACGTGCAGACGAGCTTTAAAAATGGCGATTTGTGCGTTTATGCGCGATAAAATTTTTGCCGAGGGATTTTGGTTTGCGATCAAGAGCGGGATTTCGTCAAATTTTGCGCACGAAATTTATCGCTCTTGCGGCAAAGCAAGTGTCGCAACATTGTGGAATTTTACCTTGACTTGGGGGCTTTTGCTATGTTAAGTAGAATTTAAATGCACTTATAAAATACTTTTTGATTACGCCGTGCGCGGTATTTTGCACCGTAGGAATTTTGCTGCGCGACAAGTTGCTTAAAAATGCGTTCGCAAAATTGCAAACGCAGCAAAATAGCAGAGCTTGCTGTGCGATCAAGGCGCTCAACAATCGCCGTAAAAGAAAGCGCGTGAATACGAATAATTGCTGCAAGGCGCGCAGAATTTTAAAATTTAACCCCCGATCGGAGGTTAAATTTTAAAATTTTATCAATCATCAAGGATTAAAATGTTGAAAAATTTGCTTATCTTTGCGGCGATTTTTTTGCCCGCGCTGGCGCTCGCGGACGTGGAGCCCGCCGTGCGAAACAGCGAGCTTTACGGCGTGCTGACGCTTATCCCGCCGGTTGCGGCGATCGTGCTTGCTTTTATCACCAAAGACGTGATTTTGTCGCTGTTTTTGGGCGTGCTAAGCGGAACCTTTCTCATCGGTATGGTAGATCAAAATATCGCAGCTTCGGCGCTTTTCGCTTTTACCGATCTATGCTCGCGCATGGTAAAATCGATGGCTGATACGTGGAATGCGGGCATTTTGCTTCAGGTCATGTGTATCGGCGGGCTCATCGCTTTGGTTACCAAAAGCGGCGGTACGAAGGCGCTTGCGCTTTGGCTTAGCAAGCACGCAGACACTCCGGTTTTGGGTCAAATTTACACCTGGCTGATGGGTATCGTGATATTTTTTGACGATTACGCAAACGCCCTAATTGTGGGTCCTATCATGCGGCCGCTTATGGATAAATTTAAAATTTCGCGCGCGAAATTCGCCTTCATAATCGACGCGACCGCAGCGCCGATTACCGGCATCGCGGTGATCTCTACGTGGGTCGGAGTCGAAATTTCGGCGATCAAAGAGGCCTACTCGCAGATCGGCGTAGAAAACATAAACGCCTTCACCGTCTTTGTAGAGACGATCCCGTATAGATTTTATAATATTTTCATGATCTTTTTCGTAGTCGCTACTGCCGTGATGAGTAGGGAGTTTGGCTCGATGTATCGCGCAGAGATCGCATCTCGCGGCGGCAAGAGCGGAGCTGCGGATTTTAAGATCAAAAATTTGGAGGATCAAATTTTCGTACCCAAAGAGGGCGTCGCACTTCGCAAGCTAAACGCGATAATCCCGCTAGGAGCGATGATTGTCCTTTCCGTCATCGGATTTTATTTTAATGGCTACAGCTCGCTGGAGGGCGAGGCTTTGGAGGCGGTCAAGGCAGCCCCTCTTAGCTTTACTTCTATTCGCACCGCTTTTAGCGCTGCGGACGCTTCGGTCGTGCTGTTTCAATCCGCGCTCTTTTCATCGATCATCGCCGTCGTTTTAGGCATCGCGCAAAAAATTTACGGCGTCAAAGAGGCGATCGAGGTCTGGGTTGGCGGCTGGAAAAGTATGCTAAATACCGTCATAATCCTGCTTTTTGCGTGGTCGCTAAGCTC
>CAURMQ010000188.1:0-3234 GCA_963525765.1 uncultured Campylobacter sp. | reverse complement strand
GCGGCTACTTCACGGGCATGCGCGCCGACGTGCGCTCTATCATAAATTTCGCCGAATTTATCCTCGCTACGCCGGTGCTTTTTTATACGGGAAGCGGGTTTTTTAGGGGCGCTTGGGCGGCACTAAAAAACAAAACGCAAAATATGGATAGCCTCATCGTTACGGGCACGCTAGCAGCTTATATTTTCTCGATATACTCGATGTTTTCGCGGCAAGGAGAGGTGTATTTTGACTCGGTTGTGATGATAATCACTTTCGTATTTATCGGCAAATATCTGGAAATTTTAAGCAAGAAAAAAGCCGCCGACACGCTCGATAATCTAAACTCGCTAAATTTAAACTCAGTTAGCGTCAAAAACGGCGACGAAATAACTCTAAAAAGCGCGCAGGAGGTGAGGGTGGGCGAGCTCGTGGTCGTGAGAGCTGGCGAGCGCGTGCTGCTAGACGGCATCGTTATCAGCGGCGCGGCGAGCTTTGATCTATCTAGCCTTAGCGGCGAGAGCGCGCCCGCGTATCTGAGCGCGAAAGAGGGCGAAAACGAGATAAAAAGCGGCTCTGTGTGCGTGGACGGTACGCTGGTTTATGAGGTCGGCGCCGTGTTTAGCGAGTCGGTGCTGGCGCGTATCATAAATCTGCTCGAAACCGCCGCAGCCAAAAAGCCGCGTATTCAGGCGCTCGCAGACGCTATCGCGGCTAGGTTTTCGGCTGCTATCACGGCGCTGGCTCTAGCTACGTTTGCGTTTTGGTTCTGGCGAACGGGCGAGCTCTCCGCCGCGCTCATCGTCGCGATCTCGGTCGTGGTGATCTCGTGCCCCTGCGCGCTGGGGCTTGCTACGCCCGTTAGCACGCTCGTTGCGCTTGGAGCGGGCTTTAGGCGCGGGATACTTTTTAAAGAAGCTCGCATCATCGAAAGTCTAGCAAAGTGCGATACGGCCGTGTTTGATAAGACCGGCACGCTCACGTCGGGGCGGCTTAAGGTGAGTAAATTTACGCACGCGGGCAAATTTGACGCAAGCGCGCTTTTTTCGCTGGTTAGCGGCTCGGATCATCCCGTTAGTCGCGCCGTCGGCGAGTACCTGCGCGCAAATTTTAAGGATTTAAAACTTTTAGAGTTAGGCGGCTTTGAAAATATCGCAGCACGCGGCACGCAGGCTAAATTTGGCGGCATAAATCTAGCGGGCGGGAACGAAAAATTTATGCGCGAGCTTGGGCTTTATAACGGCGAAGCCGTGCGTGGCACTTGTTATTTTTTTGCCGAGGGCGGGCAGATCGCGGCGGTATTTGAGCTAGAAGAGAGCCTAAAAGATGGCGCCAAAGAGTGCGTAGCCGCGCTAAAAAACGCCGGTATGCGCGTAGCGATGCTAACGGGCGATAACGAATACGCCGCAAAGCGCGTAGCAGAGGGGCTTGGCATCGAGGGAACGGTCGCAAACGCTCTGCCTACGGACAAGGCCGCCTACGTAGAGAGAGTTGCGCAGCAGGGGCGAAACGTGCTGATGATAGGCGACGGGATCAACGACGCCGCCGCGCTAGCGCTCTCAAGCGTGGCCGTGTGCATGGGCAGCGGAGCGGCCGTGAGTATCGCAAAAAGCGACGTCGTGCTGATGAGAGATGACCCCGCCTCGCTCGCGGCTGCTGTAGCGCTCGCGCGCAGGACCTACTGCATTGTGCGGCAAAATTTGGCTTTTTCGCTCGTTTATAACGCCGTGACGATACCGCTAGCGATGGCCGGCTACGTAGCGCCCGCCGTGGCCGCGCTATCGATGTCGCTAAGCTCGGTCGCGGTCGTGCTAAACGCGATGCGGGCTAGGAGCGAGCGATGAGCGGGGCGGTCGTGGCGATGATGATCGGGGTCTCGACGCTGCTAGGCGCATGCGGACTGGCGGCGCTGCTGTGGGGGCTCAAAACCAGGCAGTTTGACGACGAGCGAAAGTTTTTGGACGGGACGAAATTTGACGACGAAGACGCGCTAAACGACGCCTATGAGCTGGAACTGCGTCGTAAAGAAAAGGGCTATAAACCGCCTGAGTGAGGCAAATTTACGTTTAAATGGGGGCTAAATTTTGGTCGTAAATTTAACGGATAGCGGCTTTAAATTTGAGCGGATAAATTTGCGATAAAATTTAAGCCTGAGCGAATTTTGCGCTAAATTTGCCACCTTAAAATGCACGATGAGGCGGTAAATCTGAGTGAAAATTTTAAAAGCAGCGGACATCACAAGCGGATTTAATGCAGATAAATTTGATCTAGTCGGTGCGACTATGGCAAATTTGACGTTTATGCGGCTAAAATCGGTGAGTGTCGGTTAAATTTGATTCACGGGTTTGGTTGTGTAGCGGCGTCAAATTTGACTCAAATTTTGCAAGCCTTTGCGTCTATTAAAATTATTTCTTCTAAAAGACGCGGCAAAAGCTCAAATTTAAAGCTAAATTTAAGCTCGGCGAGCAAGAGCGGCTTGCCGAAAAAGCAAGCCAAGCGCGGGATTTTTATGATTTGTTCCGTAGAGATCGTTTGAAATCTACTTGCAAAGATTATTTCAAGCTATCGATATACTCACTAACAGTCGCCATATCCTCGTCGCTTAGGTTTTTGGCGTGCAGCTGCATGACCTTGCCCATGCCGAAGTTATTGTTTGAGCCGTCTTTGTAGCCTTGTAGCGCTTTTATGCGGTCTTCTTTGCTGATGCTAGTTAGCGCAGGCACTTTGTTTGCGTATTTTACGTCCGCTTTTTCGCCGTGACAGGCTGCGCATTTTTTGTAAATAGCTGCGCCGTCGGCCGCAAGTAGAGAAAAATTTAGCGCCAAAACGGCGGTTGCAATGTGATAGATTTTCATCTTTCGTCCTTTTTGATAGAAATTTAGACGAGATTATAGCCCTAAAAGCTTAAAAGAAAAGAAATTTTATAAAAAAGTTACTAAAATGAAGCGCGAAATAAAAAGCAGAGAAAAATCGGCGGAAAAACTCCGCCGAAAAGGGTTATTTTAGAGTAGGGATGTACTCTGATAGAGCTGCGATGTCGTCATCGCTAAGAGGTTTTGCGATAGGTTTCATCATTGCAGAAGACTTAAATTTGTCCAAGCTGCCCTCTTTGTAACCTTTTAAAGCCTCGGCGATCTCTTCTTTTGAAAGCGTGTTAAGCGCAGGAACTTTGTTTAGATACACTTTTTCGGCTTTTGGTCCGTGACAGGCCGCGCATTTTTTGTAAAGTGTTGCGCCGTCAGCGGCAAATAGGCT
>CAURMQ010000187.1:0-3272 GCA_963525765.1 uncultured Campylobacter sp. | reverse complement strand
GCCGATTTTTGAGTATAATGAGCGAAAAATTTTAAGGATTTTGTGTGATACTTGCTATTGAGAGCAGCTGCGACGACAGCTCGGTCGCGGTGATGGATGAGCGCAGTTTCGAGCTGAAATTTTACGAAAAAATAAGCCAGGAGGCCGATCACGCCAAATACGGCGGCGTCGTGCCCGAGCTTGCCGCGAGGCTGCATACGGAGGCGCTGCCGCGGATTTTGCAGCGCGCAAAGCCCTATTTTAGCGAGCTTAGCGCCGTCGCAGCGACCAATACCCCGGGACTCAGCGTGAGCCTGATCGGCGGCGTGAATATGGCAAAAGCGCTCGCGCTCGCGCTAAATTTGCCGCTCATCGGCGTAAATCATCTCATAGGTCACGTTTACTCGCTGTTTTTGCACGGCGAGGCGCGATTTCCGATGGGCGTTTTGCTCGTTAGCGGCGGGCATACGATGGTTTTGGATATCGACGCTGCGGGGGGTATCGAAATTTTAGCGACCACGGGCGACGACAGCTTCGGCGAGAGCTTCGATAAGATCGCAAAGATGCTGGGTCTCGGCTACCCGGGCGGCGCGCTCATCGAGGAGCTTGCAAAAGGCGGTGAGCCGAGGTTTGAGCTGCCCGTGCCGCTGAAGGGCGACAGGCGGCTGGAGTATAGCTTTTCGGGGCTTAAAAACGCCGTGCGCGTGCAGATCGAAAAGCTAAAAGAGGCGGGCGAGCTAGATGAGCGGGCGATGCGCGATCTGGCGCGCTGCTTTGAGGACGCGGCGTGCGCGCACATACTGGATAAATTGCAGCGGATCTTTGAGCTGAAGCGCTTTGCGCGCTTCGGCGTCGTGGGCGGAGCGAGCGCAAACCTGCATCTGCGGGGGCTTTTGACGGATTTGTGCGAGCGGGCGGGCTGCGAGATACTTTTCGCGCCGATGAAATTTTGCTCCGACAACGCCGCTATGATCGCGCGCGCAGCGATAGAAAAGCTGCGTAAAAAAGAATTCGTCGCGCCCGCAGAGCTTGAGATCATCCCGCATCTAAATCTACGCTCGGCGTTTGAGTGAAATTTTCAATTAGTTCACTGCCGTCACTTTTTGTGACTATTGTATTTTTAACGCCATTCTATTTTTCTTTGATTAAATTTTGTATTTCCATGGAGTAGTTATATGATGACTGCATAGTTTCAGTATAGCCATATTCTCCATATGTTTCCAGGCTTTCATTTAAAATTGAAATTACTTCATCAGCTGAAAGTGCTTTTGTGCGCATTGGGCTCAAACCTAATAATTGCCAAATTCTATGAAGTCGCTTTGATCCCACTGCTTTATCAATTTCATAATCAAGAATAACTTCGATAAAATCTCTATTATAATATAAAATCCAAATAGCTTTTTCAAGCGTATTATGGTCATATTCATAGTCTGGAAAATTATAAACTTTCCACAACCAACAGTTTCTTGCTCTGTCAATAGTCCAATCCAGTCTACCGATAAAAATTTTATAATATGGATTGTATTTGTAGTAAATTTTACTTAATCCATACTTCTCATCATCCTCTTTGGTGATGATTGCATTTTCAAACGCCATTCTCTCCTCCTTAAGAAATTTAATAATCTTAGATTTACGATATGTTTATAACCGCCTATACACTAATAAATATAGCGTAGTAGTTAAATTTATAATTGATTTTGCTTTGAACCATGCGTAACGCCCTCGTTAAAATTTTTAAAATTTTAAAGTGCAATTTAAATTTACAGCCGCGGCTCGGCGCGCGCCAAAGTGCAAGTCGCCGCCGTATGTTTGAAATCCCGCTATAAACTATGCGGCGCTACGTATTCAAAACCCGCGCATATCAAGCGCTGCGATGACACGCCGAGCTATGCGGGCTCGGTAAATTTAACCGCGACGCACCTAAATTTCTATCGCGTAGGGGATTTTATCTTTCGCGCCGGCGCCTGCAAAGCCTTTGAGCCGCAGCAGGCAGCTGTCGCAAAGCCCGCACGCAGCGTCCTCGCGCTCGTAGCAGCTCCACGTAAGCTCTAACGGCACGCCGATTTCAAGCGCCAGCGAAACGATCTGCGCCTTGCTAAGGTGCACGAGCGGGGTTTTGATGCGCGGATGAAAGTCGCGGCTCGTGCCCAGATCGAGCGCTCGCTCAAACGCGCCGATGAACTCCGCGCCGCAGTCGGGGTAGCCGCTGCTGTCCTCCTGCACCACGCCGATGAAAATCGCGTCGCAGCGCTCTTTCTCGGCAAGGGCGGCGGCGATGCTCAAAAACACGCCGTTGCGAAACGGCACGTAGGTGCTCGGCAGATCCGAAAACACGCGCTCGCCGCTTGGTGGTGAAATTTTATCGCTTTGGCTTTGCGACGAAATTTCACCCCCTGCGTGCTTGGGTGGAATTTTATCGCCCTGCTGCGGCTCGGCTCCGCTTTGAGGTGAAATTTCGCCGTCTTGCGGTGAAATTTTGTCGTCGCGAGCTAAAATTTTGCCGCCTTGAACCTGAATTTTGGTACCTTGCGGCGAAATTTTATCGCCCCTGAGCGAAGTTTCACCGTATTGGGTTAAAATTTCGTCTTTCTGCGCGCAGCCGCCGCTATTTCGCGCCAAATCTGCACTTAGCGGAGCGTCCGCAGGGCTCGTCGAAAAATTTGCCTCGGTAAAATTTTGCCAGCCAATCTCGGCATTAATAGAATTCGCCACGATAGAATTTTGCCCATCTAATTCGGCGACGGAATTTGTCTCGGCAAAATTTAACTCCCCAAGCTCGACGCTCTTGGAATTTACCGCGCTGTCAATCTCGGCGCCGGTAGTATTTACCGCGCCGCAAAGCTCCGCCGCGCCCTTTCTGATCGGCAATGTGCCGTCTGTAAGGGCGCTGCCGCCGATTTGCGCGATAAAGCGAGCGTCTAAAATCAGCCTCTTTGCAACCCCCAAATCGTCGCAAATTTTACCGAAGCACTCGCGCTCCTTGCCCATCGTGCGCTGATCGTAGTCAAAGTGCAGTGCCACGATCTCGTAACCTTCACGCTTCGCGATATAGGCGCAAGTCGCACTGTCCATGCCGCCGCTGATCACGCATAAAGCTCTCATTTTCGTCCTTTTTTTGCTAAAATTATACGAAAATTTTATAAAAGAGGGGTAAAAATGATACTTTGCGAGCAGCCATATCCAGAAATTTTGGACGCTATCGCGGCGGAGCTGGGCGGCGGGAGCGTCGAGCTAATTTTCGTGCGCGGCGAGGAGATGCGGCAGCTAAATGCGCAAACGCGCGGCATCGATAA
>CAURMQ010000186.1:0-3285 GCA_963525765.1 uncultured Campylobacter sp. | reverse complement strand
CTAGCGAGGCCTGCGAGGCGATGCAGATGGGCTGCGCTGCGGTGATGGTAAATACAGCGATCGCCACGAGCGGGGATCTGACGCTGATGGCGCGAGCGTTTGCGCTCGGCGTGCAGGCGGGGCGCGATGCCTATCTGGCGGGGCTCGGCGCCGTTTCTAAGACGGCCAGCGCAAGCTCGCCGCTAACGGGATTTTTGAGGTAGCGGTTAGAATTTTAAGCGCGTTTGATTGCGCGAGCTGTGTTTTTTTGCGCCGAATTCGCCTTTCTTGAGCCATAAATACATATCGCGCAAGCTTGGCGTAACGGCCGATAGATGCGGCGTGAAATTTTAAAATTTCGCGCCGTGCAAATTTGCGCCATGTGAGTTAAATTTTAGCGCGCTTTGTCAAGCCTCATGCCGAACGACATAAATTCCTCACTTCGCTAGGCGCCTTAAAGCGCTGCGGCGAAAAGTAATTTGACAGCGGTGTAAAGCGCGACAAGCTCGGCGATGAAATTTTAAAATTTCATCGCACCAAGTAGCCCGATCGAGAGAAACCCGATTGATCAGTGGGCTAGTTTAGTATGTCGTATTTGTCGCAGTATTCTCGTAAAGGGTCTTTATCGTAGTCTGATGATAGTGATTCCTTTTTGTCCATTTCGCAGGCTTTTTGATAGTATTGCACCGCTCTTGCTCTGTCGCCACCTGCTTCAAGAACCGAAGCGAAATTCCCGCAAGCTATCCAAACTCCTGCATCGCAAGCTCTTCTGTAATATCCCATAGCCCGCGTTATATCCATTTTACCCCTTTGCCGTTTGCATACATAATGCCTAAATTGCTGCAGCCGCCCGCATCCCCGTCGTCGCAAGCCTTATTAAATAGCTCGACAGCCTTTTTATAATCTTTTTTTACCCCTTTGCCGTCGAAATACATTGTTCCCAAATCCGAGCAAGCCTCATAAACATTTCCATCGCAAGCTTTTTCGTAAAAATAGAGCGTCTTTTTATAGTCCCTATCGGATGCGTTTCTGCCGAATTCAGTCGGATCTTTATAAAGAGCGCCGGCGTAACTGCAAGCCTCAAAATCACCTACTTCGCAATTTTGCTCAAATTGTTTAACTTGCTCTTTGCTAAAAGTTATGCCAAAAGCCAAATAGCCCAATAGGGCTAAACCTAAGATGATTTTTTTCATTACTTCTTCTTAAAATTTTACGAAAGTATATTCTTTCATCTTTTAAAAATCACTAAAATTTAAAATGCGAATAGACACCCCTCGTTTTGTAATTTTTTACCTAAAACCTGCTAAAATGCATCTTTAAACCAAATGATGAGAAATTTGCGCCGCGTAAATTTTCGCACAAAAGCGTGCCGCGTGGAATTTAAATAAAAATTTAAAAGGAAAATTTTAAAGATGAACAAAACCGGCTATCTAGCGAGCATGGAAGATATCGGAAGCGAGATAATGCAGAGCACGCTCGCTATGCGCGAGGGCTTTTGCGAGGAGGCGAGCGAGGCTGACGTGCAAAGAGCGATCGGCGCGAAAAATAGAAGTCTGCGCGATTTTACGGCGCTATTAAGCGTGCGCGCGGGCGAGCATTTGGAGCAGATCGCGCAAGCTGCGGCGCGCGAGAAGGCGGCACATTTCGGCAGCAACGTTGCCGTTTTTACGCCGATTTACATCTCAAATTATTGCGATAATCTGTGTGTTTACTGCGGCTTTAACTGCAAAAACAAAATCGCGCGCGCAAGGCTTGATGAAGCGCAGCTAAAGGCGGAGTTTAAGGCGATCGCGGCGAGCGGGCTGGAGGAAATTTTAATACTCACCGGCGAGAGCGAGAAAAATAGCCCCGTGCGCTACATCGGGCGCGCCTGCGAGCTCGCGCGGCAGTATTTTAAGGTAATCGGCGTTGAAATTTATCCGCTAAACTCCGCTGATTACGCCTATTTGCACGCTTGCGGCGTCGATTTCGTCACCGTCTTTCAAGAAACCTACGATCCCGCGCGCTACGCGCAGCTGCATCTTGCGGGCAACAAGCGGGTTTTTGCGTATCGTTTCGCAGCCCAAGAGCGCGCGATTAGAGGCGGTATGCGCGGCGTGGGCTTCGCGGCGCTTTTGGGGCTCGGGGACTTCCGCCGCGATGCCTTTGCCACGGGCGTGCACGCGTGGCTGCTTCAGCGCAAGTACCCGCGCGCCGAGATCTCCTTTTCGGTGCCGCGTCTGCGCCCGATCATCAACAACGACAAAATAAACCCGAAGGACGTCGGCGAGCGCGAGCTGCTACAGGTGATGTGCGCGTATCGACTGCTACTGCCAAGTGCGCAGATCACGATCTCCACGCGCGAGAGGGCGGGCTTCCGCGACAACGCGATCAGGATCGCGGCGAGCAAAATTTCAGCAGGCGTGAGCGTGGGTATCGGCGGGCACAGCGAGCAGAGGGGCGACGAGCAGTTCGAGATCAGCGACGCGCGCAGCGTAAGCGAGGTCTGTGAGGCGATCCGCGGCGGCGGGCTGCAGCCGCTGATGAGTGAGTATATCTATGTGTGAGGCGCGAAATTTTGCCGCGTGCGTGGATGAAATTTATGACGCTAGACGCGAGATTTGGGGCACCAGGCTCGAGGGTGAATTTCGTGCTACCCGGCGAAGTAAAATTTGTAGCGTAAAATACGACGCCGAATTTTGCAACGCCGTATGCCGAGATAAAATTTATGGCGTTATGGCAGATAAAAAAGGCTTGGGCGCCGCACTAGCGAACGTTAGGAATTCTGGGCTTAAAAATGCGTGTGTAAATTTGAGGGCCAGGAACACATACGCGGATTTAAAATTTAAAGGCAGCACAAATTCCGAACCTACAGGCGGCGTAAATTTTAAATTTAAAAACAGCGCAAACCCCAGACTTCTATGCGGCGGCAACGCGAAGCCGATAAAATCTAATGGTTCGGCAGATGCTTTGAACTCTAGCGACGCGAACAAAATTTTAGCCTCCATCTGGATGGGCAGAATTTTAAGCTCCAGCACCTCGGCTATGGATTTAGTTTTCGATGCGGCGGCGAATAATTTTATTTCTAGCGGCGCTGCGAGAATTTTAAGCTATAGCGCGGAGGCAGGGATTTTGGCTTCAATACTGGCGAATGAGATTTTAAACCTTAGCGCTGCGGGCGAAATTTTAAAATTAAACGCTGTGAATAAAATTTTGAGCCTCGGTGCGGCGTCGCTCACGGGCGTGGATTTTGGGCCTAAAGGAGCGGGCGGATGCTAGATTTAGAGCTTGCTTCGCGCATTACGATCATCACAAATCGCGCGCTCT
>CAURMQ010000185.1:0-3323 GCA_963525765.1 uncultured Campylobacter sp. | reverse complement strand
CTATGTTTAGCCCAAGCTGCGCGAGCTTGGCCGAAACGCCCGCCACAATGCCAACTTTGTCCTTACCGATCACCGTTACGATCGCTTTCATCTCTACCCCTTTTTAAAATTTATTTAGCTATTTTGAGCGCGGAAGCCCTTTAAAACTACTGAATTTTGCTGCCGTTTGAAATTATCAGCGCAAACACAATTGCGACAAAAGCGTAAAATATTACCGCGAGCCATATCGCCCATCTATTCACGCCGCCGCCCCGTCTTAGGGCTTCATCGTCCTGCTTATCTAGCAATGAAACAAAACTATCGCAAACGTAATATTTCGCCATAGTCCCGCTACTGACGCTAATCGCCGTTCCTATAGTTCTATCATGTCCATCCAAAAACGGAACGAAGCAAGAAATTACCATAACGGCAAATAGAGCTGCGGCAATTTTGTACTCCTTGCGGTACAGAAAAAAGAACAGCGTACCGAAAAATCCCCACCAGCTCCACGTGCTTACGTAATTTAACTCGCGCTGCTTACCCGCGGCGAAAAATTTCTCGCAGGCACGTGCGTAAATTTCAACCTTACTAGGAGTTTGCAAGAAAATTTCCAGCTTCTGCCGAAGCAGCTTGCCGTCAGATAAAATTTCTCTAGCGTAATCCGTCATCTCACTCTCCTTAGCGATAAATCCCCACGGCGGCGCGAACCTTTTGCATCAATGAAGCAGCCGTCGCAGCCGCCCTTTGCGCGCCCTGTCTTAGCATCTCGTCTAAAATTTCGCGGTGGCTTTGATAGTATTCGAATTTATCTCGCGCATCTTTGAAGTAGCTAAGCACGAGCTCGTTTAGATACGCCTTAAAGTGCCCGTGCCCCTCGCCTCCGCGCTCGTAGCGAGCCCGCAGCGCCGCTTGATCCGCCGCCTCGCTTAAAAACAGCTTCGCGATATTATAGACATTGCATCCGCGCCACTGCTTAGGCGCTTCTAGCGGCTCGGAGGCCGTTACGATACTTGAAATTTGCTTCTTTAGCGTCGCGGCATCTGCAAAAATATCGATCGTATTGCCGTAGCTCTTGCTCATCTTCGCGCCGTCTGTGCCCGGCACGATCGCTACTTCATCATTTACGCGCGCTTGCGGAATAGTTAAAATTTCGCCGTGGGCGTTGTTAAATTTAAGCGCGATGTCTCGGGCGATCTCGACGTGCTGGATCTGATCCTTGCCCACGGGCACGATCTCCGCGCTGTATAGCAGGATGTCCGCAGCCATCAGCACGGGGTAGCTAAACAGATCGTGTTTGCTCTCAAAGCCCTTTGCGATCTTGTCTTTGTATGCGTGCGCTCGCTCGAGCAGCCCCATCGGCGTATATCCGCTTAAAATCCAGTAAAGCTCCAGCACCTCTTTCACGTCGCTTTGCACCCAAAACACCGTCTTTTTCGGATCGATCCCGAGAGACAAAAACGCTGCGGCGGCCTCGTAGGTGGAATTTTTTAGCTTTGCGCCGTCGCTTACGGACGTGAGCGCATGGTAGTTTGCGATAAACATAAACATCTGCTCTCCCGCGTTTTGCGCATCCACCATCTGCTTGATGCTCGCGAAGTAGTTACCCAAATGCAGCTTGCCGCTGGGCTGAAGACCCGTTAAAATTCTCATCGTTGCTCCTTTAAATCAAAATCAAATCGCCGTCCACAAAACCCACGGCGACGTGCTTGCACTTAAAAATTTTTGCATCTGGCATCTGCTCTCGCAGCTCGCGCAGAGCCTGCACGAGCAGTTTTAAAACCTGCCGCCACGAAAGCTCGCTTAAAAATTCAAGCTGCAAGCGCGAGCTTTGCGGATAAAATTCATCCTCGTCCTCGCACGCCCAGTCGTCGTCATCCCCGTCGTAGCTGCTCGATCCCGCCAATTCAAGCGCATAAGGCTCGTAAAGATCGAAGTGCCAAGCAATCACCCGCTTTGGAATTTCCTCGCGCTCTAAGCCGTCCAGTAGCTCGCGCAGCTTTTGCTTTAGCGCCTCTTTCTTTTTAAGCTTATCGCTTTTACTCTCTTTGCCGCGCGGCTCGGAATTTTTGCCGCCGTCTGGGCACTTCTGCTTAGACATCTTTTTCCCCTTTAAATTTAGCCCGTCGCAGGCGGAGCAAATTTCTTTTACGATCTTTTTTACGCTTTTATTTTCGACGTCGATTACGATATCGGCCTTTTTTTCATACGCCCCGTCTCTTTCGGCGTGCAGCGCCGCGGCCTTTTGCAGATCCGCTAACAGCGGGCGCTTGGCAAATTTTTTCTCCGCGTTCTTGCTATTTTTTAAGCGCTCTATGATCCCCTCAAAGCTTGATTTCAGATACACGACGGTGCCGATTTTGTTTAAATTTTTCACGGCGTAAAAGCCGCCGCCGGTGGAGATCACGGCGCAGCGGACGGACTTTTCTAAAAATTTCGCAAGGCCCTCTTCCATCTTTCTAAAGCTCTGCTCGCCCTGCTCTTTAAAAATTTGCCCGATCTTTTTATTGGCGTAGCTTTCGATCATATCGTCGCAATCAAGCGCAAACATCCCGCTTTGCGCAGCCAGTGCCCGCGCTACCGTGCCCTTGCCGACCCCCATAAAGCCGATGAGCACGATGTTACCGCTCTTCATCGCCCTCCCCTTTTTTGCGCGGCAGCAGCACTAGCGGACTTCCCGAAAGAGCGAAGCTTGCGCGCAGTTTATTTATCAAATAGCGCTTGTAGCTAAAATGCAGCGCTCCGGGGCGGTTCATTACAAGAGCGATCTTCGGCGGCGCAAAGCCGATCTGTGCGGCGTAGTAAATTTTAACCGATTTGCCCCGCTCGCGAGGTATCGGATGCGCCTTTATCGCGGCTTCTACCGCTTCATTGATCCTTGCGGTGCCGAGCTTGCGCGTGAAATTTGAATAAACCTCCAAAATGAGCGGGTAAATTTTATGGATCCGCTTCCTGTCCGTCGCGCTGACGCTGATGATCGGCGCGTAGGAAAGGAATTTAAACCTATCGCGCAGATCGCGGCAAAACTCGTCGTAATCGCGCTCGCAAAGATCCCATTTGTTTAAAATTATGATGAGCCCGAGTTCAAATTTAGCCGCAAGCCCCGCGATGCGCTCATCCAGCTCGTTTAGCGGCTCGCTTGCGTCAAGCACCAAAAGCGCAATGTCGGAGTTTTGTAAAATTTTTTCGGTGCGATTTAGCGCGAAACGCTCTATGCCCTCGATCTTGCCGCGGCGGCGAATGCCCGCCGTGTCGATAAACTCAAGCGTGCGTCCCCCAAATTCCGTGCTTTCATTCACCGGATCGATCGTCGTGCCCGCATAATCGCTCACGACCGAGCGCTGCGA
>CAURMQ010000184.1:0-3345 GCA_963525765.1 uncultured Campylobacter sp. | reverse complement strand
CAAAGCGCGCCAGCACCCAGCAAAATACTTAGTAGAATTTTTTTCATATTTTGTCCTTTGAATTAAAACATTTTATAAAGATCATCTAACAAGAAATATTTTTTCTCAGCCTTGCCCTTGTAAAAAGGATCGATGCTGTCGTTAAAAATTTTCTTGAAAAAGCCGTTTTTGCTGAGCTTGACAAGCCCGTCGTTTAAGGCGTTTAGCAAGTCATCGTTACCTTTTTGCACCGCGATAGCTAAAAAGTCCGTCGTGCCTAAATTCTTGATATTTACCTCTACCTTGCGATCTACAACCGAATAACCCAAAACTACCATATTATCGTCTGCATAGCCGCTGCCGCGACCGGATTTTAGCGCTCGGAAACATTCACTAGAACTAGCGCATGAGATAACTTTAAAGCCTTCCTTATTAAAATAATCAAACGCCGTAGTGCCGGGCTCTGCTAAAATTTCTTTATCCTGCAGGTCGTTTATTGTCTTGATATTGTCATCGCTACGGGTTAGTACGCCGATATTTACGCTAAAGTAAGGGTTTGAAAAATCCACTAGTTTCTCGCGCTCTTTCGTAACCGTAATCGCCGCGATATCCAAATCGACCTTGTTATCTTGCACGGCTGTGATACGATCATTGCCCAGAGTTACGACATATTCGATTTTGCCGCCCTTATCGCCGAAAATTTCTTTCACGAGCTCTTCGATAAGCGAAATTTCAAAACCGCTGTATTTGCCGTCCTCGGAGACGCTAAACGGCGGCAGTGAGCCGTCTATTCCGATACGAATGAGCCCTTTTTCTTTGATCTGCGCTAAAGAGTTAGCAAATAACGAACACGAAGCGATTAACAACGCAAATATAATCTTTTTCATAAAATTCCTTTAAATTTTACTAAAATTTGCCGGCGAATAGAATTCCGTCCATCGCCACTTTAAATTAAAACAAGCTGTAAAGATCGTCCAGCAAGAAATACTTTTTATCAATGGTGCCTTTATAAAAAGGCTCAATACTCTCATCAAAAATTTTTGTAAAAAAACCCTTTTTACTTAGCTCAATTAGTCCCGCATTTACCGCGTTAAGCAGCTCGGTATTGCCCTTTTGCACCGCGATGGCCAGGAAGTCCGTCGAGCCTAAATTCTTGATATTTACTTCGACTTTGCGGTCGACTACAGCGTAAGCAAATACAAGTAGATTATCATCGCCGTATCCGTCGCCCTTACCCGATTTTAGATCATTAAAGCATTCATTCGCGCTCGCACACGGTACTACGTTATAGCCCTGTTTCGTAAAGTAATCAAACACAGTAGTACCGGGCTGCGCCAGTATAGTCTTTCCGTTTAGATCGGAGACCTTTCTGATATTATCGTCGCTACGAGTTAGCACGCCGATATTTACGCTAAAGTATGGATCGGAGAAATCTACCAGCTTCTCGCGCTCTTTTGTAACCGAGATTAGTGCGATATCCAAATCAACTCTGTTATCCTGCACCGCTTTTATACGATCATCGCCTACCGTTACGACATATTGTATCTTGCTGCCTTTATCACCGAAAATTTCTTTAACAAGCCCTTCGATTAAGAGTATCTCAAAGCCGCTATATTCGCCAGCTTTAGCGACACTAAACGGCGGAGATGAGCCATCTATACCGATTCGAATAACCCCTTTTTCTTTGATTTGAGTCAAAGTGTTGCTAAGAAGCGAACACGCAGCCAGCATTAACGCCAAGATTATCTTTTTCATAGCGTCCCCCTTTTTTAAAATTACAGCAAGCTATAAAGATCATCCAGCAAGAAATACTTTTTCTCTGCAGTTCCTTTGTAGTAAGGCTCGATGAAATTATCGAACGAATTTTTGAAAAAGCCCTCTTTGCTTAGCTTGATTAGCTCGCCGTTTAGAAAATCCAAAAGCTCCGAATTGCCCTTTTTCACGCCGATAGCTAAGAAATCCGAAGTGCCTAAATTTTTGATATTTACTTCAACCTTTTTATCTAATACCGGATAAGCCAGCACGACTAGGTTATCGTCGGCATACCCGTCGCCCTGTCCAGCTTTTAGCGCCTTGTAGCAAGCGTTTGCGTTATCGCATCTGGCGATATTATAGCCTTGCTTTTCAAAGTATGTTTCTGCGGTACCGCCGCTAAGAACTAAAATAGTTTTATCTTGCAAATCGTTTAAGGATTTAATCTTATCTTCGATGCGGGTTAAAATGCCCATATTGACGCTAAAATACGGGGTCGTAAAATCGATCTGCTTCTCGCGCTCCGGAGTTACGGTAAGAGTTGCAATAACCGCATCCACCTTATCTTCTTGTAGGAATTTTATACGCTGATTTGCAAGTACGGAGGTAAACTCCACCTTCCCGCCCGATGGAAGCATATCTTTGGCGATGGCATTTGCCATATCGACCTCAAAGCCCTGATGCACGCCGTCTTCTATCTTGCTAAACGGCGGCTGCGCGTCATAAACGCCTATTCTAAGTACTCCGCTACTTTTGATCTCGGAGAGCGACCTAGCGCAAAGCGCGCTACTAGCCAAAGCTACGACGAGCAGACTTAAGAGAAATTTCTTCATCCTTTTTCCTTTCTCATAAATAATTTCAAAACCATTGCCACGGCTACGGAAAACCTCAAAATCCCGCGCGAATGGCAAGCAGACATTAAATTCGCCCGCAGGCGAAAAGCAATTTTAGCTTTTTATATCTTTAATGATTATTAAATAGTAAGTAAAGTCGTCAAATAAATTCACTTTTTCATTGTTTGCTTCGATTTTGCGCGAGTTTTTTTAGAGTTTTCATCCGCGTCCTAGCGATAGAATTTAAAATTTTTAAAATTTTGCAAAATTTTAAAGTCACGGAATTTTACAAAATTTTCAGCGTAGGATTGGGTTAAAAATTTTATGGGCGTTTTAAAGCTTGCGATGAAATTTTAAAATTTTATGAGATTAAATCTTGCAGGTTGCATTTGACAAAACAGCACAAGAAAGGAGTGGAATTTTAAAATTTCGTGCTTTGGTGCAGACGCGGCGGAATTTAAAATGGCTCAATTAAACTTAAGCGGATTCTCTCTTATCAATTTCAATAGTTTCTGATATAGGTTTTCCTGTGTAGTCTTAGTATTATATCTAAATTCACATTCCTTTAGATGAAGCAAGAAATTTTCTTTCTTTATCCCTTTAAATTTAGCTAGTCTATGTTTAGCATAACCCCAGAAGTTTTCTATGCCGTTTATATGATTTTTACCGTTAGCGAATTCATTTTTAGAATGCTTTACTCTATAATGAGCTTTAGCTCCGTAATCCACTAATCCATCATAAGCTTTCCAGCAATCAGAATAGATAGTAGAGCTATCAAGCT
>CAURMQ010000183.1:0-3367 GCA_963525765.1 uncultured Campylobacter sp. | reverse complement strand
TAAATTTGAAAAAGAGTGGCTAAAGAGGGTGAGCCATGATAAAAAATAATTGATGCGCAAGCAAAATCAAAAAGCCATATGGATAAAAAAATGAGCGCCAGGATAGGTTTAATACTTTTTGGCGCATTTTAGACGGATATGATTTTAGGGATTTGGCTAAATTTCAAAATTTCAGCTAGATCCGCTTTGCGAATTTGCCTTTTTAAAAAAACGCCGCTAAAGAAGCTAAATTTAAAACCAAAATTTTACCACGCTACGTAAAACGCTCAAAATTGAAATTTCATCCAATCTACGCCTAAATTTTAAAAAATCTATCTTTAATCTTTGAAATTTATTATTATTTAATCAAGAGAAATTATAATATAGCATTTGCAAATCATTCGCAAAATTCTAATTTTGAATAGGAGAGAGTGATGTTTAAGAAATTTTATCTTTCAAATGCCGTGATCGCGCTAAGTTTGTGCGCCGCCTTACAACTAAACGGAGCCGAAAATAACGCTACGTCCGCAAATATCGGCGCGCCTAGCGCGCAAGCGGTAAATTCCGCAGCTCATAAAAGCGCTTCCGGCGCGAACGCCACAAAGCTGGGTACCATCGTAGTTACCGCGACGGGCTTTGAGGATATGCTTAAAAACGAGGTTCGCAACGTTTCCGTTATCACCGCGGAGGATATGGAAAACCGCGGTTACCGCGATCTGCGCGAAATTTTAGAAAAGGCGCCGGGGGTTAGCTTTAACGGCAGATCTGTTGATTTGCGTGGGCAAGGTCAGAAGGCAAATACCTCCGTCAAGGTCCTTCTTAACGGAGTCGCTCTCAATATGATCGACACTACGCCTACGACCATCCCGATTGATCTCGTTCCGATCGAAGATATCGAGCGCGTGGAGATCATCCCCGGTGGCGGTAGCGTGCTTTACGGCAGCGGTACCAGCGGCGGCGTGATAAATATCATCACAAAAAAGGGCGCAAAATACCCATACGCCAATGTCTCTACCAAGATCGCGTCGTATAATTATAAAGATCTAAATTTCGGCGCAGGCGGGAATGTGAGCGAAAATCTATTTCTAAAGACCGCAATAAAGGGCTTTGATCAGCATGGATACCGCAAGGGCGAAAGAGAGCGAGGCTATTATACATCGTTCGGACTAAATTATAAAATTTCAGATGATCAAAGCCTCTCTTTTAATCCGAGCTTTTATCGCGCCAGGACGTATGATGTGCCGAGTTTAGAACTTGCCAAACTCAAAGCGGATCGCCGCCAACAGGGAGGCGAGAGGACCTTTACCAAAAGCACGCGATTAAATTTTGATTTGGATTATGCGGTGAAATTCGGCGATAGATTTGAAGCAAATTTACAGCCTTATTATCAAGATATTAGAATTTTGCAAAAGGGCTTTGTGATGAAAGATCGCAAAGAAGGGGCGAATTTAAAGGGCAAGCTTACCTATGATAACGACGAGCTCATAGCGGGATATGATTATCTTAAAAATAAGGGCTTCCGCAGGATCGATTTTAATATGATGAGCCTTTCACAACTTACAATCTTTGATATGCAAAAACAGACGCACTCGGTTTATGCCTTAGAAAAGCACGACTTCACGGAGCTATTTTCACTTAGTGCTGGCGGGCGTTTTGAGCGCGCCGAATACAAAGTAGATCGCGAGGTCTCTACGACGATGCGTAGGATGGGGCGCATCTTTCACACTCAAGACAGCACGCACGTAACGGACGATAAAAACAACTATGCGTTTGAGATCACGCCGAATTTTAAATATTCTAAAGACGGCAATGTCTATTTTAAATTTGAGCGAGGCTATATCTCGCCGGGTCCTAATCAGCTCATCGATAAGCTAAGTTCTAGCGGCCCTTACGTGCTTAATAACCTCAAATCCGAAACCTTTAAAACCTACGAGATCGGCATGAAGGATCTAATCTATGGGCAATACGTAAGTGCGACGCTGTTTTGGACCGATACGAAAAACGAGATCGTAAACGAGCTACTCGGTAGCGGCTTTAATAGCGGTTGGCATTTCATCAATATCGACGAGACGCGCCGCAAGGGCGTGGAGCTGTATGCGGAGCAAAGTCTGCTTTCAAATTTAAAGCTTAGCGAGACCTTTTCATACGTGGACGCCAAGATCCAATCCGGCGCGAATAAAGGCAAGCAGGTTCCGTTGGTGGAGCGCTCGAAGTTCGTTTTGGGCGTCGATTACGAGCCGATTAGAAATTTAACGCTGATGAGCGATTTTAAATATTTCTCATCATCGCACGACGGCAACCACGATAGAATCGACTCGCGCACGATCGTAGATCTGGGCGCTGCGTACCGCTTCGCAAGCGGATTTTTGATAAGCGCGGGAGTCAAAAACGTCTTTGACGAGGAGTATAATTACAACCAAAATTTACGCTCGGACATCTATACTCCGGCTCCAGGGCGCAACTATTACGCGGAGTTTAAATACACCTATTAGCGTGCGTTTAAATTTAAGCGAGGTTTGAGCTGCGAAATTTAAAATTTACGGGCGGAATTAAAATTTCGCCGCAGCGTGCTTTGCCGCCGCGAGATTAAATTTAATAAAAGGAGCGAAGATGAAACCGGACTATAAAAACTGGGTGCCTAAGGGCATGATCGCGAGCTTTGCCGCAGGTGCGGGCATAGCGTTAGTTTTGTTTTTGATTTTCGGCGTTTGCGGTGCTTTTGTTGGCGGCGTTCTGAGGTGGTTTCTTGCCGGGCTTTTCGGCGCAGCGGCGCTACTTTTGGGCTGCTTTACGATCTACTGCGTCGTGTGGTACCGCGCGTTTGATTACAGCGGCAAGCGTCAGCTCTCGCGTGCGATCGTAGAGGGTACGGCAAAATACGTGGATCTACCCGAGGGCGGGCGCGGGCTGGACGTAGGCTGCGGTAGCGGCGCGCTAACGATCGCCGTCGCTAAGCGCAACCCGCACGCATCGGTGCTGGGCGTCGATCGCTGGGGCTTTGAGTACGCGTCTTTTAACAAGCAGCTGTGCGAATCCAACGCGCGCGCCGAAGGTGTGCAAAATACTAGCTTCGAGCAGGCCGACGCCACGCAGCTACCCTTTGAGGACGGCAGCTTCGATGCGGTTACAAGCAACTACGTCTATCACAACATCATGCGCAAGGACCGCCAGGCGCTGCTTTTAGAGACGCTCCGCGTGCTTAAAAAGGGCGGCAGCTTCGCGATCCACGATCTTTTCTCGCGCGGAAACTACGGCGACATGGATGCTTTCATCGCACGGCTTAAGGAGCAGGGCTATGAGCGGGTCGAGCTTATAGATACGACGCAGGGGCTTTTTATGGGCCCGCGCGAAGCCAAATGGCTGATGCTAGGCAGCTCAAAGCTTCTGG
>CAURMQ010000182.1:0-3377 GCA_963525765.1 uncultured Campylobacter sp. | reverse complement strand
GGCGGTATTATACGATGCCGCGCTACGTGCAAAACTACGTGGGCGGGTATTTTTGGTGGTATTTCGTGCAAGATTGCGTAAAGGGCGCCGAATCCAGCGCCTCAAACGGCAAAAATCGCGGCGTGCACGACAAAGCGGAGGCCGCGGACGAACTACTAAAAAGCCTTAGCGAAGCAATAGGCGAAGCGTACAGACAATACGCGGAGGATTTCAAATTTAAAGCAAAATTTTATGCTTTTTAGGTGCAACGAGGTAAAATTTGGACATGAAAACTTTTATAAAAATTTTAAAAATTACCGCCTTGGTCGTGAGCGCTGCGTGCGTGCTTTTTGTGCTGTATATATTTGTGATTTTAAATTTGCTTTTTTCATCCGATACGCCAGAGGGTTGCGATCCTAGTATGCCCACTAGCGCTTGCGATTATATCGATGAAAAATTTGAAAAAGAGCTACAAAATTTGCCCCCAGTCGCCGCTTTGCCGAACTTAGAAAAAAGACCCGTATTTTGGCTAGGCGAGAAAAAATTCGCAGGAGGCGCAAAGTTTGATTATCTATACATTAAGGACGATTTTGGAGTCTGGCTTAGGTATGGGGACAGCGATAGCGACGACTTTTTGCTACAAAAAGATATGCCGGAGCGCTACTATGGATACAACGAGATCGATCGTTCGCCGGACGAAAGGTGGGTGAGTAGAGAGCTTAAATATTATAGCTACGGCATCTACGATATTTCGCTTTTTGAAAACGAAGCCAAGATATTTTCTCAAACGGCGTATAAGGTCGTGAGAAAATTTATCGGCTTCTTTAATCTACACTCTATGGAGGGTACCTCTTTTGCAGCTCCACAAGGCACCGAGGAAAATTTAAACGCTATAAGCGAGCTTCAAACTCCGCTTGCGGATTTTCCGCAAAAGCAGAACTACTCCGCGCTCGGTTGGGCTGATCAGTCCGAAGCTGAAGGTTATGTCGGAGATGAAATAGCCAAAAAGCTCGCTCGCAATATCTTTGAGATTAAAGGCGAGGGATGGCGACAGACCATACGCATAAACAGCCGCGCCAAGGATATAAAGGTAATCTGTGGAGATGAAATTTGCCTCGCGCTTGCCTTTGATGAGAGCAAAATCAATAGCTGCGATAACGGCGCTGCATCCACGAAAATTTATACGCTAAATTTAAAGCAAAAATTTAATAATTTTCATACGCTTACTAGTAGGAATTTTAACTACGTCAAGCTCGGCGATAAGTATACTTTAGACGATGTGGAATCCTTTAAAATAGTTTTATCGAGATTCAGATATATCGAGGGGTATAACAAAGGTCGTGAAATCACGGACTACGAGGTTATCTTGCGAAATAGCGAGGGCGAACAGGTCAATGAAATTTGCAGAAACGAAATTAAGAGAGCTCGTAGCCGCTTGCGATAAATCTAAGATAGCGCTGCAGGATTTGACACATAAGATCGTGATTTCGGCGCGCTTTAATTTAGCTTCTAAAATTTACGTGAGAATTTTAAAATTCTAAGCTTCAAGCTTTAAAATTTGCCCGCGAAGCTTTTAAAATTTATCGCGCAGCTTAGGTTTATTTTATCCGCGCCAAGACAGCGAAATTTTTAGGGCGTCGCGATAACTAGGCGCAAGATAGCGAAATTTTACAAAGCTGCGGCAAACAAGATACGCAGAGAATGCACGCAAATTTCAAATTTATCTGGATTTTGCCAGCCTGCCCGACGCCGAGCACCATTATTTAGCTACAATCCCTCTCGCTCGCTTTACTTTTCGCTCGTCTTACGATTTGCTCGCCTTATAATTCCTGCTTGATATTGCACTTTGCGAAACTACTTGCTGCGTGCCCTTTCGCAAAACTGCACGACATGTGGGATTGTGCCCATCGCTCGCAGATTTTGCAGCACATGCACGCGATAAAATTCTGTAGCGCAGGCACTTTCAATAAATTTTGATTTAAAAGCGCAAACATAGAGGCGATTTAAATTTAAAGCTCACGTGCTCCACAGCTAGCCTGCAAGCGCTCTGCCCGCGAGCAGCCCAGCGTAGCAAAAAAGCATACAGGCGCATACGCTTAAGACCGCGTTTAGCACACCGATAGCAAATTCTCGCGCCAGCAATAATTGCAGCGTATCGTAGCTGAACGTAGAAAATGTCGTAAAGCCACCCAGCGCGCCTGCGATAAAAAATACCCGCACGCTCTGCGTTAAATTTAGTGCGAGCAAAAACCCTATCAGCAGGCTTCCCAGCGCATTTACGCAAAAAGTAGCGATCGGAAACGCGCTCCAAAATCCGGCGCGATCCATTGCGCGCGCGATCGCTCCACTTAGGCCTACTCGCGCCATCGCGCCTACACAGCCGCCTAGCCCCGCTAAAATCAAGTTCGTCAATCCAAGTCCTTTTAAAATTTGTAAATTTTATTTCGCCATCTAACCTCCATAGGACGAAAGATGTGCAACTTCGCTATTTTAACGCGGTTAGTTAAAATTCCGCTTTTAAAATTTGCTCGCACTTTTTGAAATTTCATTTTAAAATTTTACTTACGCGACGAAACGCGACGTTTTACGTGGTGCCGCAAGATGGAGACCAAACGCGCGCAGTGTAAGAGGACGGCAAAGCAAAAAACTACGAGACACAAAAGGGCGACGTAGCAAAACAGCGCGAATGCTTAAACCGCGCTTGTAGCAAAACCAAGGCAAGGCAAAACTATAGCGCGGCAATCGCTGCAGCGCTACTACAGCGGGCGCTACTGTAGCACCTTTTTTAGCGCCAGTGCAAATAGCACGACATAAAGGACGAGCAGCCATTTTTTCTGCGTTTCGCGCTTTGCACGGCGAGCCTGAGAGGTGCCGAAATACACGCCCAAAAGCCCGCCCACGGCTAGCAGCGCGCCGCGTTCGTAATCCACATGGCCGTTGTACGAAAGGCTCAAAAGCGCGCTAAATGAGCCGAAAACGATGAAAAATAGCCCCATACAGACCGCTCTTTTGATATCGACGCCCAAAAATCCGACCAATACGGGCGTTAGAAATACCGCGCCGCCCACGCCCATGCTAAGCGCGATCGCGCCGATAGCAAAGCCGATGAAAAATAGCACCGCGCCGTGCGGATTGGCATTGTCGCCGCTTGTTACATTCGTGCTAAAGAGTTTAAGAAATGAGATCGCAAGCGTCAGCAAAAGACCGATCTCAAGCACGATTTCGGGCGAGTATTTTACGATTAAGCCCGATATGCTCGCGCCGCACAGCCCTCCGAGCCCCACCGCGATGCCGCTATCTAGGCGAAGCTTGCCCGCGCGGTAGTTCAGATATGAGCCGAAAAGCGAGACGATGAACATCTGCATCACCGAGATGCCCGCGGCGGTCTTGACGTCGTA
>CAURMQ010000181.1:0-3394 GCA_963525765.1 uncultured Campylobacter sp. | reverse complement strand
TCGCCTGGGGCAAGGTAAATCAGCCTATCTCAAAAGAGCTTTTCGATAAGCTTTTAGCTAAGGCAAAAGCCCAACTAAGCGGCAAGGAAATCTTTATCCAAGACGCATTTTGCGGCGCTAGCAAATCTAGCCGCAAAAACGTCCGCTTCGTAACCGAAGTCGCATGGCAGGCGCATTTTGTTAAAAATATGTTCATCCGCCCAAGCGAAGCGGAGCTGGCTAAATTTAGCCCTGATTTCGTCGTTTACAACGCTTGCAAATGTAAAAACGAAGACTACGCGAGCGATGGGTTGCATTCCGACGTTTTCGTTATCTTTAACGTCGAGGAAAACGTCGCGGTTATCGGCGGCACGTGGTACGGCGGCGAGATGAAAAAAGGAATTTTTTCGATGATGAACTACTGGTTGCCGCTTGCGGGCAAGATGTCGATGCACTGCTCGGCAAACGTTGGCAAGGATGGCGACACGGCGCTATTTTTCGGTCTAAGCGGCACGGGCAAAACTACGCTCTCGACCGATCCAAACCGCAAGCTAATAGGCGACGATGAGCACGGTTGGGACGATGAGGGGATATTTAACTTCGAGGGCGGCTGCTATGCGAAGTGCATAAATTTAGACCCTAGCAGCGAGCCCGAAATTTACGCCGCTATCAAACGCGACGCGCTGCTTGAAAACGTGGTCGCCAACGAGGCGGGCGTCGTGGACTACAAAGACGGCAGCAAGACCGAAAACACCCGCGTTAGCTACCCGATCTATCATATCGATAACTACGAGCCAAGCTCCGCAGGCGGCCATCCGAAAAACATCATCTTCCTAACAGCCGACGCATTCGGCGTTTTACCGCCTGTCGCAAAACTAACCAAAGAGCAGGCGATGTATTATTTCCTAAGCGGCTACACGGCCAAAGTCGCGGGCACCGAGCGCGGTATCACCGAGCCCGTGGCGACCTTTAGCGCGTGTTTCGGCGAACCGTTTATGCCGCTACACCCGACTGTTTATGCTAAGCTGCTAGGCGAAAAGATCGACAAGCACAATGTTAGCGTCTATCTCGTAAACACCGGCTGGAGCGGCGGCGCGTACGGCGTGGGCAAGCGAATGAGCATCAAGGCTACGCGCGCATGCATAAACGCGATCCTAGACGGCAGTATCAAAAAGTGCGAATTTGAAAATTTCGAGAAATTTAACCTAGCGATCCCAAAAGAGCTCACAGGCGTCGAGACGAAGCTACTAAATCCGATCAACACGTGGGAGAACAAGGACGAATACGTCGCGACTCGCGATAAACTATCGAGTATGTTTGAGACGAATTTTAAACGCTACGAGGACGTAAAAGAGGGGGTCGAGTTTGCCAAAGCGGGCCCTGCGGCTTAGGCTCCTGGGCCTTGGGGCGATCTGCGCGCTTTTTGCTGCATGCGAAAATACCCCTTCAAATTTAAAACAGCCGCTCGTTGCGATGAGCGGCTGTTCCTTTTACGACGATCCGCTAAGCTACATCAACAATGTGCGCGCAAAATCGGGGCTAAATCAGCTTTCGCAGAATGAAATTTTAAATACCTCCGCGCTTAATCACGCAAAATATGTCGTCGCAAACGAGGCGATGTCGCACGATGAGAGCCCGGGTAAGCAGGGCTTTACGGGCGAAAATCCGTCAAAGCGCGCTTTTTACGCAGGCTATAATGCCGCAGTACGGGAAAATTTATCCTATAACTCAAGCGATCTAAAAAGCGCGATCGACGGGCTACTTAGCGCGATTTACCATAGATTTGCATTTTTGGATTTTGCTTCGGATGAGATCGGCATCGGCTATTTTGAGCACGGCAAAAAAAGCAGCTACGTTTTTGAGATGGGAAATTCGCGCCTAAACGCCTTTTGCTCGCGGAATTTAAACGACGAAGGAAGCGGCAAATTTCTACTGGGGATGTGTAAAAATGAAACGCTACGGATGAGGGAGGATAAGTTCAAAGGCGCCACCGCGCTAAACTCGCGCCCCTATGTGTATTACCCGAACGACGAGCCCGCGCTTGCGTTTTTCAGTAATGAAATTCCAGATCCCATGCCCGAGTGCAAAATCACCGCAAATCCCGTAAGCGTGGAATTTAATGCCGAGGGGCCGCCCGTAGCGATGAAAAGTTTTAAAATTTACGAAGGCGGCAGGGAGCTTCAAAACGTTAAAATTTTAGACAAAAACTCCGATCCTAACGCCATTTTAAGTGATAGGCAGTTCGTGCTTTTCAGCAGAGAGGTTTTTAAATTCGACGCCAAATACGGCGCGGAGTTTAATTACGAGCAGGGCGGGAAGCAAAAGACGCTGCGGTGGGAGTTCATCACGCAAGCGCCTAAATTTAGATACTTCGTCGTGCAAGGCGGAGAAAATCTGAGCGTGAAAAACGGCGCGTTTTACGATATATTCGTAGCCCCCAAAGACTGCAACGATTTGATGAAAAGCTACAAAACCAGCTACTCTTTTATGGATAAGCCCGAAATTTCAAGCCCCGCGGCGAATATGTTGCGCGTAAAGCTAAACGGCGCAAAGGGCGCGAAGCTTGAAATTTCAACAGACAACGGCGCAATAATAAATCTGTATTTAAGCGACGACTCCAAAAGCTACGGCGGCATGGGTAAAATTTACGCCGCAATCGCGGCGGTTTTGGCAGCGATCATTTTGTTTTATCTTTTGGCAAGAAGAAGAGGGCGATAGGTGCGAAATCTATTTCGCGACCTCTGCTTTTGTCTGTGCACACAGGGGCGCATAATGCCTATCCGGCGTGAAATTTAGCGCAGAACTTGGCTTTAAATTTTAAATTTCTCGCCGAAAGTCGAGGTTGGCGCCAAATTTTAATCTAAATTTGGATTTATCTCATCCGCAAGTTTTAAAATTTTATCCCGCACCGCCTCAGGAGCGTAGATATCCATCCACTCTATCCCATTTGATGCGCTAAAAAGTGCGGCGATCCGCCCCTCGCTCATCGCGCGCTTGGCAAGCTTGGTCGCCGCGGGGCTGTTACCCATGTTTGGCGTTTCGTCTATGCTTATCTCGGCGCAGCAGCGTAAAATAGGCGCCAGATCAAACTCGCCCTCAAGCAAAACAACGACCGAGCCGCGTCTAAAGCTGCAAGCGTTCCAAAAGATCTCGGCGTCGTTTACGCACTCTCGCGAGAGATCAAGGCGAAATTTGCCCCGCTCGCGCACGAGAAAACTAAACTCGCTCAAATTTAGCGGGTGCTCCACGCTACCGAAAGCCCCCACGATACTATCTTTGCGCCCGTTATAGACGTAGGCGGCGAGCGCGTTTTGCAGTAGCGGCGCGATGATCTGCTCGTGCGTGCTCGTGCGATCGTCATCTCTGGCGCGGCCTGCGATTTTTACGAAAAACGGTTTGAAATACTCCATGAACG
>CAURMQ010000180.1:0-3399 GCA_963525765.1 uncultured Campylobacter sp. | reverse complement strand
GTTGGCATTGTGGCGGGCGTTTCGGCCAAGCTCGCGCAGCTTGGGCTAAACATAGACGACATCAGCCAGACGGTTTTGGACGAGTTTTTCACGATGATGGCGGTGGTTTCCAGCGACGAGAAGCAGGACTTCACGGCTCTACGCGAGGAGCTAAACGAGCTAGGCGAAAAGCTAAAAGTTAAAATCAACATCCAAAGCTCGGCGATCTTTGACGCCATGCACAACATCTAAGGCGCGCAGATGGACATCAAAAACGTAACCGAAACGATCGCGATGATCGAGGAGCAAAATTTCGACATCCGCACGATCACGATGGGCATCAGCCTGCTTGACTGCATCGATCCGGGTATCGACAAAGCGGCAGAGAAAATTTACGCCAAGATCACAGACAAGGCACGCGACTTAGTAAAGGTCGGTAATGAAATTTCAGCAGAGCTCGGTATCCCGATCGTAAATAAGCGCGTCTGCGTAACGCCTATCGCCATCATCGGCGCGGCGACGGATGCCGCAGACTACGTGCCGCTTGCTAGAGCGATGGACGAGGCTGCCAAAAAGGTCGGTATCGACTTTATCGGCGGCTTTTCGGCGCTCGTGCAAAAGGGCTACGCAAAGGGCGATAAAATTTTAATCGACTCCATCCCTGCCGCGCTTGCCGCGACGCAGAAGGTCTGCTCGTCGGTAAATATCGGCTCGACCAAGACGGGCCTAAATATGAGTGCGGTCGCCGATATGGGGCGCGTGATAAAAGAAACGGCGCGGCTTTCGGATCTAGGTGCGGCAAAGCTGGTCGTATTTGCCAACGCCGTCGAGGATAATCCCTTTATGGCGGGCGCATTTCACGGCGTGGGCGAGGCCGAAGTCGTCATAAACGTGGGCGTATCAGGCCCCGGCGTCGTTAAGCGCGCGCTTGAGAAGGTGCGCGGAGCGAGCTTTGACGTGGTAGCAGAGACCGTTAAAAAGACGGCGTTTAAGATCACGCGCATCGGACAGCTCGTAGGGCAAATGGCGTCCGAACGCCTTGGCGTGAAATTTGGTATCGTCGATCTCTCGCTAGCTCCGACTCCGGCGGTGGGTGATTCGGTCGCGCGCGTGCTTGAGGAGATGGGCTTAGAGCGCGTCGGCACGCACGGCACGACCGCGGCTCTGGCGCTGCTAAACGACGCTGTCAAAAAGGGCGGGGTAATGGCGTGCAACCAAGTAGGCGGGCTTAGCGGCGCGTTTATCCCCGTCTCCGAAGACGAGGGCATGATCGCCGCGGTGCGCGCAGGCTCGTTAAGCTTAGAAAAGCTCGAAGCGATGACCGCGATCTGCTCGGTGGGGCTCGATATGATCGCGATCCCGCAGGATACGCCCGAGCAGACGATCGCCGCGATCATAGCCGACGAGGCCGCGATCGGCGTGATAAATCAAAAAACGACCGCCGTGCGCATAATCCCAAAAGGCAAAGAGGGCGACACGCTCGAATTTGGCGGGTTACTCGGCAGCGCGCCCGTGATGAGCGTAAATAAAAACTCCTCGGCAGACTTCATCGCTCGCGGCGGCCAGATCCCCGCGCCTATTCATAGTTTTAAAAACTAAATTTAACCCGCTTAAGGAGGAAAGATGAGAGCGTTTGCGTTATTTGCGGCAGTTTTGCTTTTTAGCGGCTGCTCCATAATCTCGGCATTTTATAGCAAGGAGAAAAAATTCGAGCTGGCGGGCTTGGGGCAAGACGGGGTTTATAGGACTTCGGACGACAGCGCAGATACGCTAATAAAAATAACGTCCGCCCGCACAAAAGAGGGCGAGCCGTATCGTATAATCCACACGCTGGAAATTCCTAAAAATTCTACCCAGACGGATTTTGATAGCAACGATAAAGAGGTATTTAAAATAGACTGCTCAAAGAATTATTGCGAGCCTAAATACGACGAGGAGCCGAAAAGAATTGCCATTTCTTGGCCTGCGCCGAATGGAGGCGGCATTTTTGACGGCGTCATATATCTAAAAAATTTACGGCTCGTAAAGGCGTATTAAATTTGCGGATTTAAAAGCGCGCAAAATTCGTAAAATTTAGCGAGTAAAATTTTACGGCGTCGCGGCTGAAGTAAGCTCTAAATTTTGTGCTTGCAGGCGTGGAATTTTGAATTAAAATTTCGGCGCGGAATTTTACGGCGCACAATCCCCGCGGCGCGCTAAAATTTTAAAATTTCGCCGTAAGACGCGGCGTTAAAATTTCATCGCCGCTTGCGGCGGACGGCAGCGGGTCTTTTGAAATTTTAAAGCGGCTTGTATTGGAATTTTAAAATTTAAAAGCAACCTGTTTCGTTATCATTGCTCGTCCGCTTAAGAAGCGAGTGGGATTTTATTTCGGCGGCGGATTTAAATACGGCGCGCAAAAACAGGTACAGCATCGAAATTTTAAAAGACGATGCGAAAATATGGAGTGGAAATAAAATGTAAAAAATGGCTTGGAAATTTGGCGAGCTTGAAAAGGTCGCAACGGACGAGGGCTTTATTTGGTATGCGGAGCTGGAGTTAAAAAGCGAAAGCTTCGGTGAGGTGCCGTTTTGCCTCGTGTCTGCAGATACGGCGGAAGTGGACGATGAGACGATCTTGCTCGCGCAGCACATCGCCCGAGATATCGATCGGTACGTAAAAGACGCCCTCGCCTTCCTGCGAGACGAGCTTAGGCGCGAGTATCGTTTGGGCGAGGATGAGCTTAGACTGCTTGACGTGCCCGTTTGTGATCTGCCGTTTGAGCTTCCGCAATGCACGTTTTACGCGCGCGATACGCAGTGGATGATGAGATTTGCCGAGGGCGCGCTTGATATTTGCGAGCCTTTCGGCATCGGGGTGATTTTTGAGGGTGAAAGACCGCTGCGCGTGGAAAATTTAGAGCTTAGCAGAGAGTATTAACCGCGGATAAATTTTAAATTTAGAGGTAATGTTAAAATTTACGCAGCGCGCAGATCGGCACACTATGGCGCACTCCCGCGGATAAATTTAATCGCGGCTCGTTGTCGTTTTTGAAATTTTGTGGCGCACTGTAGCGGCTAAGATACACTTTGACAAGGTAGCGTCTAAATTTCATTTCCCGCGCTGTGTCGCGCAAATCCCTCGTTCGTGCCCTTAAAAGCTAGCGTTTATGACGGCGGCGCGAATGTAGGTGTAGGCTTGTCGGAATTCTGCGTAAAATTTTGAAAGTATCCGCGCGCAACGGCGAGTAAAAAGTACGCGCAAACTTGGCGTCTGGGCACATGTCCGCTCGTAGCCGCTACGGATTGAGCGAGCGAAGCGACAGAATTTAAACGCAGGCGCGCGCAGGAAAAAGTCGAAGATAGGTGCGGAGAGATGCAAAAAAAGCGAGAAAAAAGCGTAAAGGCGCGCGGCGGTATAGAGTGGGGTAGTGCGGGCTGC
>CAURMQ010000179.1:0-3492 GCA_963525765.1 uncultured Campylobacter sp. | reverse complement strand
AATTCGCCATCTGATACAGCGCTTCGCGGAAATGCTTCGGCGCCTTGCTCTCGACGCGACCGCGTACGCCGTTAAAGCCCTCGTTTAGAAGCACACGCAAGCTCCAGCCCGCGCAATACGCCGTAAGGCAGTCCAGATCGTGAATATGGTAGTCTCCGTTTCGGTGCGCTGCGCCCTCCTCTCGAGAGTAAATTTTATCTAGCCAGTAGTTTGCGATGACCTTGCCGGCAGTGTTATTGATCAGGCCTGCGTTTGAGTAGCTGGTATTGGAATTTGCTAAAATTCGCCAATCCTGCTTGCTGATGTATTCATTGACCGTCTGGGTGCAGTTGATATAGGTCGTGTCCTCCTCAAGTCCCAAAATGTGCTCGCGCTGCATCTTGTGCGTGTGGCGGTAGATCATGAAGCTTTTCAAAACGGCGAAATCGCCCGCTTCGAAGAGCTTTTTCTCGATGAGATCCTGAATATCTTCTACGCTTAATTTATCCTTAAAAACGATCGCGCCCATTACGTTATCAAAAACCTTTTCGTCAAACTCGGTACCGACGCTTTTGTAGGCTTTTTTGATAGCATCTTTTATTTTGTAGGATTGAAATTCTTGAAAACTTCCGTCTCTTTTAATGATTCTCTTCATAATAACCCCGCGAATTTTCTGAATAAATTGGCAGAAAGTATATCAAGGAATCTTTAACTCAAAATTAAAGGAACGAGCGGAATATCCGTTACAAATTTTGCTTATAAAAAACGAAATTTAACCAAATCTCGCTATAATCGCGGAGTTTATTTTATAAAATTTGGAAATGCTATGAAAAATTTTAAAATAAGTTTTTTCGTGATTTTACTATGTGTCTTTTTAGCAGGCTGCGCTGCGCTTAAAGGCTCTAAAAGCACGGATAATTCGGCGCTTACCGGAGGCATCGATCACGCAGGATATCCAAACGCATATCTGGAGCGCATTGCAGGCGAAAGCATCGCTGATCTACTCTCAAAGCGTATTGTCGGCAAGAAAGGCGGTAAATTTAGTGTCGTCGGCATCGAACCACTGGACGGGACGAACGCGCACGGCGTAGATGCGGAATTTTTGAGCAAAAAAATTAGAATTTCGCTGCTGCATTCAGGCAAAGCAGTCGTCACCGACGCTCCAAGTAAAGATGAGCTCGTATTTAGCAACGATGGCGTAAGCCGTGGCTATCACGCCGTAGAAAGCGGCTCGATCTACGCGCCGGATTACATATTGGTAGGTAAAATTTTACCGCAAAGCCCCACTACGACAAACGACGGTAAGGCAGGATCTAAAAAACTAAAAAGCTTAAATTCTGCATCTAAAAATTCTACCGTACAAGCAAGCGAAAGCCTACTTTTAGAGCTTTCGATGATAGATACTCGCAACAACAAAAGCGTGTGGAAATATAAAAAAGCGCTTCAAAAGCAAATTTAAGGAATTTTTCGCTAAACTCACAATTCATTTTTTTGAAAGGCGGTGAGGAAAGTGCCTGGAGTAAAGGTATATCCGAACGAATCATTTGACGAAGCTTACAGACGCTTTAAGAAGCAGACCGATCGTAACCTAGTCGTTACCGAGGTTCGCGCGAGACGATTTTTTGAGCCGATGACGGAAGTCCGCAAAAAGCAAAAAATTTCAGCTCGCAAAAAGATGCTTAAACGTCTTTACACGCTACGTCGCTACGAGTCCCGCTTGTAGCAGTTTGCGCGGATTTGCGGATTTTAAATTTGCAGATCTGCGCGAAATTTTATCCCATATCTTTTTTAAATTTACAGCCCACTTAAAATTTGCCCGCCGCGTCAGCGCCGAAATTCCAATCTAAATTTTAAAATTTATCTAATTAAATTTACCCGCCTTTTTGCGGCGCCTGCTTTATACGACATATCCGCCGGCGAGCCACTAAATTTTGAAATTTATTTTTACCTATTCGTTTTTTAGATATACTTCTACATAAATTTCAAGGAGTAACCATGGACTTAAACGACTACCTGCACACTCAAGACCAGCAACCCTCAAACCCGCAAGAAAAAGAAGTAGCACTTATCAAATACACCTTCATCGCGGCCTGCGCCTTAAAAGCTATAGCCGAACTGGTGCTATTGCTATTAGGAATTTACGGCGGATTGGGAGTGCTACTAAGCGCAGCGGCATTCGTGCTTTTTATCTTTAGCATTTATAATATCTCTAAACTTACCGTAAGCCGCAGCCTTTTGCGCAACGTAGCCATTGCCTTTGCAGCGATATTTATAGGCGTATTGTTATTTATATTTTTAGCGGGCGGCATCATCGCTCAAATACTACTTGCATTGGGATTCATCGCATCGTTTCTGTTTTTTTATAGATTTTATCAGGAGCTTGCCGATACTAGCGGAGTTGCGATATTTTCATATTGCTTTATCGCGCTTGTACTTGCAGCTATTGCAAATGCATTTTTGGCGCGTTTTTCGCTGCCTGCTACGGTGCTACTAAGCTTAGCGGCTCTTGCACTTAATGCTTTTGCTATGTTCAGCGTAGAGGGCTTTTCTCGTTCGTATTATTCTTATGATCTTAAAGGCAAGAGATAAATTTTGATTGCTTGATCGGTTGTAGAAAGCCTGGCAGAGAGCTAAATTTTTAAAATTTAAAATCAAGGAGCAAGCCGTGGTCTATTTCAAACACATATTTCTCGCGCTGTTTTGCGGGGCGCTGTTTTGCGGCGTACTTTACGGCGAAAATCCAAATAAAATTTCAAAGCAAAATTTTAAATCTGACTTCATCTGGGGCGTTACGATCGACGACGGTTGGTACGAGGACGCGCAAGACGCCTCGGGCGCGAAGCTGCAAAGTATCGTGCGCGCCCTGCAAGCCCTACCCGTAAAGCCCACAGTGCGCGTCGTGATGTCAAAAGAGATCGCTCCGCGCGAGTATGAGCCTCTTTTTAAGCGGCTTAGCGAGGTTTCGTACGTGATGGCCTGCCCCGTGGACTCCTACGAGATGAGCTCGTACAAAAGCGTGAAAAGCTACGAAAAGAGGTTCACGGACGCCTATGCTGCGCTTGCGCCTTACGTCGCGATCTGGGAGATCGGCAACGAAATAAACGGCGAGGGCTGGCTCGGGAACGATGCGAATTTCATCGCCGCCAAGATGATCGCGGCCTTCAAGCTTATCCACAAAAAAGGCGCTAAGACGGCGCTTACTGCGTATTATACGCCGCCGGGGGCGCAAGATACGGAGATGCGCGAGTGGCTGCGAAAATTCGTGCCGCAGGATATGAAAGATGGGCTGGATTATCTTTTCGTAAGCTACTACGAGGACGACAACGAGGGCTTTGCGCCTGATTGGAGCGAAATTTTTACCGATCTGCAAAGCGCCTTTCCCGCTTCGAAGCTTGGCATCGGCGAGTGCGGAAACACGGCGTCGGACGCTACGCAGGCGAGCAGGCAGGCGATGATGGGGCGGTATTATACGATGCCGCGCTACGTGCAAAACTACGTGGGCGGGTATTTTTG
>CAURMQ010000178.1:0-3497 GCA_963525765.1 uncultured Campylobacter sp. | reverse complement strand
GCCACCACGGCGACCGCGCCGACGGATAGAGCGTAAGGCATCTGCGTCTTTACGTGCTCGATATGATCGCAGCCCGCGCCCATCGACGAAAGGATCGTGGTGTCCGAAATCGGCGAGCAGTGATCGCCGAAAATCGCGCCCGTAAGCACGCCCGAGATATTTACGATCATATAGGCGTGAAGCGCATCGCCCGAAAGCCCGTAGTGAAGTCCCACGGCGTTTGCCAAAGGTATGGCAAGCGGCATTAAAATTCCCATCGTACCGTAGCTAGTTCCCGTCGAAAAGCTAATGAACGAGCCCAGCACGAAAATCGCTACCGGCAGCAAGAATTTCGGCGTGTTTTGGCTCAGCATATCGACCAGATAGCGCGACGTGCCGAGCTCCTTGATGACCGAGCTGAGCGACCAGGCAAGTAGTAGGATCACGATCGTAACGATCATCGTCTTCCACCCTTTGATCCACGTAGAGATCGCCTCTCTGACGTCAAAAATTTTGCGGTAAACGCTCATAAATATAGACACGACCGTAGCAAGAAGCGCCGCTTGAAAAAGCGCGACCGACGAGTTTGCGTTGCCGAACGTCGCCTGAAGCGTCGCAAAGCTTAGCGGAGCGGCTTTTGCGGCTGCGAGAGCATCGCCCTCAAGCTTGCTTAGTCCGCTAAAATAAAAGCTCGCAAATGCGCCGCAGATTAGCACTATAAGCGGGATAACGGCGTTTGAAGCTTGCGGCTTGATCCCCTCTTTGGGCTCTAGCGTTTTATCTTCGAGCTCGGCGATGTTAGAATTTTTAGAGTGGATTTCGCCCGTCGCCGCGCGCCTTTCGGCAGAGAGCATCGGTCCGAAATCTCTACGCATGAACGCCACGTAAACCACGAAAGCAAGCATAAAAAGATTGTAGAAGCGATACGGCATGGTTTGCACGAAGATCGAGAAGGCATTTACGTTTTGTACGCCGATCTGATCATATCCCGCTCTTATCAAAGAGACCTCAAGACCTACCCAGGTAGAAATTAGCGCGATACCCGCAATCGGTGCGGCGGTGGCGTCGATGATAAAGGCGAGCTTTTCGCGGCTGACCTTAAATTTATCGGTGATCGGCCTCATGACTGGGCCTACGATCAGTGCGTTTGCGTAGTCGTCGAAAAATACGAAAAGACCCATAACCCACGTTGAAATTTGCGCCGAGATACCCGTTTTAGCGCGCTTGCTAATCCAAAGCGCCACGGCTTTCGTGCCGCCCGTCCTGCTAATCAGCGCGACCACGCCGCCGATACAAAGCACCTGCAAAAGTACGCCCGCGTTGCCTTTGCTAGCCATCGACCCCACCACGCGCGCGACCAGATCCGTAAAGCTGCCCACAAGCGCGGAGATCGGATTGTCGTTAACGACTGCAAGCATATAGGTGCCGCTAAAAACGCCGATGAAAAGCGATAAAATCACCTCTTTGGTGATAAAGGCAAGTGCGATAGCCACGACGGGCGGCACCAGCGTCCAGATGCCGAAAAGCTCGGCATTATGCTGTCTGGTCGCGTCATCTACCGCAAACGCGGCAACCGATAAAAACATTAGTAATAGAATTTTTTTCATTTTCTCGCCTTAGAATTTAATGCTTTTCGATAAAAAGCCCAGCCCAGCTCTGCTGCGTCGCCATCGCCTCTACGACGTTGATATTGACTCGGTGCGGCATCGCCAGGCAGCTTAGCACGATCTGCGCGATATCCTCGGGCAGGATCGCATCGACTCCCTCATACACGGCTGCGGCGCGCGCTACGTCGCCCTTAAAGCGCACCTCGCTAAACTCGCTCTTGCAGATTCCCGGCGCGATCTCCGTCACGCGGATGCCTGTGCCGCGTAGGTCGTTGCGGATATTGCGGCTAAACTGCTTGATAAACGCCTTGCTCGCGCCGTAAACGTGGCTACCAGGATAGGGCCACGCGCCCGCAGTCGAGCCGAGATTGAAGATATAGCCGCTTTTGCGCGCGATCATCAGCGGCAGCACCGCCTTGGTCGAATACAGCACGCCCTTGATATTCGTATCGACCATCGTCTCCAAATCCTCTACTGGCGTCTGCGCGATCCCCTCAAGCCCGAGCGCGAGGCCCGCGTTATTTACGAGCACCTCGACATCTTTGAAATTTGCAGGCAGCGCGCTTACGGCATCAAACACCGCAGCCTTATCGCGAATATCCGCGGCGATAATGTGCGTGTTGCCTAGCTCGCCGGCCAGCTTCTGTAGCCGCTCCTTGCGGCGCCCGAGTGCTATGATCTTATAGCCCTGCGCGCTAAGCGCCCTAGCAATCGCCTCGCCAAAGCCGCTCGTAGCGCCCGTGATGAATGCCGTGTTTTTCATATGATCCCCTTTGCGTAAAATTTTAAATTTAGCGCAATGATAACGCAAAACGGATTTAGAATTTATGAATTTTATCTTGCGGCGCGGGCGCGGATGAAATAATACGAAGACATTGGGCGTGCTTCTAGCGCGCACGAGCTCGCGATCGGCAGTGGATTCGGCGAGCACACGGGCTAAATTTAAAATTTTGCGCCATTCGTTTGTCGCGGCTTGCTATAATCACTTAAATTTAGGGAAAAGGCAAATGAGCAAATTTATACGATTTATCCTTGTTGGTATCTGTGTTTACGCCACTTATGCGGGTCTTAAATATGCTTTTATACTCTTTATCACGTGGCTCATGTTTAGTGGGATATATTTTGACGGGCCGGGTGCACTGCTCGGCATACCGCTCACGTTTTTAAGCTCGTCGGTTATATTTGATTATTATTGTATTGCGCTGGGCTCTCATCTGCTCTTTTTATCGCTACTTAAAGGGCGCGACGTGAAAACGCGGTGGATTTTACCTTTATTTTTTCTCATAACGCTCGCGTTTTGTAGCTTTTGCGTCTTAATCGGGCACGAAGATTATCAGCGCATAAACGCGCTTTTTGCACTCTTGCTTATCTCTCCCTTTACGCTCATCGCATACGCCATCGTTACGACCGTAATCCTTGCCAAAAATAAAATTTCGGATTATTATCCGGTCTTAGTCGCGATAATTTTTGTGCCCATTCATGCCGCCAGCATAGGGATATGGGGATTAGAACGAATATATTTTGGAGTATTTCTAAACGCGACGATACTGGGGATTTTTTATTTCACGGCGAAAATCGGGCGCGTAAATTTGATCGCACACAGTCCTACACCCGACAAAATGCAAAATTCTAAAGACCGCGTTACCAAAACGATACAAAGCAGCGCGGCATTTTTAAACGACGATATTTTAAAGAAGCGCTAAATTTTATCCTTTTTAGGAATTCTAAATAACGCTTTCGTCGCGCGCTACAAGCTTATCTGCTTCCCGATAGATCTATGCTTTACCGACAAAACCTTCAAAAACTGCGCCGTTTTGCTTCTTGACGTATTGCTATCGCCATTTGATCAAATTTAAATCCAGCGCGATCTCGTCGTTTTTGATCACGCCGATACCCTTATTTAGCACATTT
>CAURMQ010000177.1:0-3543 GCA_963525765.1 uncultured Campylobacter sp. | reverse complement strand
CTATGAGAAGCGTAGGAATTTTTTGATCGACGCTTTTGCGGACGCGGGCTGGCAGATCGCTAAACCTAGCGCGTCGATGTTTGCGTGGGCGAAATTACCGCCAGCGGCGGCTCATCTAAAAAGTATGGAGTTTTCCAAGCAGCTTCTTACCAAGGCGTGCGTCGCCGTAAGCCCGGGCGTTGGCTTTGGCGCGGCGGGAGACGATTATGTGCGGATCGCCTTTATCGAAAACGAAAACAGGACCCGCCAGGCCGCTAGAAATATAAAAAAATATTTGAAAGAGATCTGATGAAAGTAGCGATTTTAGGCGTCGGCACCGTAGGTAGCGAAGTTGCAAACATTTTGATCAAAAACAAAGATATCATCCTTGCGCGCGCAGGCGTTAGCATAGAGCCCGTAATAGGACTCGTGCGCGACACGAGTAAAAAGCGCGATGTGCAAATTCCGCTTAGCAGCGACGCGCAAAGTATCATCGAGCGCGACGACATCGACGTTTTTGTAGAGCTTATGGGCGGGGTAGAAAAGCCCTATGAGATCGTAAGCGAAATTTTAAAGCGTAAAAAGGCGGTCGTTACCGCAAATAAGGCGCTTTTGGCTTATCATCGCTACAAACTTCAGGCTTTGGCGGGCGATACGCCTTTTGGCTTTGAAGCGAGCGTGGCGGGCGGAATTCCGATCATCAAAACCCTGCGCGAGGGGCTAAGCGCCAATCGTATCGAAAAAATAATCGGCATCGTAAACGGCACGAGCAACTTTATCCTTACGAATATGATGCAAAAAAACGAGAAATTTGAGGACGCGCTAAAGCGAGCTCAAGAGCTCGGTTACGCCGAAGCCGATCCAAGCTTTGACATCGGCGGATTTGATGCGGCGCATAAGCTTTTGATCTTAGCTAGCATCGCATACGGCGTGCACGGCGATCCAGAGGATATTTTAATCGAGGGGATCGAGGAGATCACGCAGGAGGATATATATTTCGCGCGCGAATTTGACTTCATAATCAAGCTGCTTGCGGTAGCTAAGCGCGCGAACGACAACAAAGTCGAGCTGCGCGTCCATCCTGCGCTCATTTCAAAGGATCAAATGCTCTCAAAAGTAGACGGCGTAATGAACGGCGTGAGCATCTACGGAGACTGCGTCGGCGAGAGTATGTATTACGGACCGGGCGCGGGCGGCAGCGCTACGGCAAGTGCTGTTATAAGCGATCTCATCGACATTGCGCGCGATAACAAAAACCCGATGCTCGGATATAAAATTTTGCCGAGCGAAAATTTTATGCAAATTTTGCCGAGCGAGCAGATCCGCACGAAGTATTATTTCAGGCTGCGCGTGCGCGACGAGAAGGGCGTACTTGCGAAGCTTACGAACATTATGAGCTTAAACGATCTTTCGATCGACAGCTTTTTGCAAAAGCCTAAGCTCAAAACGGACGAGGAAGTGACGCTGTTTTTCACGACGCATACGTGCTGCGAGAAGGACATAAAGCGCGCTATAAGCGTGATTAGCGGCGAAAATTTTATTACGCAAAAGCCTTTTATGATCAGGATCGAAAGCTAAGTTGAGCTTAAAAGAATATCTTTTCGGCTTTGCCTGCGAGGACCGTGCGGCGGAATTTTTACGCGGCGAAGGGTTTGAAATTTTAAAGCGAAATTTCCGCTGCCGCTTCGGCGAGATCGACATCGTCGCGCGCAAAGACGGGATTTTGCACTTCGTAGAAGTAAAGGCCACGAGCGGCGATTACGACGCTGCAGAGCGCGTGACGGGCGCTAAGATGGCTAAAATTTTAAGGGCGGCGGAATTTTATCTGATGAGCCGCGACGCAGACGAGCCGTGGCAGATCGACGTCGTGGAAGTTTATCCGAAGCAGATAAAATTTATCGCCAACATATCTTTTTAAATTAGAATTTTTATTATTTATTTAAGATAATGAACTATAATCCGCAGAATTTTAACACAAGGAGAACATTATGGGAAAGTATATAGAGCTTACTTCGGAGAATTTCGATGTTACTAAAGAGGGTGTCGCGCTAGTCGATTTTTGGGCGCCTTGGTGCGGACCGTGCCGTATGATCGCCCCGATCATCGAGGAGCTTGCGAACGATTACGAGGGCAAGGCTAAAATTTGCAAAGTAAATACCGACGAAGCGCAGGATCTTGCGGTGCAGTTCGGCGTCCGCTCGATCCCTACGATTCTATTTTTCAAAGACGGCGAGCTAAAAGCTCAGCTCATCGGCGCGCAATCCAAGCAGATCATAGCCGACAAGTTAAACTCGCTTCTGTAAATTTCAAAGGGCGGCTTTCGCCCTTTCTCCTCTCACTCATCGTTTTATTAATTAAATTCGTAAATTTAACACTCGCGACTTTACTTAATAAAATAATTAAGGAGAAAAAATGTTAGATTTAGCAATTATCGGCGGCGGCCCTGCGGGGCTAGCGGCGGGGCTTTATGCTACAAGAGGCGGTTTAAAGGACGTCGTGATGTTTGAGATGGGGATGCCCGGCGGGCAGATCACCTCAAGCTCCGAGATGGAAAACTATCCCGGCGTCGCCGCGGTAACCGACGGGATGAGCTTTATGGCGCCTTGGCAGGAGCAGTGCTTCCGCTTCGGGCTGAAGCACGAGATGGTACGCGTTCTGCGCGTCGCAAAGGATAGCGATGGAAATTTTACGATCTATCTCGAGGGCGATCAAACACGACGCGCGCGTGCCGTTATCGTAGCTACGGGCTCTACTCCGCGCCGCGCGGGGATCGAGGGCGAGGATGAGTTCTTCGGTCGCGGCGTCAGTACTTGCGCGACCTGCGACGGGTTTTTTTACAAGGGCAAAGAGGTTGCCGTCCTCGGCGGCGGCGATACTGCGCTAGAGGAGTCGCTGTATCTAGCTAAAATTTGCTCTAAAGTCTATCTGATTCACCGTCGCGATGAGTTTCGCGCCGCGCCTTCGACCGTGCAAAAGGTGCGCGAAAGTGAGAATATTGAGCTCATTACAAATGCGCTCGTAGAGCAGATCAAGGGCGATGCAAGCGGCGTAACGGGCGTCGTCGTCAAAGATAAAACAAGCGGTGCCACGCGCGAGCTGCAGCTGCCGGGGATCTTCGTATTCGTGGGGCTTGACGTACGAAACGAGGTGTTAAAAGACGAAAGCGGCAAGTTCATCTGCGATGTCACGCCCGGCGGGCAGGTCGCGGTAAATTTAAAGATGCAAACAAGCGTACACGGGCTATTTGCGGCGGGCGATATGAGGCAGGATGCGCCTAAACAGGTCGTCTGCGCGGCAGGCGACGGCGCGGTTGCCGCACTTAGCGCGATCGCGTATCTGCAAGGACACGATAAATAAGCTTGTATTCGGCGGAAAATTCCACGGTGCGGCGGGCGAAGCTGCTTCCGTCGCGCTTTAAATTTAAAATCACGCCTGAAATTTTGAATGAAATTTTGATATAAAAAAGCGGCTAAATTTTAAAATTTCATAAAATTTAGCCGCGAGATGAGGCGCTTATTGCCTTTCGTAGAAGCCTGCTATGACATCTTTTGACTTCATTTTATT
>CAURMQ010000176.1:0-3557 GCA_963525765.1 uncultured Campylobacter sp. | reverse complement strand
CGCGGCGGGTGAAAAAGGACAAAGCAACGACAAGCAAACAAGGGCAAAACAAAGCTGCAAGATAAAATTTAAAGCAAAGGGGCAGTCATGGAAATTTCATTTTTTACGACGCTTGAGCCTGCTCTAGCGGGCGCTTGGATACCCTCATTTGCGATGGTACTGATACAATTCGCGTATATGTTGATCTACAAAGAGGTCGGCAAGCGCGCTACCGATACCTCGTGGTACACGCTCGCGGACAAGCGAAATGCGATCATAAGCTCGCTGCTGCAAGTAGCGCTGCTCATTTTATCGGTCTTCGTGCCGCTTAAGACGGGCAGCGCGTGGTTTTGGATCGGAGCGGTGGTCTATATAGCGGCTTTTGCGGGCTTCATCAAGGCGTTTTACGACTATGCGGCAGCTCCCGCGGACAGAGCCGCACAGGGCGGCATCTAACGCATATCGCGCAATCCGATGTATTTCTTTTATTTCCTCGGCATGGCGGGCGTTTGCATCGCTTCGGCGTCGCTGTGGCTACTCATAGACATAGTGCCTTTTGCCATATACAATCATCTCGTGGTTCTCGGCGAGGAGCGCTACTGCGAGCAAGCCTACGGACAGGAGTATCTAAAGTATAAACGCAAGACGCCGAGATATTTTTTGTTCTTTTAAGGGGAGCGGCGCGCGATTAAACCCTAAAACAGAAGCGTAAATTTAGATAACGCTTTAAAATTTTAACTAGACTTGCAGGTTAATTTTAAAATTTCGCCCGAAATTTTAAGGACTGCAAGAGCTGAGGCTTAAATTTAGACTAAATTTAAGCCCGAAATTTCAAATTCGTTCGCTATCTAGGCTAAATTTAAAATAGTCGGTATTTAAAAACGCCATTTTAAATTTACGCTTGCGCGCACCGCGGCATCGTCAAGCGCGCGACTCCACCAACGGCAAAAGCAAACTATGACGGCAGCTGCTAAGCAAAGCTCAATTCACGCCCATACCCGCAAGCAGCCTAATTTCCGCTCGCATACGCAGATAGGGTGCTCGGATCCTCAGGAGCGAACCGATCGTCCGAGATAGCGTCATCCTCGCCCGAAAGCACGCTCATCGCGCTGATACGCGAGATCAGCAAGCGATCCTCGGCGATGTCGGCGCGATCCGAGCCGATAGTAAGCGACGTAATCGCCGTGCGCCCGATGACTGCGCGCCCGCCGTCCATCGTGCGAAGCCCCCAGATGTCGTGCAGCACCGCCGGCTTGCCGTCCACCTGCCCTACATAGAGCATCACGTGGCCGGGCATATACAGCAGGGTTTTATACGCCACGCCGTTTTTGTCGATGAGCTCAAGCTTTTCATCCGCGCTCATCCCCGCCAGCGAAAAACGCTCGCCGCGGCCCGATTGCGCCTTAGAATTTCGCGGCAGCCACAGCCCGAAATTTGCCAAAAAGTCCTTCGTCATAAGCGAGCAATCGCGAAGAAATTTATACCCGCCCCAGCCGTATTTCTGCCCGAGCAGGCTAGCGGCTACGATCTTTGAGTTTTGCTCATCAAGCGGCGCAGGCCAAAGCCTCGCATCCTCCGCGCTAACGAAATATCTCCTGCTGCCAAACTGCGTTAAAATTTCGCCGCTAAATACGCTCCGCACGCCGAGCGTGCCGCCAAGATCGCGCTCGCCGCTAAAATCATACGGCAGGATCGTGCCGGTGCGCGCCCTAAAAAGCTCCGCGCCGTTTTCGTCATAAATGGCAGCGCCCTCGCGCAGGATCGTTATAAATTTAGAATTTGCGTAGATATCCGCCTGCTGCGGGCTGATGCGCTTTATCGCGTCGCTTCTTATCCAGCCCCACACGCCGTCGTTGCGCACGAACGCCCATGCGCCGTCTCTGCTGTAATGCGACAGCAGCATCGGATAGCCTACGCCCACGGCGGAATTTGCGGCGTAATCAAACGGCTCGCCCTCCCCCGGCTCGCTCGGATCGCCGAAAATCGGCAAGTCGCTTGGGATATTTCGCAGCAGCGCATTTTTTACCGTTATAGCTGGCGCGGAGATCAGCCCGAACGCCTCTTCGTTCGCGTTTATGCGGATGCTTTGATAGATCGCGTCGTTATATATCCTGCCTGCGGCGTCGAAGTGGCGCCCCTTGGCGTAATTAAGCCCCCAAAACGTATCGATTTCCGCCTTAATCGGCGCATCGTCAAACCAAATTTTAAAATAGCGGCTCTTAAATGCGCTTCCGCTTATGTTTTGCACCGACGCAGGAGCCGGCAGCCGCTCGCTGTTTTGAGCGTATTCGAGATCTAAAACCGCGGGATTTTCCGGGATAAACTTGCGCGGGCCGACGGTTTCGCCGCAACCTGCAAATATTAAAGCTGCGAAGATAAGAGATACTAGTCGTTTCAAACAAAATGCCTTTTAAAAAATTTTGGCTATAATTTTGCCAAAAAATAGGAAAAAACTTGATAAATTTCATCATCCAGAAGCTAAAAGATCGCAATATTTTCATCACGGGCGGCGCAGGCGTAGGCAAAAGCTACGTGATAAAAGAGCTCATCAAGGATTACCGCGCTCGCGGCAAGCTCGTCATCGTACTCGGCAGCACCGGCATCAGCGCCGTAGAGATCGGCGGCGTGACCGTGCATAGCTTCTTCCGCTTCGGCATTTGCAAAAACCACGAGGAGTTAAAAAGCTTCGATCGCAAACAAAGCGGCAAGCTAAGCGAGCTGCGAAAAATTTTAGCTCTCGCGGATCTCATCGTGATCGATGAAATTTCGATGATCGGCGCCGAGCTTTTCGAGATGATCTATCTTAGAATTTCAAGCTCTAAATTTAACGGACGGCTGCTCGTTACGGGCGATTTTTATCAGCTTCCGCCGGTACGCAAAGAGGGCGAGAGCGCGACGCGCGCGAGCCTATTTAGCGACTCGGATTACGCCTTCGGCTCATATGCGTGGAGGCAGTGCGAGTTTTTTTACGTCGAGATGATAGGCTCCAAGCGCACCGCGGATGCGGCGCTATACCGCCTGCTTTGCGAGCTGCGGCTCGGCACCCCAAGCGAGCAGACGGCGGAGCTGATGCGATCTTTGCTCATCGATGCCGCGCAAGCAGAACCAGATGCCACGATAATCTCGGGCCGAAACGCCGAAGTAGATGCGATAAACAATGCCAGACTAGCCAAGCTTAATGCGCCGCAAAGCAGCTTTGAGGGCGTTTATGAAGCGCTGCAAAGCGGCGTGAGCGAGCAAAAAATTCAAAAATGGATCGCCTCTCTAAATACGCCGCAAAGTCTGACGCTGAAAGAGGGCGCAAAGGTGCTGTTTACCGCAAACAAAAGCGGCGAGTTTTTCAACGGCGAGCAAGGCGTCGTCGAAAAGATCGAAAAAAGCTCCTGCGGCGAGATCGAAAGCGTGGTCGTAAAAAAGCCCTCTGGCATACTAAGCCGCGTGCAGCTGCAAACATACGAACTAAGCGAGATCGCCGCAAGCGGCGCGGATGCCGAGCAGATCGTGCTGGCGCGGTATTATCAGTTCCCGCTCAAGCTCGCATACGCCATCACGATCCACAAATCCCAAGGCATGAGCAT
>CAURMQ010000175.1:0-3625 GCA_963525765.1 uncultured Campylobacter sp. | reverse complement strand
GATATGCGCCTAAGCTGATCGTTGGTAAATTTAAGATAAAATTTCGCCACTTTAACCAAAGGAGAAAAAATGGGTTTACTTTCATTCGTAGCCGAAGCAGGCAAGAAACTACTAGGTCTAGGCGATGACGCCAAGCACGTAAAAGATGAGATCGCCACCAATCTCAGCTCGACGCCGGTAGAGGGGCTAGAGGTCGAGGTGCAGGGCGACACCGTCAAAATCAGCGGTAACGCCGATAAGGAAACTCTCGAAAAAGCAGCCCTCATCGCGGGCAACACCGCAGGCATCAAAAACGTGCAGATCGAGGGCATTAGAGAGGATAGCGCCGAGAACTACTACACTATCGTAAAGGGCGATAACCTATCTAAAATCGCGAAGAAATTCTACGGCGACGCAAATAAATACAAGGTTATTTTCGACGCCAACCGCGAGGTTATCAAAGACGCGAACCTCATCTATCCGGGGCAGAAGATCAGAATTCCAAAAGCTTAAGCTCGCTTTTTGAATGCCGCGGCTTGATTTTGCAAACCGCGGATTTTACTTTTGTGCGTATTGTGCTGCGTTTTGCGCGAGCCGTGATTTTATCAGCCCGCGGCGTAGCGCGGTTTTGCGAGACGCACTGCGGCGGATAGCGGATTATTTGCCGCACCTGCGTGCTGCCGCCCTATTTAAGAATATATAAAACGCTTTAAAATTCCGTTTATAAAGAGCTAAATTTGGATAAATTTGAAATCAGCGCTACGCTAAAAAAGACCGAAATTAGGGATTACGACAAATATCCGATAATCATCAAAGACAACGCGATAGAGATGATAAAGCTATATCTACCGTTTCTATTTCTTTTAGATATTATTTCATACCTCTCCCCGTATAGACATCCCGGAGAGCTAACCAGGCGACCAAAAGAGTTCGGAAGCTGCTATATTAAATTTAAAAATTCCTCCATAGAGTATTTTTCTACGAAGAAAAATTTAGTCCTATTCGAAATAAAATTATCAAATATATTAGGAATAAAACGAACCTTTGGACCTTCCGAATTTCAATCACCGATTGCTACAAAAAAGTTTGGATTTTGCATCGTTATGATCTACTTCGTTTTGATGTCCGCGGTTTTTTACTTTAAGGGCTATGCGATAGCCCCATTCATAGTGCCGATAGCATTTGGGCTCGGCATACTTCCATTGCTGATTTTTAGGATAATAAACGGGCTAGGACTCGGACTGGATATGCTAAGCGGCGATAGCTTGATAATTTTCGATAAGCATTTCATTATCGACGCCTCGATTTTAACGAACAAAGAATACAAGGAGCTAAAAACCTATTTTTTACTAAAAACAGGAAAAAATTTAGACAAAATTAAACCGCAAATTTTTATATAAATAAAAGGAATAAGTAATGGCGACACAAAGTAAAAATCGATTAGGCTATGCGAAAAACCATTACGAGAAATCAAAATTTCATAAAAAGAATGTAAAGTAATGGAAATTCCTAATAAGCAAAAACCCAGGGATTACGACAAAGAGCCGTTGATTATAAACGGCTATGAAAAATTTTTTGTGATCGCTTGGTATTTGGTATTATTATTTTCCGTCTTAACGATAGCTATAATACAAGATTTTATGGAATGCGGATCTCTATGTTCGCCAAAAGGCGTAGTTATGAATTTGGTAATGTTGGGGATTCTTATTGCGATATGTATCTTTAAGTTAATTCGTAGCAAGCAACAAATAAGGTTTACGGATAGATATATAGAATTTATCGAAAACGGCGTCGTTAAGAGATTTTGCAAAGTAGAATTTGACAAACTGCGAAGGAGCTTTTCGATTGACATATTTATTAGCTCAAAAATTTCGCGGAATATCTGCAATTTATCTCTTATGATAATGGGGTTCATAGCTTTAAAATGGGAACTTTTAGAGATAATATTTTTTATATACCTATGGGGATTTTTCTTAAATTTTATATTTTATCTATCAATGAATAAAAACCTCAAAGGCTTTAGTGCTATGCCGTTTATAAGGGTCGCCGAATATACAACTAACCCCGGATATCACAATATTTTACCAAGATACTATCTTATCTATATCTACAATGATAAAATTTACAACGATATCAAAGAGTATTTTTTGCAGAAAAATATAGATATCGACTACATCAAAAAGAATTATCTGTTCGCCTAAAACTATAAAGCTGCAAGTATAAGCCTAGACGATCGACGCTCGGTTTGCCGCAAAAATCTATAAATTTTATCTAGCCGAACTCGCTCGTCTAAATCCAAATCCTCACATTCAGTTTTAAAATTTTAACGATACTCAAAAAGCTTAAAATTTCACTCTTTATCTCGCTTGCGGGGTCGTGGCGCAGTACGCTTTCATAGACGCTAGGCTCGAAATTATCGCGCCCGGTGTGCACGAAAATATGGATCCGCCGCTCTCTGATGCTCGCCCAGATCTGCGACCCGAGCGCGTCGCCCACCGCCAAAAATCGCTCCATAAATGCAGGCGTCAGCACATACATCGCGTTTTGCGGCTCATCGCTAAGCACCTTGTAGCGCGCGGCAAACTCCACGTTATCCATCGCAACGGGCTTTAGACCTATGTGCTGTTTGTTTTGTATCTCGCGGGGATAGATGAAAACGGGCGCGATGATGCGTTTGTTAAATTCTGCTACGAAAAACGCCCCCACGAGCTCGTGCTGCAAATTTTGATGGAAAAAGCTCACGTCGCTAAACTCGAAGCTCACCCCTTGCCACGCGCCGCCCACGCGGTCGTTGCCGCGCAGATTTTCGATGAACTCGAACAGATCACTCTGCACCACGCGCCAAAACGGCACGCTGCCGTAGGAGACGTATTCGTAGCCCAGCTCGCGCACGAAAGGCGCCAGATAGTGCTGCTTGTAGCTTTGGCGGTACCGCCCCGTAAAGATTTCTTGCGCGCTTTTTACGCCGAGCGCGTAAAGCCGCGCCGCTAGCCACACCGCGAGCGCAAGCGCGGCCAAGCCTATCAACGCCTGCGGCAAGGTCGCGGAGTATTTGAAGATCAAAAAGGAGATCGCGACCGCGCCAAATTTCAAAATATTTTCCGTGCCAATGAGATCCTTTTGCCAGCCGTTTAAGTGCACCTCTTTAAGGCTTACGGCGAGCGAGGCGACCGCCAGCAGCATAAGCATCGTCGCGCTAGAGTTCTGCGCGCCCTGCCTATCTGCAAAATACGCGATAGCGCCGAACACCGCAAACAAGACGATCGTGCTTACGACGATGATGAACTTTAGCTGCTCTACGTGCTTTTTTGCGTCCAGTCGCAGGCGCTCCAAATCGTAAATAGTCAAAATTTCGCCCCTCTTTAAATTTGCCCGCAATTTTAGCGAAATTCTAGGAATTTTGGAATTTCAAAGCTCGCTCGTCCGCACATAAGGTGAATTTTTTATGAATTTCGCACAACCCCTCAAATTTAAGGATAAATTCAAAGCTCTAAGTTTAAAATTTCGCCGTAGCGGGGCGGCACGCGGAAGTGAAATTCGCATAAAAGCGGCGCCGAATTTTGGCGCGCGGAAGCAAAATTCAAAGCAAAATTCTGCGCGCAAGCAAACCCCCGCAAATCAAATCATGGAGCAAAAATGAGATATA
>CAURMQ010000174.1:0-3637 GCA_963525765.1 uncultured Campylobacter sp. | reverse complement strand
GCCTCGCATACTCGTCGTAGCCGAATTTTTTGATCATTAAAACCTCTCCGCGCTCATCTACCAAGACGAGATCTGGCAGCTTAATGCCGTTAAAGGTCGTATTTTTCACGATCGTGTAGTGGATCTGATCCTCGAAAATCACCCGATCGCCGATGTTTAGCGGCGCGTCAAATTTATACTCGGGCTGTCCGCTCTCAAGCCCCACGACGTCGCCTGCGAGGCAGGTATTTCCGCCGAAGCGATAGCTAAATTTACCGCTCTTGCTCTCACCGCGCACCGCAGGACGATACGGCATCAGCACGGTATCGGGCATATGAGCTTCAGCGGAAGCGTCTAAAATAGCGATTTTAGCGCCATTTTCCACAATATCAAGCACGCTAGCGACCAAATACCCGCACTCCCAGCCGACCGCCTCGCCGGGCTCGAGATAAATTTCGACTTCGTATTTTTCGCGAAATTTTTTGATCAAATTTATCAGCAGCTCCACGTCGTAGCCTGCGCGCGTGATATGATGTCCGCCGCCGAAATTTAGCCACTTTAGGGCTCTAAAATACTTGCCGAATTTCGCCTCGAAAACCTCAAGCACCCGTTCTAGACTCTGGGCGCTCTCTTCGCACAGCGCGTGAAAATGCAGCCCCGAGATGCCGCGCAAAAACTCGCCGTCTTGCAAGATCGCCCGCTGCAGCGCTTCAAGGCTCATCCCGAGCCTGCTAAAGCTGCCGCACGGATTGTAAGCGTCTTTGGGCGCGAAGGAGGTCTGCGGATTTAGCCGCAAGCCGCACGAAGCACCCACAGCAAGCGCCTTTGCGCGGTATTTTTGCCACTGCGAGGCACTATTGAACACGACATGGTTTGAAATTTTTAAAATTTCATCCAAATCATCCTCTTTGAATGCGGGCGAGTATGTGTGGATTTCGCCGTTTTTAATAAACTCTGCTGCAAATTTCGCCTCGTGCAGACCGCTGCAAGTAGCGCCCCAGAGGTATCTGTCAACGTAAGGCATTGCAAAGCTAAACGCAAAGCCTTTTAGCGCACATAAAATTTTTGCTCCGCTTCGCTCGCCTACACCGCGTAAAATTTCTAAATTTTTTACCAGTTTTTGCTCCTCGCACACGTAAGCGGGGGTCGAAATTTCATCGATTTTCATCATTTTTCCTCATTAAATTTTTACGCAATTATATAAAATTTTATGAATTTTTGGTTAAAATCGCCAAATCTTTAAAAAAGGATAAAAATGGTAGAGATAGAATTTTTAGGACCGATCGGGCGCGAGCCCCTGCGCCTAAACGCAAACTCCTTGCAGGAGGTAAAAGCAGAGCTGCAAAAGGACGAAAGTCTGCGGGAGTGGCTCGCAAACTGCGCCGTAGCGGTAAACGATAAGATGATTTATGATGCGAATTTTGCGCTTAAATCCGGCGATCGCGTGAGCCTTCTGCCTCCCGTTTGCGGCGGCTAAGCTTAGAAGGCGGCGATGAGCGAGGCTAAATTTAATCCAGAAATTTTAAACGGGATCGAGCCTGAAATTTATGAGGGCAGCTTGGACGTGAACGCGATTTTATCGCGCTGGTACGCTAAATTTAAGGACGTAAATTGCGGCGCGTTCATCACCTTCGTAGGTATCGTGCGCGAAGAGGGCGGCATCTGCGCGCTGAGCTTCGATATATACGAGCCGATTTTGCGGACGTGGTTTGAAGCGTGGCAGCAAAAGGCCGCGGCACAGGGCGCATTCGTGCTTTTTGCACATGCAAACGGGGGTGTGCCAGTCCACGAAAGCTCCTACGTCGCAGGCGTCGTAAGCCCGCAGCGCAAGGTCGCTCTGGCGCTAATAAACGAGTTTGTGGAGGATTTCAAGGCGGCCGCGCCGATCTGGAAATACGACGTAAAGGGCGGCAAAATCGAGGGCGGCAAAGTAGTAGGCGGAGATAGGATCTATGCGGCGGATCGCTCGCAGAAAGTAAAAGGCGCAGGGCTTTTGAGCTAAATTTAAAAGCATGCGTTGTTTTATCCCCACAGGCTTGCTTCAATTCAATCAAATTTAATCAAAACAGAAATTGCGCCGACAAGCAAAATTCCGCTTAGAAAATACTGCAGAATTTCAAAATAAAGATTTTGTGTAAATTTAGCGGCTGAGGCTAAATTTAAAGCTCAAAATTTCAATCCAACTCCGTGCCCGCGCTCCTATAAGAATGGCAAGCGAAAACTAAAATTTCAAGTCTAAATTTATAGCAAATTTAATCAATCCAGTCGATGTGCTGCACAGCAAATAAAATGGCGCTATAATCGTCTTGTAAACCCGTGCGGCGTAAAATAAAATTTAAACCCAAATTCGCGCGCCGTATCCGTAAGCACAAATGAAACGCAGTGCTATGAAATTTTAAAATTTCATTGCAAATATAGGCATTCCTGCTAAGCGGCAACTAAAATTTAAACACGCTCTTGGCTTCGGCGATGCGCTCGCTAAGGCTCGCAGCAGTATCTTCGCCGCTTGCTGCGCACCTAAAGATCGGCTCAAGCACCTCGGCAAAAAAGCCGTTTAGCCCCTCCTGCATGATCTGTGCGTTATTTTGGTAGCGTCCTAGCCCCATAAATACGCCGTGTCCGATCGCGCAGAGACCGCCCGCCTCATCGACGATAAATTTATTCAGCGCCTTGCAAACCGCAACGACCGCGCTTGCATTTACGATCTCGCGATCTCTTAAATAATCCTCAAGCGCGCCGTAATCGCACTCGCATCTGATCCATCTAAACGCCTTTGCGATCGACGGCGAAACGCATTTGTGCTCACTTAGAGTGCATAGGACGTATAAATTTTTAGGCACCGCAAAATATGAGCGGCCATCCTTTAAAACGACGCTGGCGCGCGCTTTCTCGCCCTCTTCAAAGCCGTCGATTACATGGGAGTTTTTCGTACGGATCAGCGAAAGCTCGTCTTCCTCGTCGTAGCGGCGATCCAAAAGCACCGCCGCCTCGCCAAAAATTTTATCCAAGCTTGCAGCGCTTGCATTGTCGATCAAAAAATAATACTCGCCCTTCGGATCGTTTAGCGCCTCTTTGCACAGCGCCTTAAACTCGCCGCCAATGAAGCTTTCGCCGTAAAATCCGTCGATGAAATCGCGATATTCAAAGCCTTCGTGCAGGCAAACGTAGCGGAAATTTTTTGTCGCAAGCTTCTTTTCGGTGATCAAAGATCGCAATCTGCGGGTCTTGCCGGTACCGATCGCGCCGTAAAAGATCGTATTTTTAGCTACCTCTTCGCTTTTGTAGTTTTTGACGTATTCGAAAAATAGCGAGGAGTACACGATCCTAGCCGCGCCCACGACATCCTGCGGATACGGGGTAAATTCCGCGATAAATCGCGAACTTACTTCGTAAAATTCTTCAAAAATTTCAACCTTTTCGTCATAGAGCAAGGATAAAATTTGCGCGGTTTCGTCGCGATAAACGAGCGTCGGAAACTCGTCGTTGCACTGCGCAAATATGCTGGCTAGCAGATAGAGCTTCTCGCGCGAAATTTGTGCGAAATCACCGCCCTCGGCAAGTCCTAAATTTAGCATCCCGTCGTCGCTTAGGTAGCTATCGATTAGATAGAAATTATCGGCATTTATCGCGGATTTTAAAAATTCCATCAGCACGAAGG
>CAURMQ010000173.1:0-3671 GCA_963525765.1 uncultured Campylobacter sp. | reverse complement strand
CTAGCCGCTTAGGTAGCGTGGCGATAGCTGACTGCTTAACGTTTGGTATGATAGCGGGTGAGAATATAGGCTAACCATAAAACGGAGTTCTCGCGAGCGCTTTTAAATGATTTCGTAAATTTCGCCCTGCGACAGACTATATGTCTAGTCTTGGGACGAAATTTACTTCAAAACATTTAAAATCATCTCGCGATAATCCGTTTTTATTTCGTATCGCGGGCTAAATTTAACCTGCGATACTTTTTAAATTTAAAGTCGAATTTATAAAATTTACTCCACTAAAATTTAAAACTCGCAGCGCGACAACGCCAAATTAAATTTAAACCTGCGCGCAGGCGCCACAAATATAATGCTTAGAAAAAAGAGAACTGTTTTAGAAATTTTAGCCAAAAGTACGCTGCGCACAGCTCAAAACATAAAATTTAAAATAAGCCGTTTTCGATATAATTTTCAAAAATTTCGGAGCGGAAAATGGGTAGAAAAGAGCTTCTGGGCGGCGCAAAACGTATCGTCGTAAAAATCGGTACTTCAACGCTTACCAATGCGGACGGTTCGCTAAATGAGCGACTCATCAAAGGTCTAGTCGCGCAAATTTGCAAGCTAAAAGATACGGGCTTTTGCGTGGCTTTGGTAAGCTCGGGTGCCGTGGGCGCGGGCATGGGACTACTCGGCGTCGCGCAAAGACCTAAAATTTTAAGCCGTAAGCAGGCTCTAGCGGCGGTCGGACAGGTCGCGCTGATGCATCTTTACGAGCGGCTATTTTGGGCGCATGACCGCATTATCGCGCAGCTGCTGTTAAGCCGAGGCGATTTTAGCGACAGGGCGCGCTATCTTAGCGTGCGAAACGTCTGCGCGGAGCTACTCTCGCGCGGCATCGTGCCGATCATCAACGAAAACGATCCCGTCGTAGCAGATGAACTGAAAGTGGGCGATAACGACACGCTAAGCGCGCTCGTTGCGGGGCTAATCGATGCTGATCTGCTCGTGATTTTAAGCGACATCGACGGGCTGTACGACAAAAATCCGAGCGAGCACGCGGACGCAAAACTTTTAAACTTTATTGAAAAAATCGACGAGCGCGTCGTCAAAATGGCAGGCGGCGAGAGCAGTAAATTCGGCACGGGCGGCATGGCGACCAAGATCGCGGCGGCGCAAATGGCAAATCAGATCGGCACTAGCCTGATCATCGCAAACGGGCGTACGGACGGAATTTTGCTTAAAATAGCGGCGGGCGACGAGGTCGGCACCCTCTTTAGCGCGGGCGCAGCGCGGCTTAGCTCGCGTAAATACTGGCTCGCATACGGCGCGATTAGCAAAGGCGCGGTGATTATCGACGCGGGTGCGGCAGAGGCGATAAAATCGGGCAAAAGCCTGCTTGCGGTCGGGATTGCCGAGGTGCGCGGCGAGTTTGAGCGCGGCGAGATCGTAAACGTCTACGCGACCGACGGCAAGCTGCTGGCGCACGGCATTAGCAACTATTCAAGCTGCGAGCTTGCGCGCATAGCGGGCGCAAAAAGCGATGAGATAGAGCATGCTTTAGGCTACAAAAGCGACGATGACGCGATCCACGCGGATAATATCGCGCTGCAATGAAATTTTAGCCGTGTTCTGTGCGTTTAAAATTTCAAACGGAAGGCGTAGATGAAAAAGATTATATTTTTTTGCACTACTCTTGGCGGGCGCGGCGTGGACGGCAAAATTTGACGAACCGGACGCCGATAAAAACGGCGAGCTAGACGTTCTTGAACTGCGCGGATATGAGCCGGCGGATTACGTAAAAGTGCTATGCGCGAATTGAAATGAGAAGGTTGGGCGTAATGCCGAGAAATAGCTAAAGAAGAGATTTATGGCATGAGTTTGGCTGATAGTAAATTTACAGCATAGGGAGAAATCTTTGAGAAAATGAATAAAAACATACTTTACAATACTGCCACAAGTACGGCAGTGGCGATATTCTTTGCTAGACTAGCCCGCGTAGCTTGCGATTTTTTATAAGTCAAGGAAACAAAATGAGTGAAATTTTGAATGAAAATATAGAATTTGGAGTGTCTTTCCTTTCGGATACTCGCTTAATTCATAGCGATGAGACCTCCAAATTAGTACTATTATAACAAAAGATGATTAAATGTATCTTGAAAGTATAATCTGTAAAAAACTATGTGAAAACTTAGACTGTGATGCAACGAAAATGCCGGGCTTCGGTAAACTTAAAAATTCTATTGCACTACTTCATAATAAATATTTGTTGGGTGCTTGCAAAGAAGCTGCCGTCATTATTAAAAAATATGCCAAAAATAATGTTGACATCTTTGATTTAGTCATTTCAATCTATAATAAACGCATAAAATCGCACCACGAAATGTTTTTAATCATCCATATTTTTGAAACGGCATTGCGTTCTAAAGTTGCACTAGTACTATCTGAAATTTATAGTTCAAATTCTAACGCCGACGACTGGTTTTTATACGGAAAAAATGCGAAGCTAATAAAACAAGCTGCCCACATAGCGCAGACCAAAAAGGTTAATCTAACAGAGCAAATGAATAGCTTTGAGGTGCTTGATTTATTTACGCTAGGTGATTTGCAAAACGTCATAGGCTCGAATTGGAGCGATTTCAGAGATATTTTTGCAAGCGTGTGCGAATACAAGGGGCAAAAGTTGCCAGAATACGGCACAAAAAATAGTCTTTTAAATGTATTTTCTATGATTCGTAAGTCACGCAATGATATCTTTCACAATAATCCGCCAAAAACCAAAGCAAAATCAATAACTGTAAACATTGAAATTTTGCTATTACGACTGGGGTTTAACCTAAATGATGCATTTAAAAATATATCAAATTTAAACCATATGGTAAACTTAAAATATAAATATGATTAAGGAGCGAAAATGAACGAAATTTTAGATATCTGTAAGCGCGCAAAGGCCGCTTGCGGCGAGCTTTTGAGACTTGGTAGCAAGGCTAAATTTGAAATTTTAAACGCCGTGGCGGATGAGCTGCTCGCGCAAAAGGACGCGATAAAAGCGGCAAACGCCAAAGACCTTGCAAACGGCGAGAAATCGGGCTTGAGTGCGGCGTTGCTGGACCGCCTAAGGCTAACCGACGCCCGCATCGAGGCTATGGCGCAGGGCGTGCGCGAGGTGGCGGGCTTCGCCGAAGTCGTGGGCGAAAATCTAGGCGGCTGGAGCCATCCAAACGGCATGCAAATCAGCCGCGTGCGCGTGCCGCTGGGGGTGCTGGGTATCATCTACGAGAGCCGCCCAAACGTCAGCATCGACGCGGCGGCTCTGGCGCTAAAAAGCGGCAATGCAGCGATCCTGCGAGGCAGTGCTAGTGCGCTAAATTCAAACATCTTTTTAATAAATTTATTTAACGAGGCGGGGGCGAAATTCGGCTTACCGACGGGTGCAGTGCAGCTCGTGGAGAGCGCCGAACGCGAAGTCGTAGCGCACATGGCGAAAATGAGCGAGTATATCGACGTTTTGATACCGCGAGGCGGCAAGAGCTTAAAAGATTTTATCGCGCAAAACGCGACCGTGCCGATCATCATGACGGGCGCGGGGGTGTGCCACATCTTCGTCGATGAAGGCGCAAATTTGAGCGAGGCTTCGAAAATAATCAAAAACGCCAAAACCCAGCGTCCAAGCGTCTGTAACGCCGTTGAGTGCG
>CAURMQ010000172.1:0-3684 GCA_963525765.1 uncultured Campylobacter sp. | reverse complement strand
GCGAGAAAAAAGCGTAAAGGCGCGCGGCGGTATAGAGTGGGGTAGTGCGGGCTGCTGCAAATCGGGCGCGCAAATTGCGGATCGAAAGCGAGTTGAAACAAAAAGCTCGGCGCGCAAATTTGCGGATAAGGAAGTCGACGAGAGCAAAAAGCTCGGCGCGTAGATTTACGGATCGCTCAAATTTCACGCTCCGCCAGGTGGAATTTACGCGCAAATTTCACGACGTTTTGAGCCTTGTAGCTTACAGCTTCCTAAGCTTCGCGATCTCATCGCGCAGCGCAGCGGCCTTTTCAAACTCCAGCGCGGCCGCGGCATCGAGCATCTGCTTACGAAGCTCCTTTACGATCTTGGCGCGCTCGGCGGCCGGCATTTTCTCTAAATTGGCGCCCTTTCTTAAAATTTCGGTGCCGTCCTCGATCTTTAGGCTCTCTTCGATATTGCGGCTCGCAGAATGCGGGGTTATGCCGTGGGCGCGGTTGTATTCATCTTGAAATTTACGGCGTTTTTGGGTGATATCGATCGCCTCTTGCATCGAAGCGGTGATCTTTTTGCAAAACATCACGACCTGCCCGTGTACGTTTCGTGCGGCTCGCCCCATCGTCTGAATTAGGCTCGTGCGCGAGCGCAAAAAGCCCTCCTTATCGGCATCCATGATCGCGATAAGGCTTACTTCGGGCAGATCGAGTCCCTCGCGGAGCAAATTTATACCGATTAGCATATCGTATTCGCCGCTGCGAAGGCCGCGGATGAGCTCGTTGCGCTCGATCGCATCGATATCCGAGTGCATATATTTGACCTTAAGCCCAAGCTCTAGATAGTATTTGCTCAGCTCCTCCGCCATCTTTTTGGTTAGCACGGTCACTAAGATCCGCTCGCCGCGAGCGATGACCTCCTTTGCCATATCGTGTAAAATTTCAACTTGGTTGTCACTGTCTTTTAAGATAATCTGCGGATCGAGCAGCCCCGTCGGGCGCAGTATCTGCTCATATACGGCTCCGCGGCTAAGCCCTAGCTCGTAATCATTGGGCGTTGCGGAGACGAATAGAAATTTAGCTTTTTTGTTGATAAACTCATCAAACATCAGCGGGCGGTTATCAAGTGCGGAGGGTAGGCGGAAGCCGTACTCTACGAGCGTTTCTTTGCGGCTACGATCTCCTGCGAACATCCCGCGAAACTGTGGCAGACTCACGTGGCTTTCATCGACGATGACGAGATAGTCCTTGCCCTTGCTCTCGTAGTAATCAAAGAGCGAATAGGGCGTCTCGCCTGGCTTTTGACCGGTCAGATAGCGCGCGTAGTTTTCGATCCCCTTGCACATTCCCGTAGCGCCTAACATCTCAAGATCAAACTCCACTCGCCCTTTCAGTCGCTGCGCCTCGACGAGCTTGCCCGCGTCCTCGAAAAATTTCAGCCTTTGTTCAAGCTCCTCCTCGATCCCTTTGATCGTTGATTTCAGGCGCTGCTCGCCTACGATGAACTGGCTCGTCGGGTAGAGAATAAATTTTTTGACGCTCTGCGTCTTTTTGTTTTCGAGCACGTCCAGATGATACATCGCCTCTATCTCGTCGCCGAAAAACTCGACCCTAAATGCCTCGTCGTTAAAATACGCGGGGTAGATGTCGATCACGTCGCCGTTTACGCGAAAATTCCCGCGATCAAAAAAATCGTCGTTGCGTTTGTAGCCCATATCGACGAGCTTGCGAAGCAAAAATTTAGTGCTAAATTTTGATCCGATCTCAAAAAACAGCACCATGCCTTTATATTCGGCGGGATCACCCAGGCCGTAGTTTGCCGAAACCGACGCCACGGTAATGACGTCGTCGAAGCTCAGCAGGCTTGCAGTGGCGCTTAGCCGCAAGCGCTCGAGCTCTTGGTTTACGTCGCTGTCCTTTTCGATGAAAAGATCCTGCCTAGGGATGTAGGCCTCGGGCTGATAATAATCGTAGTAGCTGATGAAATACTCGACGTGGTTTTGCGGGAAAAAGCCCTTGAACTCGCTATAAAGCTGCGCCGCGAGAGATTTATTATGCGTCATTACGAGCGCGGGAATTCCGAGGCGCTTGATGATATTTGCCATAGTAAAAGTCTTACCCGAGCCGGTAACGCCGAGAAGAGTTTGGTATTTGTTGCCGCTTTGAAAGCCTGCGACGATGCCTTCGATCGCTTTTTCTTGATCCTCGCTCGGAGAGAATTTGCTCTCGATTTTAAAATTTTGCAAAATTTTTCCTTTTTTAAAGCCAAAATTGGGTAATATTTTTATTTAAATTATATCAGAAAAGGCGAAATAATGGAATCAATCTTTGACGAAGAGAAAAAGGTCGAGGGCTTAAGCAATAAAGTAGCTGAGCTGATTAGACGCTATAGCGAAGCTAGAGACGAAAACGAAAAGCTACGTACCGAGCTAGCGACGGTCAAGGCGCAAAACGAGGCTTTGGGAATGCAGCTTGGCACGCTTGAAAACGATCTGGCATATCGCAAGATGAGCGATGAGGATCTAAGCAAGCAGATCGACGATATTTTGGCAGGCGATAATTTAGGCGAGAAATGAAAGAAATTTCGGTTCAGCTTACGAGTAAGTCTTTGACGAAAAAATACGCGATAAGCCTGGATGATGACTTTGCAAAGGTCTTCGGCAGAGACTGGCGGATTTTAACTCGTGGCAGCGATCATCTGGATGCGGGCGAACTACTTGAAGCCTATATCCAAAAAAGCTATGAAAATTTTATGCTGAACAAAAAAATAGATGCCTTGGTAAAGGACATCGACGAAGGAGTAAAATGATGAAAATGAGAAAAGGTGCGGCAGTAGGCGGCGGCGTAAGCGGGATAATATTTTTAGCTATTATAATCTTCGTGATAGTAAAAATAATATATCCTAAATTAAGCGGTGCTAAGGATGAGGTTTTAGTAAAAGCTTATGCAGTCGAGCTTGAAGGCGTATTTAAAGATATACAACGCGACTACTTAAATCAAGGAAATTTTCGCGAGCTAAAGAGCATGACGGGCTCCAGACAGTTTAGTGATAGTGATCTAGAAAAAACCGTCACTTTAAATCAATCCTTTGATTACGGCGTAGGACCGAAACTCAAAAACGATATGATCTTTTGCGCGACGATCACCTTACGTCAAGATAGTGATGGATATTTTTTCGAGACCTCGAATATCAATCGCAACAGGGAGCGATGCGAAGCATTTCATAAAGATACGACTTATATGAAGTTAAATGGCTTTAGGATAGGCAAATAATTTTTAAAATTTAATCGCGCGACTGCTATGGATTCGTAAAGCGTCCGTGTAGCAAAAGCGCGATAGTGCTAGTGAAGTGCGATAAACCGTACATCGCTCGCACCTCGTGCCAAAAACATGCTAAGATTTCAAGAATTCATCTTTATAGACATTTTTTAAAATTTAGCTTTAAAATTGGCATTTTTACATTTATATTGACAGCTTATCGGCTAAATTTTAATCATATTTTAGTTTGTAATTCATATCGGTCATGATTTATGCTATTGCGGTTAAATTTATGAAATGGGTGCTTTGAAGCTATGCCCCTCGCGTGACGCGATGCGAGCTGAGATTTACGAAAAGCGCCTTATAAAACAAGCGTATTAAGGCAAAATATCAAGATCATCTTAAATTTATGAAATTTGTACCCCGAAAACGCGCGGAATTTTATCGGCGCGGG
>CAURMQ010000171.1:0-3702 GCA_963525765.1 uncultured Campylobacter sp. | reverse complement strand
CTGCCGCCGAAGCAGTTTTTAAATTTAAACGTTCCTGCCGTCTCAAAGCAAGATTTTAAGGGGCTAACGGTTGCGCCATGCGGCGAGAAGCTCTACGACACCGACGCGCAGCTAAACCGCAATCCGCGCGGAATGGAGTATTATTGGCTCGGCAAATCTACGCTCAGTTTTGATGCGAGCAAAAACGAAAACAGCGACATTTCGGTGCTTTTTGAGGGGCGAGCGACGCTAAGCCCGATCAAGCTAAATTTGACCGCGCACGAGCAGATGAGCGCGCTAGAAAGGTGGATGAAAAACGATGAGTGAGGTCGTAGTAGACCGCTTTTCGCGCTCGCGCCTACTTTTCGGCGAGGATTTTGCAAGGCTTCAAAGCGCTAAAATTTTAATCTGCGGCTGCGGCGGCGTGGGCGGAGCGGCGATAGAGGCGCTGTACCGCAGCGGCGCGGTAAGCTTAAGCGTAATCGATTGCGATCGCTTCGAGATCACCAATCAAAACCGCCAGCTTGGAAGCGAGCACGTAGGCGAGCTAAAATGCGAGGTTTTTGCGCGCAAATTTAAAGGCGTGATCCCGATCGCCGCTAGGATTGATGAGGAATTTTTATCGGAATTTGATCTGGCAAAATTTGATTTCGTAATCGACGCTATCGATGACGTGGGCGCTAAGATCGCTCTTGCGCTGCGCTGCAGTGAGGCTGGCGTAGGGTTTGTAAGCTCGATGGGCGGCGCAAAGAGGCTCGATCCCGCTAGGATCGAAATCCGCTCAATCTGGCAGACGCAAGGCGATCCGCTCGCGCGCAAGATCAGATATGAGCTGCGAAAGCGCGGCTTTGTGGGCGATTTTGACGTCGTTTGCTCGAGCGAGCCGCCGCGCGTCAAATCGATGGGCAGCTTCATGGGCGTGACCGCTAGTTTCGGGCTTTTCATCGCAAGCTACGTGGTGCGCAGACTGATAGGCGAGCGATAAATTTAAACGCTTAAAATTTTATAGCGTTTCGGCGCACGGCTCCGTCTGGTCGGGTTTTGCGGTTAGATTTTATATATTTTGAGCTTTTGATCTGAGCGCGCTCTGTGTGCGGTACGGCGCGGCAGGTGCTTTGCGGACGCGCGCGCGGTTAAAATTTTAAAGCGGCGAAAGCGGAATTTTACCGGGCGACGAAGATAAAATTTGCTCGGCGCGAAGGCGGAATTTCGTTCGTTGCAAAGGATAAAATTTTATCTGGCTCGGCGCAGTCTCTGCGCAGAGCCTGCGCGAGATGAAATTTAAGGACCGCGCAAGCTACACGCGCATGCCGATGTATACGGCGCACTATTTTAGCGAGTGCCAGATAGCGGTCTAGGATTAAAATTTAAATGGGCGGGTCGCGAGCTTGCTCGTGAGCGAAATTTAAGCAAGCCAAGTTTACGCAAATGTTCTTTGCGGCGGATTTTCGCAGCAGCGCGATTTGAAATTTTATCGCAGTTTCGCGCGCTTTTTGATGCAAAAAGAGGCGCACCCGGGCAAATAAACCAAATCTGCGCGCATCGGCCGCCACGTAGCGCCTAAATAGCGTAAAGTGTAAGCGAGGCTCAAGCAAACGCAGCGGCAAGCTTACTTCTAAATTCCATTTTTTACCGCTCGCAAAAAGCGGAATTTAGAAATTTAATTTAAAGGAGCAGCGATGAATGAAATTTTTACACGCACGAGCGTGCGGAATTTTACCGAAAAAATGCCGAGCGACGATCAGATCGAGCTCGTGCTAAAAGCCGCGATGCAAGCCCCTAGCGCAGGCAATCAGCGCTCATGGGAATTTTACGTAGTGCGCGACCGCACCGCCCTTACGCTACTTAGCAGCGTCGGCACTTACGGCGGCTGCACGAAGGACGCGCCGCTTGCGATCGTGGTCTGCACGCGCAAAAGCGGCTTAAAATTCCAGCCCTACGCTCGCTACGACTGCGCTTGTGCGGCAGAAAATCTCTGGCTAGCGGCGCACCATTTGGGGCTTGGCACCACGTGGCTGGGCGTAGCGCCCGATATTTACGCGATGGAGCGCGTAAGAGAAATTTTAGATCTGCCTGGGCATTTGGAGGCGTTTTGCATTATGCCTTTGGGCTTTCCGTCTCGCGTCACAAAGGCGCATTCACGCTTTGAGCCCGCTAAAATTCACTTCGTAGGCTAGATATGTTTATTTCACAGAGTAAAATCGACGATCTTATCGCTAGCGATGGCGCGTTTTTGGATCTTACGACCGAGCTTTTACGCGGCTACGCGGATCTAAACGCACCCGCGCGGCTTTCGATCGTAACGAGGCAGGATCTGATCTTTAGCGGCGGGCAGATTGCGCGGGAGGTAGCGGCGCGCTTTGGTTGCGAGATCCAGCGGCTAGCGCGCGAGGGAAGCGCATTTTGCGCGGGGGATGAAATTTTTAGCGCGCAGGGGAGCTTCGAGAGCTTGCATAAAGCTTGGAAGATCGTTCAGATCGTGTTTGAGTACTCCTGTAAAATTTCAACTTACGCGCACGAGATGGTTGCGCTGATGCGAGAGGCGAATCCGCGCTGCGTGCTGGGTGCGACGCGCAAGAGCTTTCCTTTTGCGAAGGAGCTTTGCGTAAATGCGCTGATCGCGGGCGGCGGAACGATGCACCGCCTGGGGCTGCACGACAGCGTCCTGTTTTTTTCAAACCACATCCGTGCGTTTGCGAGCTTTAGCGAATTTTGCGCGCAGATCGCTAAATTTAAAGAGCGCGCGCCCGAGCGAAAGATCATGATCGAAGTGGCGAGCGAGCGCGAATTTAGCGAGCTCTTAAAATACGCGCCTGATGCGATAATGTGCGATAAGATGAGCCCTGGCGAGCTTAGAGCTTGCGTTTTGAGGCGAGATGAAACGGCGCCGCAGATTAAAATTTGCGCTGCGGGCGGCATAAATAAAGCTAACTGCGCCGAGTTTGCAGCTACCGGCGCGGACGTGCTCGTAAGCTCGGCAGTTTGGAATCAGGGCGTGTGCGATCTAGGCGGAAAGATAGAATTTATCTAAATATTAAATTTTAAATTTAAGGCGTGGAAGTCTAAAATAGGGCGTAAAAACGCGATTTATTAATAAATAAGAGTATATTTTGTAGAATTCTTAAAATTTCAAAAAAGGATTTTTATGAAAAAAATTGCATTTATTTTGGCGCTTGCGGCAAGCGTTTCGTTATGCGCGGATCAGCTGATAATCGCAGCCGGCGGCGGATACAAAAAGCCCGTCTCGGCCGTGATCGAAAATTTGAAAAAAGAGGGCGTAGACGTGGCGGGATCGTTTGCAAATCTCGGCCAGCTCGTCATTCAATCGCGCGAGAATAAAATTTCATTCATCGTGGGCGACGAGGCGTTTTTGAAAAAAAGCGATCTAAATATCACTAAATTTGAGCGTATCGGCCGCGGCACGCTAGTTTTAGTAACGCCGAAAAATATCAAAATAAACGATGTCTCAGAGATCGCAAAGTTCGATAAAATCGCGATGCCAGATCCCAAAAAGGCGATTTACGGTATCAGGACGAACGAGTTTTTGCAAAACGCCAAGATGGAGCCGGTAAAAGATAAAATTTTAGCCGTCGCGGGCGTGCCGCAGGTAGTCGCTTACGTCATCAACGGCGAGGTGCAGGCGGGCTTTATCAACAGCACCGAAGCGGTCGCCAAAAAAGATGAGTTCGGCTCGATCATCTACATCGACGAGAGCCTCTACAG
>CAURMQ010000170.1:0-3703 GCA_963525765.1 uncultured Campylobacter sp. | reverse complement strand
ATAGATTTATCACGGGCTTTGAGTTTAAAAAGCAAGAGGCTAAATTTAACGTAAAGAAGGAGTTTATGGCCGCCAGCCAGCGAGCACAGCTACCTGCAGGCGTAAATGCGTGCGATCCGGATGACGAGCTCTGCTCGATAGACGATTCTTTCGCAAGGCTCGGCAGCAGCGGTCAGTTTCTTACGAGAAAAAGCTACTACAAGGGCAGCACCAAAGTCGATATGAAAACGCTCGCGGTTTATCTGGAGGACGAGATAAAAATCGGCGATCTTACCTTGCGCCCGGGCGTCAGGCTCAGTAAGGACGATTATATAGACAAAACGACCGTCGCGCCGAGATTTAATAGCTACTACGATATTTTCGGCGACGGCGATTCGATCCTCAGCTTCGGCGCAAACCGCTACTACGGACGCAATCTCTTTACGTATAAATTAAGGCAGGGAAGAGAGGGTCTTGCCACTACTTATACGCGCCCGAGATCTCCTTATACGCAGAATTGGACGCAATTAGCGCCAGATTTGTCTCTAACGAAATTTAACGAGCTACGGGTGCCTTATGAGGACGAGCTGGTATTCGGAGCAAAGCAGAGGCTTGGAAATTTCGAGTTTTTCGGCAAATACGTAAGCCGCAAGGGCAGGGACGAAATCATCAAATCCACGCGAAGAAATCTCGGCCTCGCACCGGATCCAAACTACGACAACAACTATCAAACCTTCACCAACGACGGCAGAAGCGAGAGTAAAATTTTAACCTTTGGTGTTAAGACGATAGAGGATTACGAGGCTTTCGGGACGCTAAACGGCTTTGAACTCGGCTTCGAGCACATCAGGCTGAAGACTAACCACACCATTTACGATGAGACGCTCGATAGAGAAACGATTGATGGCGTAAAAATAGTCGAATACGACGGCAGGCTGATGAGATTATCGGAGCTTCCGGCGCAGGATTATGCGCGGCCTTGGACGGCGAGCCTTAATATCATCACGAAAATCCCGAGCTACGGCATCAGCATCAATAATTTCCTCTCATTCAAAGGCTCTCAGGAAGCGATCGCCCGCACGGGTAGGACGCCTACGGGCAAGTATCCGGCCAGATACGACAAATACGAAAAAGTAAATTTGGGCAAAAGCTACAGCTGGGATGCGCGCATCGGATACGCCAAAAAGATGGCCGGCAACGTGGAGTTTTTTACGAATTTAGATATTAACAACATCCTCAACAGGCGCAACAAAGCGCGCCTGAGCAGCGACACTTCGCTCGATCTGGTCTATGAGGCGGGCAGGCAGTTTTGGCTGGAAGCGGGCATTCGGTGGTAGCGTGAGCTAAATTTGCGGAGCTTTTAAAATTTCACGGCTCCGCAAAATTTCGTGAAATTTTCTGAAATTTGCGGCATTTTGCGAGATTTCAAATTTCACGCCGCGCTCCTTAAAATTCCGCATCGCGCGCTGTAAAATTTTAGCGTGCGCAAGCCGTAAAATTTTAACGTATGCGAAATTATTAAATTTGCGTCCAAATTTAAGTTGAACCAATTTAAGGAGCCGAAACGACTTTTGAAATTTTAACGCCGATATCGTCTAATAAGCCTTTTTATTGAAATATCACAAACTGCTTTTGAAATTTTGACGGACCAATCTGCCGCTCTTTCAACATGTAGCGGCAAACCCTTTCAAAGTCCTCCCCGCTCATCATAAAACTGATAAATTCGCCCTTGCCGTCATAGATGATCAAAGTATCGATCGCACGAAAGCTAAATTTCCCCTCCGTGATCTTTGAAAAAATCAGTTTGGCGATGAAAAACGGCAAAACCAATGCCGTCAGGCTCATAATAAAAATTATAAATCCTCTAAAGCTCTGTAAAAATCTGGCGAACGCAACGCTTATCACGATGAACGAAAACACAATGTCTGCGGAATTTCTAGCGGGCACGATATATCCGAATAGCGGCGTGGCGGTGAGCTTTATGAGCGATATTTCATCAAATTTTATAGATTTCGTGATTTTGCCTTTATTTACGTAGTTGATACTCCTGTTCGTCAAATGCACAAGGCGCGTATGGGCGCTGTTTAGATAGGACACGACGGCGAATACTACGAAAACAAACGGCGTATAGTATGGGAAAATATCCCCTATATATAGAAACACCAGTGCCGCCAAAGGGGCGAAGATCAGATTATAAATAAAGAATACCACGATGTTGTAGTCTTTGACGATGAGGGGTTTATTGTCAAATTGCGGCGGATTTCGGCGCTCGGCGCCGTTTTGCTCAGGCTGCTGCGACCTCCGCGGCTCATCGTTAAAATTTTTCATTAAATTTGCTCTCGTTTTAAAATTTTATCGCTAGCGGCTCGGGCATTTTTGCGCTGTTAAATTTGCCGTTCGCGCCGCACGCACTAGCGACGCGATCCCAAGCAGAGCCCGCTTGCGTCCTTTTAAAATTTTATTTCGTTCAAATTTGTCCGCGCCTTTGTTTGTACGTTGCGCATCGGTATTGCCGCGCTTATGAACTGCGCCGCGTGCGCTTACCGCACCGCCGCATAAAATTTCGAGACTCACAGCTCGAAATCAAAGCAGTAAAAATCATCCGCTTCGCTCCAGAGCTCTTTTAGCGAGAGTCCATCTATCTGCGGCGCGCCGTAGAGTTCCTGCAGCGTAGCGAAATGCCGCTCGCCGCTCGCATTTGCGCCTACTTTGTCCGCGCATCTTTGAAACGAGCAGCGATCCGCATAGGCGATGATCATATACTCCACGCCGCGCAGGCAAAAGCTAAGCTCGGGCTCACCGCCCTCGGCTACGCATTTTAGCAGCATTTGCTCTATGGTTTCAAATGAGTAGTCTGACATTTCGCTCCGATCTTAAAATTTTATCGCCGCCGCGACGCTTATTGTGCCGCCATATATCGCGAGCCGTTTTACTCCGCCAAAAACCCGAAGCGCTCGATCATATCCAAAAGCATATCGGCTCTGCAAATTTCATCGTCCAGCAGATCGTCGTATTGATCCCACAGTCGCTCGGCGTCTTGCGCCACGGGCCCTAGATATTCCTTGGCCTGCGCGGGCTCGCCCTTCATCACGTAGTATTCGCCTAAGATCACGCGAGCTTGCGTCTTGCTAACCTCGTCGCCTTCGCCATCAAGTGCTGCTTTTAGGCTCTGCACGCCGCTCTCTTCAAGCCCCCGCGAGATCTGCGTTACCTTCTGTAAAGCTTCGCATCCATTTTCACTCCTTTGCAAAATTTTATTTGAAATAGTAGAACAAATTCCCGCCGTACTCCAGATCCACGAACTCCTTGCTGTCAAAATAGAGCTTAAATTTCATGTGGCTCAGGTATTTGGCGTCCTGCGCTTTCTCTATAAAATTTCTTATCAGCCGCTCTATTTTTTCGTTGCTTTCACCGCGCGCCGCATCCTGCCTCGTGAAATAAAAAACTACGGGCGCGTCGGACACCGCTGTGATATACCAAATTTTAAGCGGTGCTAAAAGCTCGCTTCGGTTTCGCAGCAGCTCCTCTACGGCGCCTTGGATCAGATCGGTGCGGATCTGCGACTCGAAGGACTCGACTGAGATATAAAAATTCCTTAGCCCGTTTAGTTTCTCGAAAAGCGGCGTGCGGGCGAGGTAGCGCTCGATGCACTTTTTATCGGTGATTTTTGCGGCGTCTTTATCGAAGCGAAGCACGATCTTAAGCCACGCCGAGTCCCTGCCCG
>CAURMQ010000169.1:0-3711 GCA_963525765.1 uncultured Campylobacter sp. | reverse complement strand
AAACAGCGCAAAACGATATTGAGATTACAAGGGTAGCGGAGGAAATAATGACAACAGAAATGGCGGCAGCAAAAGAAGCAGAAGCGGCGAAACCGCAAATCCAAGAGCTCACCAATTTTCTTAGCGAATACACCGCCAAGATGCTTAGTATCGGCACTTACACCGCGCGCATCGAGCGCTGCGTGCGCAGGATAGCGGACGCTTACGACTATGAGGCTAGCCTGATGATCTTTGTGCGCCACTTCATCATCAGCGTGATGGATCCTGCGGACAACTCCATCCGCCGCACCTACGTTAAAACGGGCGCTGCAGCGCAGATCAGCTTCGATCTGATCTCGGAGCTAAGCGCGCTTAGCTGGGAAATTTACGACGAAAAAATCCCCCTTGCGCGCGCTAAGGTCGCATTTGCCGAAATTTTAGCCTCGCAGAAGAAAAGCTTTGCCAAAACCCTCGTTCTGCTTAGCGTCGCAAACGCCGCATTCTGCGAGCTTTTCGGCGGTGACGGCGGCGCGATGGCGCTCGTTTTTGCGGCTACGGCTTTTGGAATTTGCGCCCGCTATCTGCTTAGTAAGCTCAAAATCAACCTAAAAATCCAATACATCGCGGTTTCGTTCGCAGTCTCCTTCATCGTCTCGCTAGGCGCTCGCTACGGGCTTAGCGCCACGCCCGACGTCGCCGTGGGATCGAGCATACTCTTTTTGATCCCCGGCGTCTGGCTGATCAACTCGGTATTTGACATCTTAAACGAAAATATGCTCGTAGGCATCAGCAGAGGGCTAAATACGGGGCTTTTGATCATCTGCATCGCAATCGGGCTCTTTCTGACGCTTAGCATCTCAAATTTGGGGCTTGTAAATGTTTGATATAGCGCTTTCGGTATTTAAGGACGCTTGCTTTGCCGCTGCGGCGGGGCTCGGGTTTGCGTATGCGTGCATGCCGCCTAAAAAGACACTCGCCTTCTCGGCACTGCTTGCAGCGGTAGCGCATTCGTGCAGGTTTTTACTGATCCAAAGCCAAATTTTCTCGATCGCCGCCGCGACGCTTTTTGCGTCGTTTCTGATCGGCGTTTTGGGGATGCTCTGCGCCAAGCGCCTCAAAGTGCCCGCAGAGATCATCGCCTTTCCCGCGCTGCTTCCGATGATCCCCGGCATCTACGCTTACAAGACGGTTTTAGCGCTGTTTTCTTATATCAAAGCCGCGGGCGCGCAGCAGAAGCTCGCCCACCTCATCTCGTTTTTCGACAACGCCCTCGCCACGGTCTCGATCTCGCTGGCGCTCGGCACGGGCGTTTCAATAACGCTGCTAATTTTCTACGAACAGTCCTTGATGATCACTCGAGGCGCAAGGAGCAAATAGCGCTAAATAAGAAATTTTAAGCAGGCGCGGCGGGTAAATTTAAATTTTATTATCTTCGCTAGCGAGGTAAAATTTTATAAATTTACCGCTCTTGCCGCGAAGGTAAAATTTAGTTATATCTTTCATTTATCGCTCATTATTCGATATTTGTTTTATTGTTTTCTCTTTTTTATCATAGTAATATCCCATATAACTTAAAAGTGTATTTCTGCAGCCCAATATACATTTGTTGCATAATTATAAGAAAGATAAATGCTATAATTAGAATGTATTAAAATACTACAAATTTCTTAGAAAGGACTTGAAATGGCTTTAACAGAAGAAGAGATGAAAATGTGGCAGGGCGTAAGCGATCATTTGACGCGAATGGAAAACGACGCCGAATATTGCAAAAAAATAGAAAAGCAACTTTATCGCGGTGCTCCAAAAAAGAGTATTGAAAGAATACGACAAGCAGGTATAAGAAATAGCCAATCAAAGTTAGTAAGCGCAATAAAAAAGATTGATTTCAGCTCTAATGCCGAATTGATAAAAATTCAAGACGAAGCGATTGCTCTTGCTGAAAATTCTTTGGAGGATTTTTTAAAAGAATATAATGAGCACCCTAATACCACAGGTGGTCGTTATATTTGTTCCGATACATTCAAAGAACTTTTTCCTTGCTTTGAAGCAAAAGAAAATAGGGCTCTAGTAAATGACGCGATACATAATTCCTCCGCTGTTTTGGCAGCGACGCAGTTTGAAGAGGTTCTGAAGCGCGATGAGCCCGGCAAAACCAGAGCAATTTTCATCACCGGAATTCCTGGAGCCGGAAAAACAACCTCGGTGAAAAATTTTATGAGCGATGATAAAGTTAAACTTATTTTTGAAGGGCAGTTGGCAAACCCGGCGCCGACTATCCCAAAAATAGAGCAATGCTTGCAAAAGAGATTAGACGTTACAATTGCTGCGGTGCATATAGAGCCAGAAAAAGCTTTAGACAATACTTTTAAGCGCTTTAACGAATATGGGCGCGGCGGGAGCATTGAAGTTATGTCTAGCATCCAAGGCAACTTGCCGAGTGGTTTAAAAAAGCTAAAAGAGCATTTCGGGGATAAAATTAATATTATCACCATTGATAGAAATAGCGATAGGAATAAAATTTTAACCGATGAAAAAGAGATCTACAAATTAATCAGTATCGGCTCAAAAGAAGAAATTTTCAAACGCTTAAAAGTCAAATTAGATCAAGATTTTCAAAAAGGCAAAATCGACAAAGCTTGTTTTGCTCAGGCGAATGAAACGAAGCTAAATAAAATCATGTCTATCCAAATCGATAAAGCCGAGATCGCAAAATTTAAAAGTGAGCTATAGTAAAATGCACGAGCAATATAGCCTTAAGACTTAATCCGCGATAATTTTAGTATGCCTCAATATCATTAAATCAGGCTTTTGCTTGATCTACTCTAGCAAATTTCATCTCAATGATTCGTAGATATTTAGCTCTCTTGCGCCGCTCGTCGCACCTCTATCGCCAAAGTAAAATTTAGCCGAGCTTTTCTGACTTAAACGCCCTTTTTACCGTCATATAAAAGCCGCTAAAGATAAAAAGCGCCATACAAAGCGAAACGAGCGACCATAAAATTTTACCCGCTAGCCCGAAAAAATAGCCCGTATGTAGCTGATAGTTCGCGTCTTTAAACTCGCCCACGGTGATACCGCCAGTCTGCTTCTGCTGTGCGACTTTGCCCTCCTTTAGCTTCACGCTCGCGCCTATTGGGCGGGCGGTAGCGGGCGCATCGGGCTCGTAGTATCTGACGCCGATCTTATCTCCGGCTGCGAGCATTAGGGTAAATTCTTTATACTCTATGCCGCTTGATCTGAATATCTCATAAGCCCTCTGCGCGTCGCTAAATTTATACGTAGCGGGCTTTTTGCTCTCCTCTTTAGCAGGTGCGGCGGCGTGATCTTTAGAAGCGGCGGCGGCTTTAGGTGCGCTAGCTTGCGGCAAATTTTGCGAACTTACGAAAAGCTTAGTCACCGCGTCGTTATACCAGCTATACGACCAGTTAAGCCCGGTTAAACAGATGAGAAGGTAAACTACCGCGCTTAGAGTACCCAGGCTCGTGTGTAGATTGTAAAAAAGAGCGTATTTTTTGAGTTTAAAATTTGGCTTTATCGCCTCGCTAAATTTACGCTTTAGCCTTGGGAAATACAGCCAAACGCCGCTTATTACGAGCAGTATCATCGCTGTGGCGCTCGCACCTACGACCTGTTTGCCGACCTCAGCTGCGGTTTTATTGCCGCTTAGCGCTAGGCCTAAATTTCGATGCAACGCCATCACCGTTAGCACAAAGCCCGTGCCGCGATCCTTGC
>CAURMQ010000168.1:0-3727 GCA_963525765.1 uncultured Campylobacter sp. | reverse complement strand
CGCAAATTTTAAACGCCTACGCCAAAACAAACGAGCGCGGCCGCACCTATACGGTGCTAAAGCTCAAAACGGCGGATTTTACCCTCTACACGACTGCCAGACTCGGGCGGGAATTTCACCGCTTCGCTCGCGTAAATATCGGCATCGTAACGAAAAACGTAAAATTTTTAGATTTTTTAAAGCAGCGCTTTTACGCGCCAAATTTTAAAATTTCAGCTGAGACCGCGCCCTCTGGGGCAAAATGGCGCGCCATAGAATTCGTCCGAGCCCAACACGAAGATGAGATGACGGCGGATCTTTACTCCGCGCTGTATTTTGCGACCGAAATTTCAAAACCGCTGCGCGCCAGCGTAACGAACTGGGGCATAGCGCACATCATCTCGATCAGCGGCTTTCATCTGGGCATTATCTTTAGCACGGTCTTTCTGCTCGCGATGCCGATCTACCGCTATTTTCAGGATCGCTACTTTCCGTATCGCAGCGCGAGGCGTGATCTTAGCGTCTTTGTGATCGTGCTGATGAGCGGATATCTCTTCGTGCTTGATTTTACGCCGAGCTTTCTGCGCTCGCTTGCGATGTGCTGCGTGGGGTTTTTCCTCGCGATGCGAAATTTCTACGTACTTAAATTTACGAATCTTTTTCTCACCATCGCGCTTCTGCTCGCGTTTTTCCCGCACTTAGCCTTTTCGATCGGATTTTATTTCTCCTGTCTGGGCGTACTGTATATCTTCCTCTACCTGCACCACTTCGCACCAAAATTTAAGCTCTGGCAAAACGTCATACTTTTTAACCTCTACGTTTGGCTCAGCATGAACGTAGCGGTCTATTATTTCTTCCCGACCGCCTCGCTGCAGCAGCTTAGCGTAATGCCTCTAGGATACGTGTTTGTAATCTTTTATCCGCTGAGTATCTTTTTGCATCTATTCGGGCTCGGCGGCGCGCTCGATACGCCGCTGCTTGCGTTTTTAAACTTTGCTCTGCCAAGCTTTCAGGCGCAAATTCCGCCGCTTCTTTTCGCGCTCGCAAACATCTGCGCGCTTGCTGCGATAAAGCTTCGCTACGCAGCACTTGGTTGCGCGATAATTGGAATTTCGCCGATATTTTTTATAACGTAGCGCGCGAAAATTCCAGCGGGAATTTTATCCGTTGGAATTTTATGCTAAAATCGCGCTTCAAATCTCACAAAGGATCAAAATGTTTATTGCAAACCTCACTTACGTTAAAGAAATTAGCGAAATCGATCGCTTCATCAACGAGCACAACGCGTTTTTAGACCGATTTTATGCGGCGGATAAATTTATCTGCTCGGGACGCAAAATCCCTCGTACCGGCGGCATCATCTTAATCAACGCCAAAGACCGCGCGGAGCTTGATGAGATCATCGCGCAAGATCCGTTCTTTCAAAACGGCGTCGCAAAATACGAGATCATAGAATTTGCGCCGACGAAATTTGCGCCCGAGTTTTGGAGGCTTTTCGGCGAATAGAGGGCTTGCGCGGGTTAAATTTTAAAATTTACGCGCTCAAAACACGCCTCTGAAATTTAGCCGTTTTGCGCGCGAGATAAAATTCCCGCTAAATTTAAAAGCCAAATTACGGCGGTAAATTTAGATAAGCTTAAAACCGAAATTATACAAAACGGCGAAATTTAAAGGAGATTTTATGCGGATAAAACTGCGGCTCGCAACGCCGCAAGATGCGGACGCGCTGCTTGAAATTTATGCGCCTTACGTAAAACAAACGGCGATCAGCTTCGAATACGACGCGCCCGGCGCCGCGGAATTTGCGGGGCGCATCGAGCAAACGCTGCAAAGATACCCCTATCTGCTCGCTTACGTAAGCGACGAGGCGGCAGGTGCGAACGATGAACGGGATGAAAATTTTAAAATTTCTGCGAGCGCGGCTGGCGCAGAGAGTGAAATTTCGCCCACAGACGAGGCGCGAGATTGCACAAGCGCCGCGACGAAACAAAATAGCGCAAATTTAATCGCCTCGGTAAAACAAAGCCACGTAAATTTAAAACACGGGCAAATCCTCGGCTACGCCTACGCTTCGGTTTTCAAAGAGCGGGCGGCATACGATTGGTCGGCGGAAAGCTCGGTCTATGTGTCGCGAAACGCGCATGCTCTGGGCATCGGCAGGCTGCTCTACGAGACGCTACAGCGCGCGCTTGGGGCTCAAAATATCGTAGATATGAACGCGTGCATCGCTTGCGGGGATGACGAATATCTAAACGACGCGAGCGTGCGATTTCACGAGCGCATGGGTTTTCGCTTCGTCGGAAGATTCGAGCGCTGCGCCTATAAATTCGGCCGCTGGTACGATATGGCGTGGATGCAAAAGCCGATCGGCGAGCATCTGCAAAATCAGCCTGCGATGAGGTCTTTCGCGCGCTTCAGAGATGAAATTTGCGCGAGCGCGGACATTGAAATTTAATTTAAAGGAAAAACTTTGACCCATTTTATCATTGACGACGAAAATATCGATGTCGATAATATCTTCGACGTCGTAAATCTCAAAGAGGGCGACGAGCTAAATATCGTCTCCAACACCGCCAAAAAGATCGGCGCCTTAACCCTTGCGCGCCTATCGAAGATGGGCGTTAGCATAGGCGAGGTTTTTACGATCGGCAAGCAAAGAAAGGATTTCGCCGATAAGATCATCGTGTTTTTGATGGGTAAGCTCTGCGGGCAGGAGGGCAAGATCGGCATCGTCAGCAACGATAAATTTTACGACGACGTGATAGAATTTTTTAATAATCTAAACTACCGCAAAAATCCAAAATTTGAAAAGATCAGCCTAGCCTCACATGCCGCAGGAGCGGGCACAAAACAAAGCAAAACAAGCGGCGCGGCGGAGAAAAAAGCCCAAAAAGCGGGACCGAAAACTACAAAGCAGGAGCCAAAGGCTCAAAAGCAAGGGGTAAAAGCCACAAAACAAGAGTCCAAAACCGCGAAGCAGGAGCCGAAGGCTGCACAACAGGAACAAAAAGTCGTAAATTCTAAAATCGCCAAAGCGGACCTCATCGCGGCGGAGGCGCTGATACCCCAGTGCGTGAGCCTGCAAGCCCTATACGCCGCGTGCGTCGCAAAACTCGGCAGAGCCAAGGGCTGCGAGGCCTACCGCGAGATCAAGGACGGCGCGCGGACGCGATACGCGAGCATCGCCTACGATAGCGACCTAAAAGACGGCGCCGTAAGGCGAAACGCGATCAAGCTCTACCGCGAAAGCGGCGGCGATATGGCGGAATTTCACAACAAGCTGACGAGCGAATACAAACACGCGGGACCTGAAATTTACAAGGAATTTAAAGAAAAACTCGTCGGTAAGATGATCTAGGCGACTCGGGCGCAAGGATTTAAGGCGCAGCGATAGAGCGCATCGCGACGTAGCGGCTAAAGCACAGCCCGGTGGCGTTAGATGTATCGTTACAGCGTGCGGTATGATGCAGCGCAACCAAGCGCAACCCTAAATAAAACTATTTGCTTACGCGGCATCGGTTTTATTTTCGCTGTATACAACCAAGTAGAGCCCAGGCGCTTAGGCATAGTAGCAGAGTAAAGATATGTAGGATAAATTTCATTCTGCCAGGTTCAATCCGGGTTTAATCATAGTTAAAGCTATATGGCTTGTAGCCGAAAATATGCAAGGTCTTTAAGGCTAGCTCTCTGACCTCTATCCAGGATTTGTTCTGATATACTAGATAGTCATAAGTATCTCCCTCTAGCA
>CAURMQ010000167.1:0-3750 GCA_963525765.1 uncultured Campylobacter sp. | reverse complement strand
GTCGAGAGCAAGGCGCCGAAGCATTTCCGCGAAGCGCTGTATCAGATGGCGAATTTCCTTGGAATTTTACAGAGCGAGTGGGCGGGCGCACAGGCGTTTAGTAGCTTTGATACCTATCTAGCGCCATACGTTTTCCGCGATAAATTAAGCGACGATGAGGTCAAAAAGGCGATCACGAGCTTCGTGTTCAACTTAAATGTCCCGGCGCGCTGGGGGCAGAGCCCGTTTACCAACGTCACCATCGATATGACCTGCCCGGATGATCTAAAAACGCAGATCCCTACGCATAATAATGAGCATCTATTTAAAAATTTACGCGACGAGGAGCTTTTGGCCGAGGCTAAAAGGCGCGGCAAGGACTCGCTTGAGGCTTTGACTTACGGCGATTTCGAGCCTGAGATGAACCGCATCGTGATCGCGTTTTACGAGGTTTTAACGACGGGCGATAAGTGCGGCCAGCCCTTTACATTCCCGATTCCTACGGTAAATTTAACGGAGGAGTTTGATTGGGATACGCCTGCAGCCGACGCCGTATTTGAAAACACCGCCAAGGTAGGCTCGAGCTATTTTCAAAATTTTATCGGCTCGCAATATATCACGAACGAAAAGGGCGAGCGCGTACCCAATCCAAAAGCGTATAAGCCTGGCGCCGTACGCTCGATGTGCTGCCGCTTGCAGCTTGATCTGCGCGAGCTTCTTAAGCGCGGCGGAGGGCTTTTCGGAAGCGCGGAGATGACGGGAAGCATCGGCGTCGTAACGATAAATTTAGCCCGCCTAGGCTATCTGTATAAAAATAACGAAGAGGCGCTGTATGCGAGGCTGGACGAGCTTTTAGAGCTTGCTAAATCGACGCTTGAAAAGAAGCGAAAATTTGTAACCGAGATGTTCGAGCGCGGCTTGTATCCATATACGAAGCGCTATCTGCCGGGCTTTAACAACCATTTTAGCACCATTGGCATTAACGGCGCAAACGAGATGATCCGAAATTTTAGTGGAAATAAAGAGGATATTACGACGGAATTCGGGCGTAAATTTGCCCTTAAGATGGTTGAGTATCTGCGCGAGAAGATCCGCTCGTTTCAGGAACAGACTGGCAATCTATACAATCTCGAAGCTACGCCTGCCGAGGGTACGACGTATCGCTTCGCCAAAGAGGATAAGAAGCGCTACGCAGATATCATCCAAGCGGGATTTGATAAAAACATATACTACACCAACTCTACGCAGCTTCCGGCAAATTTCGGAAGCGATCCGTTCGAGGCGCTGGCGATGCAGGACGAGCTGCAAAGCTCCTATACAGGCGGCACGGTGCTGCATCTGTATATGAAGGAGCGCATAAGCTCGGCCCAGGCGTGCAAACAGCTCGTAAAAAGCGTAGTGCAAAACTACAAGCTTCCTTATATCACGATCACGCCGATTTTTAGCGTCTGCCATAAGCACGGCTACATCAGCGGCGAGCATGAATACTGCCCGAAATGCGACGAGGAGCTGCTTGCGGAATACAAGGCCAAGCAGAGCAAGGGCGCCTAAATAGCGATTTAAATTTTAATCTTAATGAAAGGATGGAGAATGGAATTTCCAAAAGAGTTAGAAGCAAAACGCACAAAATGCGTCGTTTACACAAGAGTGATGGGCTATTTGCGCCCAGTAGAGAGCTTTAATATCGGAAAGAAGGGCGAACACAAAGAGCGCGTCTTTTTTGAAGAGAAAAAAGACAAAAAGCAGATCGCCTAGTCGCCGCTACCGGCCAAATGCAACAAGCGCATACGAAGCTGCCGCAAGCCTTAAACCTGCGTAACGCGCAGATTTACGAGATCACGCCGTTTACGATGCTTGATTTTGCTGATCGCATCGCCGCGATTGCGTGGTTTTGCGGCTGCAATATGCGCTGCAATTACTGCTACAACCCACAAATCGTTACTTCACGGGGTAAAATTTCAAAAGAAGAGTTTCTACGCTTTTTGGATGCGCGCGCGGGCAAGCTTCAGGGCATCGTATTTAGCGGCGGCGAATGCACCTGTGCGAGCGATTTTATCCCGCTGGCGCACGAAGTTAAGCAGCGCGGCTTTTTGCTCAAGGTCGACACCAACGGCTCGAATCCGCAAAAGATCGAAGAAGCGCTAAGCCTAGGGCTGATCGATTATATCGCGCTTGATTTTAAGGCGCCGCGGCAGGATTTTGAGCTTATTACAAAGTCAAATTTATATGATAAATTTCTGCAAACTCTTAGGCTTTTGCTGCGGCAAAATTTTAAATTTGAGGTGCGCACGACCGTGCATGCCGATTTTTTAAACGAAGCAAAGATCGAGCAGATGGCGCAAATTCTATACAGCGAGGGTTATCGCGGCGTCTATTATCTGCAAAACTTTCTACCCACCGGCGATAATTTCGGTAATTTAGACGCGCCGCTTGCAAGCTTTGATCCGAGCAAAATTCGTACCGATCTAAAGATCGAACTTCGAAATTTTGATTAAATTTACGCTGCCACGAGCATCTTGTCGCGATGAATGCGATGAAATTTTATTTAGCGCGCCGCGCATTGTTTGGCGTATATTGAGCTGCGATAAAATTTCGCCCCGCCGAAGAGCTTTAAAATTTACCTTGCCGCCGCTTGCTATGTTTAAATTTCGCTCCGTCTGCGGCGTAAAATTTTATTTTATCAAGCGCTTAAAATTTTATACCGCGCAGATTTAGCTCCCTGTAAAATTTCACGCCGTGCAAGTAGGCCGCTTCAAAACAAAAGGTAAATTTAGCTTGCTTTGGCTAAAATACGCCGAAATTTTTAAAAAGGCAAAAAATGGATAGAAAAAAAATCTACAATCCCTTCTCCGACGAGACGCTTACCGATCGTAAGGTCTTCGGCGGCAATCCGCAGGGAATTTTAAATTTTACCAAGGCGAAATATCAATGGGCGCTGAAGCTTTGGGATCTGATGGAGGCCAACACCTGGTTTCCTAAAGAGGTCGATACCACCGACGACGTGCGCGATTATAACTTCAATCTCACAAGCGCCGAGAAGCGGATGTATGATCTCGTATGGAGCCAGCTGATATCGATGGATAGCTTTCAGACCAACAATCTCGCCGATAATATCAACCCCTACATCACGGCTCCGGAGATCAACGCCGTGCTCGCTCGCCAAGCCTACGAGGAGGCCAACCACAGCAAATCCTACGCCGTCATGGTCGAGGCGATCTGTGAAAATACCGATCTCATTTACGAGATGGAGAAGCACGACGATATGCTCCGCAGGAAAAACGACTACATCTCAAGCGTCTATGAGGAGCTTGCGGGCGAGGTTAGCGACGATAAGCTGCTGCTCGCGATGGTGGCGAATCAAATTTTAGAGGGGATCTATTTTTATAGCGGCTTTACCTCGATCTATGCGCTCGCGCGCGCGGGCAAGATGCTAGGCAGCGCGCAGATGATCCGCTTCATACAGCGCGACGAGATCACTCATCTGCTGCTCTTTCAAAACATGATAAATTCCGTCCGCAAGGAGCGCGCCGATCTGTTTAATAAGCGCAACGTGGATAAAATTTACGAGATGTTCGAGACGGCGGGAAACTTAGAGATCGATTGGGGCAAATACATCACGGATAATCAAATCATGGGCTTTACGGACGATATCATCGAAGAATACATCCACTACCTAGTCGATCAGCGCTTGCTCGCCATCGGGCTTGAGAAGCGATACGGCGCGAAACATCCGATAAAATGGGTCGATGATTTTTCTAAATTTAACGATCA
>CAURMQ010000166.1:0-3774 GCA_963525765.1 uncultured Campylobacter sp. | reverse complement strand
CGATCATCCCTACGACCGATTTTGATCCGAGCAAGTCGCTCGTATTTTTCACTCGAAACGGCATCGTAAAACGTACGAATTTAAGCGAGTTTAAAAATATCCGCTCGCTTGGCATCCGCGCTATCAGCCTAGATGAGGACGATACTTTAGTAACCGCTCTCATCGCTCCAAATAGCGCCGAGGAGATGCAAAACTACAAAGGAGGCGCTCTAAGCGGCGACGATCTGGACGGCGGCGAGGCTGAAGAAGCCTTAGAGCAGACCGAGCAGGATATTTTAGAGGGAAGCGAGAATGAAATTTCGGATGAGATTTCGGACGCACAAGAGGGCGAGCCGCAAAGCGCCAACGAAAATATGCTCTTCATCGCTACGAAAAAGGGAATGTGCCTTAAATTTAATCTAAATAAAATTCGCCAGATGGGGCGCATCGCTCGCGGCGTAAAGGGGATTAAATTTAAAGAAAAAGGGGACGAGGTCATCGGCGCCGCGTTTATTTTAAGCGATATGCAAGAAATTTTAAGCGTGAGCCAAAAGGGTATCGGCAAGCGCACGACCGCGAGCGAGTATCGCCTCACAAACCGCGGCGGCAAGGGCGTCATCTGCATGAAGCTCACCAACCGCACGGGCGAGCTCATCGGCGTCGTGATGGTCGATGAGGAGATGGATCTTATGGCGCTAACCACCAGCGGCAAGATGATCCGCGTCGATATGCAGTCTATACGCAAAGCGGGCCGCAACACCAGCGGCGTCATCGTCGTAAATGTAGAGGGCGACGACGTCGTGAGTATCGCGACCTGCCCGAAAGCCGAGGAGGGCGACGAGGGCGAAGCGGACGAGCTTGCGCAGGATGAAAATTTATTAAATTCAAATTTAGATAGCAAAGATTCGCAGAGCGAGGGCCCTAGCGATGAAATTTTAAAAGGAGGAGAGTATGAGTAGTTACAATATCGCCATCGTAGGTGCTACCGGCGCCGTAGGCGAGGAGATTTTGCGCGTCTTAGACGAGATGAACTTTCCTGTAAAGGACATACTGCCGCTTGCAAGCGCAAAGAGCGCGGGCGAGAAGGTGGAATTCCGCGGCAAAGAATACGTCGTGAAGGAGCTTACCGACAGCACCTTCGACGAAAATGAGATCGACATCGCATTTTTTAGCGCGGGCGGCTCCATTTCGGCGCATTATGTGCCATTTGCTGCGGCAAGCGGCGCGGTGGTGATCGACAACACGAGCCACTTTCGCATGCAAGAAAACGTCCCGCTCGTCGTGCCTGAGTGCAACCCGCAGGATATAAAGCTATGGGAAGAGACAGGCATCATCGCTAATCCGAACTGCTCGACCATCCAGATGGTTCAAATTCTTAAGCCGCTTGATGATGCGTTTGATATCGAGCGCGTGGACGTAAGCACCTACCAAGCCGCCAGCGGCGCGGGCAAAGAGGGTATGGAAGAGCTTGTGTTTCAGCTGCAAAAATTCTTTGAATTTAAGCTTGATGAGTGCAAACCTAAAGTTTTCGCGCACCAGCTAGCATTTAACGTCATCCCGCACATCGACGTGTTTTTGGATAACGACTACACCAAAGAAGAGATGAAGATGGTGAACGAAACGCAGAAAATTTTGCATAAAAACTTCGCCGTTTCGGCTACTTGCGTGCGGGTGCCGGTGCTTCGCAGCCACAGCGAGGCGATCACGATAAAATTTAAAAAAGATTTTGAGATTAGCCGTGTGCGCGAAATTTTAAGAAACGCGCCTAGCATCGTGCTTGTAGACGATCCGAGCAAAAACGAATACCCGATGCCGCTGCTTTCGAGCGACACGAACGAAACCTACGTCGGCAGGCTCCGTAAGGACAATTTCGACGATAAAATTCTGCATCTTTGGTGCAGCGCCGATCAGATCCGCGTCGGAGCGGCGACAAACGCCGTGCGCATCGCGCTTCGCTGGATTGATATGCAGCAAGACAAGTAGGATAAATTTAGTAAGGCTGCCGAGCCTTTGTGCGCGGATACGGTTGCGCGCATGATTTCGGCGCCGAAGACCGGCGAATAAAATTTGCAAATCAGCCTAATTAAAATTTAACGCCGCGAGCTGAAATTTTGCGCCTTTAACCTGGCGCAAAATTTTAAAGACTCAAACGGGCGCGATCAAAAGAGATAAATTTACGCGATTGTAAATGAGCGTAAATTTAAAAGGGCGCTTCGGCATGGGGCGGCTTTTAAATTTATACGTCCGTTTGCGGAGCAGCTAATCCTAAATTAAAATTTAAGGAAGAAATGAAAGCTATATTTGAAAAATTTTTACTTTGCAGCAAATTTTTAACCCTCCTGCCAGTGCTTTTTTGCATCGCGGCAGGCGCGGCGATATTTGTGATGGCAAGCTACGAAATCGGCTCGGCGCTTTATAAAATCGTGGAATTTTTCCTAGCCCCGCAGAGCGAGCGAGCGCTTTACGTCGATATTTTAAGCGAGATAATAACGGCGATCGATCTGTATCTGGTCGCTATAGTGCTGCTAATCTTCGTATTCGGAATTTACGAGCTCTTTATCGACGAGTTTGTGGATCTAAATTTACAAGTTTTAAAGATCGCCTCGCTGGATGAGCTGAAGCACAAACTCGGTAGCGTCATCATAATGGTGCTTGTAGTAGATTTTTTCAAGCGAATTTTGCGCACCGATTTTACTACCCCTTTGGATATGCTTTTGCTCGCAGGAGCTATCTTTGCGGTTTGTTTGGCTTTGTATATTTTGAGTAAATTTAAAGGATAAAAATGGTTTTCATCGACGCATGCTTCGGCAAAGAGACCCCATACACGCCCATTTGGATGATGCGCCAAGCGGGGCGCTACCTGCCGCAATACATGGCGGTGCGCGAGAGGGCAGGCGATTTTTTGAGCCTGTGTCGCGACTATCGCGCTGCTAGCGAGGTGACGATCCAACCCGTGGAGATTTTGGGCGTCGATGCGGCGATACTTTTTAGCGATATCTTGGTCGTGCCGATGCAGATGGGGATGGATCTGCGCTTCGAAGCGGGCGAAGGGCCGCGCTTTAGAGGTCCGATCCGCTCTCAGAGCGATCTGGCGCGCCTTGATCCGCAAAAGGCCGCGGCGGAGCTCGGATACGTTTATGATACGATCTCGCTTACTCGCTCTCGCCTTGCCGCGGATAAAGCGCTCATCGGCTTTTGCGGCGCGCCGTGGACGATCGCTACTTATATGATCGAGGGCGGCAGCAGCAAAAATTACGCCGTTTGCAAAAGGATGCTCTACGAAAATCCGCAGCTTTTGCATGAAATTTTGCGCCTCGTTACGGAGGCGACGAAGCTTTATCTGGCGCGCCAAATCGACTCGGGCGTCAATGCGGTGCAGATTTTTGATAGCTGGGCGGGCGCGCTGGAGCCGAGCGCATACGAGGAGTTTGGCTGGCGATACATCCTAGAAATCACGGAATTTTTAAAGGCGAAATTCCCGCATATCCCGCTCATCGTCTTTGCCAAAGGCACGGGCGCGCAGATGTCGCGGCTGAGCCGTATCGCGGAGCAGCGAGGCGAGGCGAGCTTTGACGTATGGGGCGTGGATTGGAGCACTCCTATGGGGCTTGCGCGCGAGCAGCTCGGGGGCAAATTTGCGCTTCAAGGCAACCTGGAGCCGATGCGGCTATACGACCGCGGCGCGATAGAAGCGGGCGTGCGCGAGATTTTAACGGCGATGAAGGGTGCCGCGCATATCTTTAATCTAGGGCATGGAATTTTGCCCGACGTAAGCGTGCAAAACGCCAAATATCT
>CAURMQ010000165.1:0-3779 GCA_963525765.1 uncultured Campylobacter sp. | reverse complement strand
CGTCTATATTGCCCGTTGCGATCGTAAGCTAAAATTTTCATTCTACTTATCTACCTAATTTGATACCGTTAAAATTAGAATTATTTTTTATCCTTATCAAAAAATTTTGAATTGTAGTTAGTTAAAGATATCATCAGGGTTCGCTTATTAAAAGGAACTTTGCCAAATCTATCAATAAGTAATTTATTTTGTTTTGCCGATATCACAATACCGTTATCATTAAAAATATAGTACTTTTTTATCCTCAAGGAATTTAAGCATTGAAAGATAATTATAGATATAAAGTTTATGACGATAGCCATTGCAAGATTTGTTATATACGTAATTTTATCCATTAAAGTTTTACTATCAAGTTTTGCAGTTTCTCCAAAACATGGAAAGTATGAATACGTTATCTTTGTATGCTCCGTAAGCTGGATTTTTAGTACCTTTAAATTCCCTGCAAAATCCACATAGTCACATTCTATTATTTTCTCAAAAATTCTAATTTGTAAGTCATTTACTAGCATGCTTTTCAGCATTGCAAAATCTCCAAAAATCGTTTTAAAAAATATAAATACGCAAAGCGCTAGCTCGCCTTTTCTCAAAATACTATTAAAGAAACTTTCGATGGGAAAAATAGATCTAATGGCAAATACTAATGCGAATATCAAGAAAAAAATTCCTACTGTTAATCTACTTTTTAGCAAATAGTCGTTTTTTATCACTATCGGTTCTTTGTCGTAATCTCGCATAGAATTTCCCCATTTTTATAAAAAGATATTTTGGCGTATTTTACCGCCTTATTCTTATGGTGCATTTAAAATTTAAAATCGCTTTGCCCTACCAATTTTATGGTATTTTGCCGCTCTAAATTTTAAAATTTAAAGCAAGCAAAGCACGAGTAAAATTCTAAAATTTTATAATTTTAAAATTCCATCTTACTTCGTTTTCTTTGCGCTGTCTTTGCTAGTCGTTGCATTTGCGTCGATGTAGCCCATCTGGGCGAGCTTTTCGTAGATTTGCATGATGACGGGGCCTGCCGCGCTTCCGCCGCCACCACCGTGTTCTACGAGCACGGTTACGGCGTATTGCGGCTTGTCGTACGGCCCGAAGCTCGTCATCCAGGCGTGCGAGCGGTGGAAGTAGTCCATATCGGCCTCTTTCATTCGCTTTTTGGTGGTCTGTGAGATGCCTACGACCTGCGCGGTGCCGGTCTTGACTGCTAGAGGTACGACTGCGGTATGGATGAGCTTGTAGGCAGTGCCTCCGTCGGGGTTATTGCCGACCTCATACATCCCGCGCCGCACGAGGGGCAGCTGCGCCTTTTCTTTCGGCGTGAAAAGCTCGGTAGGGGTAAATTCCACCGGCTTACCGTCGATGCTTTTTAAAAAATGCGGCGTGATAGCCTTGCCCGAGGCGATCTGCGCGGTGTTTTTCGCCACCTGCATAGGGGTTACGAGCACGTCGCCTTGACCGATCGAGGCATTGACCGTCTCGCCCTGATACCACGCGCGCTTAAATTTCTGCATTTTCCAGGCCTTATTAGGCATCGTGCCTACAAACTCATTGGGCAGATCGACGCCCGTTTTGCTACCGAAACCCATGCGCTGCAGATACGCGGACATATAGTCGATCCCCACCAGCAGCGAGCCTTCGTAAAAATACACGTCGCAGCTACCCTTAATCGCCTCTACTAGGCTTACGCGGCCGTGACCCCAACTCTTCCAGCAGCGAAATTTTCGCCCTCCAAGCTCTATCGCGCCGCTGCAAAACACGCTCCAATTTTCGTTGATCTTGCCGCTGTTTAAAAAGCTCATCCCTACAGCCATTTTAATGACGGAGCCCGGCGGATAGAGGCCGTTTACGAGCTTATTCGTAAAAGGATGGCGCGGATCTTTTATCAGCTCGTCCCACTGCGTCTGCGAAATTCCGCCTACGAAGGTGTTCAGATCGTACTCTGGGAAGCTGCCCGCTGCGATGATGGCGCCGTCGCGCAGATCCATCACGATCGCTACGCCGTCTTTATCTTTAAAAATTTCCTCGAGGTATTTTTGCAGCTCAAGATCGATGGTAAGCGAAATTTCGCTGCTGCTGGGCTCTTGCATCGAGATCTCCTCTACGACCTGATTTAGCGCCGTAACCTTCGTCTTGCGCTCGCCCTTGCTGCCCTGCAAAAGCTCGTTATAATACCCCTCGACGCCGCTTCTGCCGTTGTATCCGGTAAGCGCGCTTAGGGGGTTGTTTTGGATATCTTTTTTATTGGCGCGGCCGACGTAGCCGATGATGTGCGAAGCAAGCGCGCCGTAAGGATAGAAGCGCTGCGAAGCGGGTGAAATTTTAATATTTTCGTGCAGGCTTAGGCTTGCAAAATGCTCTATCGTGGCGTTGTAGTCCAAAAACGGCACGACTTCGATAAAGTCTTGATTATAAGCGGAATTCGCGTCCTTGTAGCTCTTGCTCATCGCGGTGACGTTGAGATCTTTGAAGTAGCGCGAGATATTATTTAGCTCGCTTTGCAGCGCGGCGTCTTTTAGGTGCGGCGCGATGGATAGCGAAAAGCCGAGATTATTTATCGCGAGCGGGCGGCCTTTGGCGTCTAAAATTTGACCGCGCACCGGCGGGATGTATTCGGTAGAGATGACGTTGTTTTTAGCGACCTGCTCGTAGAATTCGTTCGATTTGATTGAAAGATAATAAATTCTAACCAAAAGCATGCTAAAAAATAGTATCACGAAAGCAAATACAAACTTCAGCCTCATACCAATCGCCCCTTAAAAAAGAGCAAAGCGAGCAAAATTTCAATCACGATGTAATTTAAATACTCGCCGCTTAGTGGCAGATACTCGCTCTTTTTGATCGCCGAGATCGCGTTGCTCACCACAAAGACCAAAACATAGCTGATCATCACGTAAAAGCAGATCAAAAAATTTCTAAATTTAATATATTTAAATGAGTTTTCATAGACTACGAAATAAAAAATACAATACGCGATAGCTACGCTAAATAGGTTAAATCCGTGGATCTGCTCGGCGCAAAACAGATAAAAAATAGAGAAAAACCAGCTAAATCCGAACTTTTTAAATTTCACGTCGTTTTCGTATTTTTGCACCACCATCGCCGTGAAAAAAAATCCAATCAGCGGCGGCAGCCCCCTATACACCGCACTTAGAAGCAGGTAGAAAAGAACTCCCGCGCTAAAAAGCGTGTCCGCTATAAGGTATAGATAAGTGCGATTTCGTTGCATACCGGAAACTTTTTGCATTTAATACAATCGGCCCAAATTTTTTGCGCAGGCAGCTCGTCTTTTGGGATTTCGGTAAAACCCAGACGCTCGAAAAATTCCTTTTGATAGGTGAGCGTAAATACGCTTTTTAGCCCGTAAAATTTCGCCTCGTCTAGCAGCTCATTTACGATAGCTCTGGCAATGCCCCGCCTGCGAAACTGCGGAGCGACGATGAGCGAGCGCACCTCGGCAAGATCTGCGTTAAAAATTTTAAGCGAAGCAAAGCCCGCTAAAATTTCGGCTTCTTTTAGGCGCTGCGATTCGTGGGGCTGAGAACGTTCGGTTTGAAAAACGCCCGCGCTTTGCGAATATTCGCTCCGTAAAATTTGCTCTTTGTCTGCTTGCGCGCGATCCATTTGAGATACAGCTTGCAGCGCGCTATTTCGTGGCGCGCTATTTTGCGGCGTAGCTCGTTGCGGCGCAAAAATACCCGCGGCATTTTCGGCGGAATTTTCAGAAGTAATTTCGGCAAAATTTTCGGCGGAGCTTTGGATTAAATTTAAATCGGCATTGC
>CAURMQ010000164.1:0-3795 GCA_963525765.1 uncultured Campylobacter sp. | reverse complement strand
CGATTTCAAGCTTCCTTGCGGCCAATCTTAATCTTGCTTTTAGTCTTATCATTTTCTTGCTTTATATTTTGATCGCAAACGGCGCAAGCGGGAATCTAAAGAGTTTTAAAATTCCGTGCGCCTTGCGGTAGGATTTTAAAATTTCAGAGTCTATGGTAGCGCTCAGCCAAATTTAGAATGCAAATTTAAAATCTAAATTTGGCTGAATTTATGGATGTCAAATTTGGCGGCTAAATTTGACGATTTTAGTTTTAGCCTCATTCGCCGCCCAGATACTCCTGCAGACTCTTGAACTTCCAGCACGCTGCTAAAGCGGCTAAATTTAAAGCGGCGCTTTAAATTTAGACCAGTGCGAGCTTCAGTACCTCTTCGATCCGATCTACCGGCGTTATTTTCAGATCGTTTTTGACCTCGTCGGGGATCTCCGCCAGGTCGCGCTCGTAGTTTTTGCGCGGGATCAAAACCTCGGCGATTTTGGCTTTGTGCGCGGCGATGAGCTTCTCCTTAAGCCCGCCGATCGGCAGCACCTTGCCGCTTAGCGTGATCTCGCCCGTCATCGCTAGATCGGCGCGTACCTCGCGCTCGCTTAAAATCGACGCGATCGCCGTGCTCATCGTGATGCCCGCGCTCGGTCCGTCCTTGGGCGTCGCGCCCTCGGGGACGTGGATGTGAAGGTCGAATTTATTATAAATCTGCTCCGAGCTTTCGGAATTCTCCTCCGCGTCTAAATTCCGCGCCGCCGAGCTTTTAGATGCGCCGCCATTTGTGCGCAATGCGGAGTTTTTGCCGGCGCGCGAGGCTTTTGCTGCGCCCCCTTTCGCGTCTTGGCCTGCTTTGAGCTTGCCCTCGTCGATTAGCACCTTTACGACGCTAAAGGCGATCTGTGCGGATTCTTTCATTATGTCGCCGAGCTGGCCCGTGATCGTCATCGCGCCCTTGCCTTTGATCTTGACCGCCTCAATCTTGAGCACGTCGCCGCCTACCGCAGTCCACGCAAGCCCGTTTACGATGCCGATTTGATCGCGCTTTTCAACCTCGTCGATCTCGAAAACCTTTTTATTTAGAAATTCGCTTAAATTTTTCGTCGTAACGATGATCTTTTTAAACTCTTTGTCTTTTAAAATTTTAACCGCGACCTTGCGGAATATCGCTGCGATCTGGCGGCGCAGGTTTCGCACGCCGCTTTCGCGCGTGTACTCTTCGATGATCTCGGAAAGGGCGGCGGGGTTGATCGCTACGTCGGCGGCTTTGAGCCCATGACGCTGCAGCTCCTGAGGGATCAGATAGTCTTTAGCGATCTGAAATTTCTCCTGCGGCGTGTAAGAGCTAAGCTCGATAAATTCCATCCTATCGCGCAGTGGCGCAGGTATGAGAGATACGTCGTTTGCCGTGGCGATAAAGATAATCTTGCTAAGATCGATATTGAAATTTAGATAGTAATCCCTAAAGCTCGAGTTTTGCTCGGGGTCTAAAATTTCAAGCAGAACCGCCGTCGGATCGCCCTTGTATGAGCTTGAAATTTTATCGATCTCATCAAGCACGATGACGGGGTCCATCTGATTTGCCTCGATGAGGCCTTGCACGATACGCCCAGGCATCGCGCCGATGTAGGTGCGGCGGTGTCCGCGTAGCTCGTTTACGTCCTCGAGCCCGCCTAAGGCGATGCGGATAAGTTTGCGCTTAAGCGCGGTCGCGATAGAGTTTGCAAGGCTCGTCTTGCCTACGCCGGGAGGACCGTAGAAACACAAGATCGCGCCGCCGTTTTTGCCGTCCTCTTTATTTTTCTTGCCGCTTGTGCCGCGAAGCTCTAAAAGCTGCTTTAGCGCGAAATACTCCTCTATACGCGCCTTGGGCTTTTTTAGGGAGTGGTGGTCTTTGTTTAGCTGCGCCGTAACGCCCTCGATGGACATCTTGTGCTTGGCGGTCTTTTCAAAAGGCACCTCTAAAACCCAGTCCAGATAGCTCTGTACTAGCCCCGCATCGGCGCTATCCGGATGAAGGCGGGCAAATTTATCGATCTGCTTTTTAATCTCTTTGTAGGCATCCTCGCCCAAATACGGCTTTTTAGCCTCTAACTTTTTGCGGTACTCCTCAATCTCGACATCGCGATCGGCATCGCCGCCGAGCTCCTTTTGGATCTGCTTGAGCTGTTCTTTTAAAAAATACTCTTTGTTCGTCTTATCGATCTTGGAATGAACTTTGCTTTTGATCTCCTTTTCGAGCCTCTGCGCTTCGATCTCGTCGGAGATGTAGTTGATGAGGTTGAAAAGGCGCTTTTGCAAGTTGCTCTCGGTAAAAAATGAGTAGGCTACCTGCTTTTTTAGGCGCAGTGCGCTTAAAATCAGGTCGCAAACGCGCGCTGCGTCGGTGCCGTCGTCGATGGTCTTTAGCAGATCGTTCGGGAAAAAATGCGTAAGCGTGCTAAGCGTCTTGGTTTTTTCCTTCAGCACGCTTACCAGCGCGTCTAATTTTTGGTCGTTGCCGCGCTCGTCGTGGATGATATCGACGGTAGCGACCAATGGATCTTGCGAAATTTCTTTTACGATTTTACCTTTTAGCGCGCCTTGAAATAAAATTTTAACCCGACCGTCCGGAAGCGGTACGGTTCTCATCACGGAGCCCACTACGCCTGCGTTATAGATACCGCCGAAGCTTCTATCGCCGCTAAATTCCGACTTCGAGCTTACGACCATTATCATAGATTCGTTTTTAGCGGCTAGATCGAGGGCTTTTTTATTATGCTCGTCGCCGATGAAAAGGGGCGCTATCATAAACGGATATAAAAATAGCTCGTCCTCGACGATGATAGGCAGATCGCTCGGGAAGGTTGTATTTTGCATCAGTTGCATCGCTCCTCCTACTCAAAAATCGCGCGATACCAAGGCGAGCGCGGTTTGATGACGTCGGTGCCGTTTAGCGGGGATTCCTCGATGCGTTGCTCGTAAATTTTGGCAGAACTTTCGCGGTCGGTGCGCTGGTAAAGATCCTTGATGTCGATATTGAGCTGATGCTCTGCAAGCCTGAGCTTCGTTAGCATCGTCTCAAGTAGCGGACGATACTCGCTCTGCGGATATTCGGCGATAAATTTATGAATTTCATCGATGCTGTTTAGCATTAGCTTTTGGTTGCGATTTGGGCGGCTAAAGGAATCGAAATTTGCTCTAATTTTTAGAAATCTTGCGTATTCGATCTTTTGCGTCGTGCCGTAGAGACGGATATATTCGTCTAGGTATTTGTTTGCCTTCTCGTAGTTTTCATCCTCCACAAAAGCCCATGCCATAATGAGCGTCATCTCCTCAAGCAGCGGAGAGGCGATGTGTTCGCTAGAAAAGCTAGTGTAATGCTTCTCGGCATCCTCCATATTTGCGTTGTTGATATCTTCTAAAATTTTAGAATACCACGTCTCGGGACTTAGGTTAAAAAGCTCGCCGTCACCTTTGCCGCTGCAACCGCCGATAAACGCGATAAATAGGAGAGCGGATAGAATTTTACTTAGATTTGTCATAAAAAATCCTTGGAATTTATTTAGCTCGTAATTTTATAGTCTTTGAGTAAATGCAAGCTTAAATTCTGCGTTCAAATTTAAAAATGGAATTTCTTTAAAATTTTTGTGCGTTCGGGCTTAAAAATCTTTGTAAACCAAAAAAATTTACACGATAAATTCTAAATTTAAGTTTAACAATAGTATAATTAGCGCCGATAACGCAGAGTAAGTTTGCGTTTCCGTAATTTCAAAATTTTAAAGAAAGGATGTAAGATGAAAAAAGGTTTTACTCTAATTGAGCTGATCTTTAC
>CAURMQ010000163.1:0-3984 GCA_963525765.1 uncultured Campylobacter sp. | reverse complement strand
TTAAATTTTAAAATTTTATCAGAGATTTTTTTATACAATTACGGCTGAAATTCGGCCCAAAAAAAGGAGAGGGAATGTATAAGCTAAAGCATCTTCTTAGCGCGCAGGATCTAAGCCGCGAGGACATCTACGACTTCATCGATCTGGCGCGCGAGTTTAAAGCGCTCAACCGCTCTGACGTCAAAAAATCCGACTCGCTTCGCGGCAAGACGGTCATCAACGCGTTTTTTGAAAACTCCACCCGCACCCGCACGAGCTTTGAGATCGCAGCCAAGCGCCTGGGCGCAGACAGCGTAAATTTCACGGCTGCGGACAGCAGCACGAAAAAGGGCGAGACGCTGATCGACACTATCAGAAATATGCAGGCGATGCGCACGGATATCTTCGTGCTGCGCCACAGCTGCTCGGGCGCGGCGAAATTCGTCGCGGCCAACTGCGATGCATCGATCGTAAATGCGGGCGACGGGCTGAACGAGCATCCGAGCCAAGCGCTGCTGGATCTTTTTACGATCAGCGAGCACAAGGGCAGGATCGAGAATTTAAACGTCGCGATCATCGGCGATATATTCCGCTCGCGCGTGGCTAGAAGCGACATCTGGGCGATGCGAAAGCTCGGCATAAACGTGCGGCTCTTCGGCCCTCCGATGATGCTGCGCGACTGCGACGCGTTCGGCTGCCCGATATGCAAAAGCGTAGAGGAGGCGATCGAGGGCGCCGACGTCATCATTATGCTAAGAATCCAGCTTGAGCGGCAAGACGGCGAGCCGAGCTTCCCGAGCGTGCGCGAATACTCGAAATTTTTCGGACTTACCGCTAAGAGGATACAAGCGGCGAAAGAGGGCGTCATGATAATGCACCCCGGCCCGATCAATCGCGGCGTGGAGATCAACTCCGACGTAGCCGACGATCCGCGCTATAGCTGCGTCTTAGATCAGGTAGAAAACGGCGAGGCGATGCGAATGGCGATACTTCATACGATAAATTTAAACAGGAGCGCACGATGAAAATTTTGATAAAAAACGGCACGATCGTTAATTGGGGCGGCAGCGAGGAGGCGAACGTCCTGATCGAGGGCGATAAAATTTCAAAGATCACGCGCGAGTGCCCCGCCGCAGACCGCGTCATAGACGCTGCGGGCAAGCTCGTGATGCCGGGACTCATCGATATGCACGTGCATTTTAGAGACCCGGGGCTTGAATACAAAGACGACGTCATCAGCGGCAGCGAAACCGCGGTCGCAGGCGGCGTGACGACCTGCCTTCCGATGGCGAATACCAAGCCCGTAAACGACAACTCAAGCATCACGCGCGCGATGATCGCTAAGGCCAAACAGCGCGGGCTTATCGATCTGCTGCCCATAGGCGCGATCTCGCAGGACTGCAAGGGCGCAAAGATCGTCGAGATGGGCGATATGCTGGAAGCCGGCTGCGTGGCTTTCAGCGACGACGGGCTGCCCGTGACCGACAGCTCCGTGATGCGACAGGCGCTCGAATACTCCGCTCACTTCGGCTCGTTCGTGATAAATCACAGCGAGGATTGCTCGCTTTGCCACGGCGGCGTGATGAACGAGGGTAAGGTTAGCGCAATCCTCGGTCTAAAGGGGATGGCGAGCGAAAAAGAGGAGATCATGATCGCGCGCGATCTGCTGCTTGCCAAAAAGACGGGCGGCCACATCCACATCGCGCACGTAAGCTCGGCGTGGTCGCTAAAACTCATCGAGCAGGCTAAGCGCGAGGGCATCCGCGTCACCTGCGAAGCTACGCCGCATCATTTTACCTTCGACGAGCGCGAGCTGATGGGATACGATACGAATTTTAAAATGTCGCCGCCGCTTCGCACTCAAAGCGATGTGCAGGCGATTAGAGAGGCGCTTAAAAGCGGTCTGATTGACGCCATCGTGACCGATCACGCTCCGCACAACACCGACGATAAATTTGTAGAATTTGACCGCGCACCGTTTGGAATTTTAGGGCTTCAAACTCTCGTGCCGCTTACGCTGCGGCTTGTAAACGAGGGTGCCATCAGCCTTGAAGACATGGCACGCCTCTGCTCGTTTAACCCGGCTAAAATTCTAAATTTAAAAGACAAGGGCGAGATTAAAGAGGGCTTTTTGGCCGACATCGCGATCATCGATCCGCAGATTTCCTACGTTTACGACGAGGCGCTAAATAAGTCCAAATCCCGCAACTCGCCGCTTTTCGGCAAGCAGCTTACGGGCGCTGCGGTATGCACGATCAAAAGCGGCCGCGTGGTCTATGAGTTTCCAAACGTCGTAGCGTAGGGCGCTCGCGGCGTAGGACTTGCGATCGGCGACTTGCGGGCAGAGCTTGCGAGTGGTAGCTTGCCGACGAGCGGCATTCGTAGCGCAAATGGTGCTATTGCTTAATTTTAAATTTAGCTAGTTTGGGCGCAACGGCTTGCTTTTAAAATTTTGCGGTGCGATCGGTTTATTTTAAATTTGGCGGCAGCGTAGGCGCGGCATCACTTTTAAAATTTCATAGCGCGATTGCGATTGAATTTTTTAAAGAGGTTTGTCATTTTTTAAAGTGCGCGTAAATTTAACGCACGTCGCCTTGTTTGTGGCATTTGTAGATTTCGGCTTCGGAATTTTACCGACGTGCGCGGTATTTGTAAATTTATAACGGCGCCTTTTTCGATGCGGTAGCTGCTTTTAAAATTTTATGTTCGCGGCGGTTGAGAATTCTATCTTTGCGCAGATTTGTTTTTACTTCACGCGCAAATTTTATCGTGATTAAATTTGTCGCTAAGGCGTAAAATTTTAAAATTTTGCCGCCGCTAGCTTTTGGCGCGGAGCATAAATAATCCACCGCATGAACGGAAGCGATCTAAATTTAAAGGATATCTATGAACGGCGAAATATATCTCTCGTGCGCGCTGTGCGTCGCGCTAAAATCAGCTCTGCGCGGCAATCCTGAGCAGTCGCCGCAAGATCAAAAATATATAAAATTTTTAAATTTTGAATTTGCAAAGGAGCATTTCCGCACCGCAGAGGGTGTGAGCCGCGCAGCGCAGGACGGCGTAAACGACGCAAGTAAAGCTACGGAGCAAAAAGATACGTACGGCGCAGTACAGAGCAGTGCGACGGACAAAGCCGCCGAGAACGGCGGTGCAGCGGAGCAAAAGCGCACGAACAGAAAAGAAGCGACAAATGAAAAAGCGGCTAGTAAAAAAGGCGCCGGCGAAAGCACGAGCTCGTCGTTTCTGCAAAAAGAGCACAAATTTTTTACCGAGCAAGTAGCGCAAAAAGGGCGCGAGGACGAGTCGATCTCCGCACGGCGGTGTTGGATAGAGCAGTGCCTAAAGCTCGGTTTGAAGGACGCGGGGCTTAGTATTTCAACTTTCGCAAAAGATAGAGCGCTTTTGGGCTTTTCGGGTATGAATGCAAACGGCATCGTCTGCCGCTTTGAGGACTTTGACGGCGTTTTTACGCCTGATTGGAAATACGATCGCGACAAAAAGGCTTGGTATGTGAAATACGTCGAGCGCCTTTGGCGCGGGATGCGCTAAACGCGCGCGATAACAGCGCGGAATTCGAGAATGTTTTAGTGCAAATCAGAGATTTTGCGAGCAAGATAGGCTGCGAAAACTTCGCGCAGACGTTTGATAATGCGCTTAAGACGCTGCGGGGCGAAGTCGCTGTGGGCGAGTATTACGTCATTTCGTTTGCGGCGCTGCCTCAGCCGAGCTTGAGGGCGTTTGCCGCGGCGGGGATCGCCGATGTATTCGGTGCGATGGGCTCTTGGGATGATGATCCGCCGTCTATAGCGCAAGAAATGGGGCTCGGGGGCGAATACGACCGCCTCTCGGACGAGCTCTTGGCACAGAAAAACTCAGCGATTTTATTTGCGATAAACGGCTGGTAGGGCTTTGGCACAAGAGCTAGAAAGCGTGCTAAGCCTCTATCGTCGCAGGCCTATCAAACGCCGTTATGCTCGGCAGTTCGCCTTTAAATTTCTCGATCTG
>CAURMQ010000162.1:0-4015 GCA_963525765.1 uncultured Campylobacter sp. | reverse complement strand
CTACCTTCAAAGGCGAGGATTTTTTCGTGCATTTTGAGGAAATTTTTTACTTTGATGCTCAAAAAAGCTTGGATGCGGGCGGGACTTGCGCGGCGGATGGCGTAAATTTAAGCGGCGCGGACGAAGCTATAAACGACGAGGCTATAAATTTAGACGCGACGTGCGGCAAAAATTTAACCAAGCAAGCAAGCATGGATGAAATTTCGTCAAGCGGCGGCAAAATTTCAGCTACGACAGCGGGCGTAAATTTAAACGAGGGTCGCTTAAACGTAAGCGGCGTAGATTTAACGAGCGACGTTCCCATCGCGGTAAGCGCTAAATTTAGCCGCCCCGCCTCAGGCGAAAATCGCGCTTTAGCCTGCGAGCAGATCGCAACAAGCAGCGCGCTAAATTCTAGCGGCACGGAGGGTGCGCTTGCAGCTATCGACGCGACAGGCGCTAGCACTACACCCGCAGCGATCGGCACAATAGATACAAACAATGTACCGAATGCGAACAGCTCATTTGCAGCGACTAGTGCAATAAAAGAGAGCGCCACGCCAAATGCGACCCGCACAGACGAAGCAAACGTTACGCAAATTCTAAAAAAAGCGAGCGTCTTACTTTGCAAAAATGAGCCGCAAGCCGAATTGAAAAACGAGCTAAACCACGCTACTGAGCCGCAAGCCGAATTACAAAATAAGTCAAACTCTATCAAGTCGCAAGTCGAGCGCCGAAGCGAGCCAAGCCATGACGAGCTACAAGCCGAACACCAAGGCGAATTAAATTGTGTCGAGCAGCTATGGCAAGGCAAACCAAGCCGCGTTAAGTCGCAAGACGAATGGCAAAGCGAACCAAGCTGTGCCGAGCAGCAAGATAAACGACAAAGCAAGCCGTGCACTGCAGAACCGCAAGACGTGCTAATCCTGCTTTCACTCGGGGCATTCGACTTTCCGCAGCAGTGTTTCATCCGCGCAAACGCAAGCGGCACGCGCTACTTCATCCGCCGTCCGCTTCCTACGCGCGAAAACCACGCGGCACATCAAAAAATTTCGGAGATATTTTCACAATGGCAGAGATAACGGACGATTACAATATCATCACCGCAGCGGGCCTCACGCTAGGCTACGAAAAGGCGGGCACAGTCATCCAAGACGCGAGTTTCGGCATCGGCGCGAAGGATTTCGTCATCATCACGGGCAAGAGCGGCAGCGGCAAATCCACGCTGCTTAAGTCCTTCTACGGCGGCATCGACATCATCGGCGGCGAGCTGAACGTCTGCCTGTGCGATCTAAAAGGCATCACGAACTCCGATCTGCGCACCCTGCGCCAGCGTATCGGCATTATCTTTCAAAACTACCGCCTGATCAACGAATGGACGATCGAGCGCAATATAATGCTTCCGTTAATGATAATGGGCTACAATCAGCAGGTCTGCCAAGACCAAGCCAAAAAGCTACTGCGCCATGTCGAACTCGGGCACAAGATGGGCAAGTATCCGCTCGAGCTTAGCGGCGGCGAGCAGCAGCGCGTGGCTTTGGCGCGTGCGATGGCGCATAATCCGCGCCTGCTGCTGTGCGACGAGCCTACGGGAAATTTGGACGACTACTCCAGCGCCATTATTTGGAATTTGCTGCGCTCGGCGTGCGAGTCGTGGAACGCCTGCGTCGTTATCGTGACGCATAAAATGCCCGCCACGCTTCGTTTTAGGCACCGACATTTTGAGATTAAGGACGCTAAAGTAAATGAAATCGATTAAAACCCATTTCGGCGTGATCTTTTCGCTCGTCGCACTGCTCTTCTCCGTGCAGTTCGGAATTTTTATGAGTAACCTAACCAAAAGCTACGAGCGCTCGATCCAAAACGAATACAACATCGTGCTAGTCTCCAAAACCCCGCTCAGCTTGCAAGACGCGCAAAAAGCAGTGCCTAAAATCAGCTCGATTAGCGAAATTTCGACCGCTGGCATCACCGAGCGACTGAAGGGTAAAATTTCACAAAACGCCTTTGCCGAGCTTAGTAAAAATTTGCCTAAATTTTATAGCGTCAAGCTTGAAAGCTTCCCCGACGCCGCGCAGCTTGCCAAGATCGAGCAGGATCTAAAATCCATAGGCTCGCTTACGAGGGTTGAAATTTTTAAAAAGACTCACGATGAAATTTTTAAAATTTTACTGCTTATAAAAAGCCTCGTTTACGGCTTTGCGTTTCTCATCGTGCTTTTAGGCGTGATGTTAATTCACCGCCAGATGCGTATCTGGGTTTACGAACACAAAGAGCGCATCGAGATCATGGAGCTTTTCGGCGCGTCGTTTCTGATAAAAAGCGGCAAACTCTACCGAATGGCGATAATAGACTCCTTCATCGCCACGCTGATCGTGACCTGCTTCTACATTGCGCTTCCAGGCTGGGAGGTGTTTTCGACCACGCTTAAGGGTATCGGCGATCTACGCACCGCCATAGTGCTACCTTACGACGCGCTGATTCTTTTGGGTGTCGCCTTGGCGCTATCTATCATCGCGGTAAGTTTTGTGATGCTGCAAATCGGAAATAAACGAGCATGAAAAGGGCTTTTTTAGCGCCGCTTCTTGCGCTAGGGCTTGCCGCGGCTCTTACTTATGCCGCGCCCGCAAAGCAGCAGAGCACGAAAGATAAGATCGCCAAAGCTGGTCAAGAACTCAAAAGCTCGCAAAAAGAGGGAATGCAGCTCTCGCAAAAGATCGACGAGATCGCGGGCCAAATCGTAAAGGAACAGGAGGGCTTTAAAAAGCGCGAAGGCGAGATCAAGCAGCTAAGCGAAACGATCGAAGGGCTAAAGGATCAATACGCCGCCGAAGCACAGGAGCTTGAGAAGCTAAATAGCCAAAATGCCACTCTTCTTAGTGTGCAAAGCGAACTGGAGAGCAAGATCATAAGCGTGATCTCGCAAGAGCTATCGTTTGATCTCATCACCGACGTAAATTCCACTACCACGCCCGATTCTATCGTAGCTAGCGAAATTTTAGAGGGGCTCGGCGTCGTTATGAACGACGAGCTGAAAGGGTTAGTCAAAGACTACGAAAATAATCAAAATTTTATCAACGAGCAGAACAAAAAGATAAAATCGATCCAGGCGAGCATGGCGGGCTACGACAAGAAAAAAACCGAGCTTAACGCCAAGCAAACCACCCAAAAAGAGAAGCTCGCGCAGATGAAAAAGGACAAAGAGGACTATATCGCGAGACTGGAGAAGATAAACGACGAGCAAGATGCCATATCTAAGACCCTGCAGGAGCTTAAGATCATCGACGACGCCGAGGAAAAAGCCAAAGCGCAGAAGGAGGAAGCGACGCGCCAAGCAAAGCTGGAGGCGCAGAAGCAAAAAGAGCGCCAGGCGCGCGAAAAAGAGTACGCCAAAGCAAAGGCGGCTGCCAAAAAGGCGGGCAAGCCCGAACCTGCACCTCCTAGCGAGCCCGAGCCAGAAGTGAGCGAGCCAGCGGATGAGCGCGTAAGTAAGATCAACCAAAAGGTCAAGCAGTACGGCTCGAGCTATCAGTCCTCGCGCGTCAAAAAATACAGCGGAGCCAAGACCGCAGCGCCTCTGAACGGCGCGTATTTGAAGCGGAAATTCGGCAATTACAACGATCCCGTGTATAACATCAAGCTTTTCAACGAAAATATCGTGCTCGGCTCAAACAGCGGCGACACGCAGGTTAAGGCGGTGCTGCCGGGCAAGGTGGTCTTTGCCAAAGAAACCGCCGTGCTCGATAAGGTCGTGATCCTAGAGCACAGTGGCGGCATCCACACGATCTACGCGCATCTAAATCAGATCCCGCCTACCGTGCGCGTCGGCTCCAACGTCAAAAAGGGCTACATCATCGGGCGCATCGGCTCGGATCTGACTTTTGAGGTGACGCAGCAGAACTACCACATCAACCCGCTCGATCTCATAAGTCTGAGGTGAAGCCGTGAGCGGGGAAAATTCTAAATTTAGCGAATCTTGCGAGGACGCCGAAAGTTTAAATTTAAGCGGACAGAATTCAGGCTGCGATTTAAATTT
>CAURMQ010000161.1:0-4051 GCA_963525765.1 uncultured Campylobacter sp. | reverse complement strand
TTTTGGCTAAATTTAAGCTAAAAACGCTATAATCCCGTTTCTTTTATTTCGTGCGCTCGTAGCTCAGCTGGATAGAGCATTTGATTGCGGTTCAAAAGGTCGGGGATTCGAATTCCTCCGGGCGCACCATCCACAAATATCTTTTTAAACCGAGCTTCGCTATAATCCGTGAAATTTTAATCTTGGAGCAAAAATGAGAGCATTCGCCGAATGGGAAGAGCAAGAGGCGCTTTTGGTGTCTTTGCCGCACGCAGGTACCGATTGGGCGCCGTATTTGGGCGAGATACGGGCGGCTTATCGCGACTTTATCGCCGCCGCAGCGAGGTTTGAGCCGGTCGTCGCGATCGCGCCGAGCCGCGAGGATTTTGAGCAAATTTGCGGCGGCTTAGCAAACGCGAGCTTTGCGCAAATCGATACCGACGATACGTGGATCCGCGATTACGGCGCGATCGACGTAGAGGAGAGCGGTAAAATCACGGGACTAAATTTTCGTTTCAACGCCTGGGGCGGCAAGTTTGCAAGCGCCAAGGACGATGCGTTAAATTCAAAATTTTACGCCGCGAGCGCCCGCCCGCTGCGAGACGTGGATCTGATCTTAGAGGGCGGCAGCGTCGATTTTGACGGCGCGGGCACGATGCTGACTACTAGCGCGTGTTTGCTAAACGGAAATCGCAACTCTCTAAGTAAGACCAAGCTAGACGCGCGGCTGCGTGAAATTTTCGGACTAAAAAACATAATCTGGCTGGGGCACGGCTTCATAAAAGGCGACGATACCGATAGTCACGTCGATACTCTCGCACGCTTTCTAAGCCCGCGCGTCGTGGCGATAAGCTCATGCGACGATCCGAGCGATCTGCACTACGCAGAGCTTGGCGCGATGAAAGATGAAATTTCATCGCTTGGATACGACGTGATCGAGCTGCCGATCCCGCGCGCGACCTTTTATCGGGGGCGCAGGCTGCCCGCGACGTATGCAAATTTCGTCTTTTTAAACGGCGCGCTCATCGTGCCTACCTACGCAAACCCCGCAGATCCGCACGATCCAAACCGCGCTGCGGATGAGCTGGCGCTCTCGCGTCTGCGAGCAGCGTGCGCGGATCGCGAAGTAGTCGGAGTGAACGCGCGCGTTTTCATTCGCCAAAACGGCTCGCTGCACTGCTCGTGTATGAATAAATTCAGGCTTTAAATTTAGATCGAAGGAAAAATATGAAAATTTTAAAAGTTGGGCTGATTTCGCATAAATTTGAAGGTACCAAGGCGCGCACGATAGCGCGTAGTATCGAGCTCATTGCGCGCGCAGCGGCGAAGGGCGCGCAGTTAATTGTTTTGCAAGAGCTTCATCAGACGCATTATTTTTGCCAGCGCGAAAATACCGAAAATTTCGACTACGCGCAGGATTTCGAGCGCGATTTGCGGCTGTGGAGCGAAGTAGCGAAGAGATTTGGCGTCGTGCTGGTAAGCTCGCTTTTCGAGCGCCGCGCCGCGGGGCTATATCACAACACCGCCGTAGTCTTCGAGCGCGACGGCAGGATCGCCGGCAAGTACCGCAAGATGCATATCCCCGACGATCCGCAGTTTTACGAAAAATTTTATTTCACGCCTGGCGATCTGGGCTTTGAGCCCATAGACACGAGCGTGGGACGGCTCGGCGTGCTCGTGTGCTGGGATCAGTGGTATCCCGAGGCGGCGCGCGCGATGGCTCTACGGGGTGCCGAGCTGCTCATATATCCGACCGCTATCGGGTGGTTTGACGGCGACGGCGAGGACGAAAAAGCACGCCAGCTGGAGGCCTGGGTTGCGGTACAGCGCGGGCATGCGGTGGCAAACTCCCTGCCCGTAATCGCCGTAAATCGCGTGGGCTTTGAGAGCGCCGCGCTTAGCGAGGTCTCGCCGGATGAAATTTTATCCGGGAGCGAAGCAAATTTGAATATGCGCGATAAAATTTCGCGCTCCACGGATGCGAGCGGCGAGAGTAAAATTTTAAGCGAGGGCGGAATTTTATCCTTTAATAACGGTGCGCTAACGGATAGCGGCAAAATGGCGATCGGCGACGAAATTTTGCCCGCGAAGGATGAGGCGGCGCGAGAGAATTTAAAAATTTCGATAGAGATCAAATTTAACGGCGAAACTTTAGAGGTGCTGCCGAATAAACAACGCGTAGATCAGCTTGTCAGCGAAGAGGGGATTAGGTTTTGGGGCAATAGCTTTGTTTTTGGCGCGCAGGGCGAGCAACTGTTTCGCGCAAATAGCACCGATGAGCTATTTGAAGTCGTAACTATCGATATGCAAAGATGCGAAAACGTACGCCGCTGGTGGCCGTTTTTGCGCGATAGACGCGTGGGAGAGTATGGAATTCTTACGAAGAGATACGGGCTGTAGCATCCTGTATCTCGAATAGACATATGGTTTATCGGACGCGCACAGAATGAAAGCAAATAATTTTTATGGTATCAATGTGTAGAGGCGCCGCCGAAATACATCAATAGACCAAATTGGTTTAAAATTTCGATTTTGAAATGCCCGCAAAATCGGACTTTGTAAATAAATTGTAAAAAATTTGCCAAAAACTATTGACAATTTTTAAATTTTTCTCTATAATTACGCCAAGTTTCGCATATAGGTATGCGGGATGAATTTTATATAAGGAGTAAACCATGAAAAAAGGTTTTACTATGATCGAGTTGATCTTCGTTATCGTTATTTTAGGTATCTTGGCAGCTGTTGCTATACCAAGACTTGCAGCTACTCGTGATGATGCAGAAATCGCAAAAGCTGGTACTAATGTTACCACGATTGTATCGGATCTTGGCTCTTATTATACATCACAAGCGAAATTTGCTGACGATCTTAAGTCTATGACAAATGTATCAATAGATCCAGGCACAGGTTTTGAGGGTGAACTTAAGTCTGGTGGTAAAAAGTGCTTAAAAGTTACATTGACAGATTCTGTTGCTGCGAATGGTACTGCTGGTATTGTTCCTGCTTATTTAAAAGTAGAGAAAGGTGCTGATAAGGCTGCTTCAATCTGCACTAAGCTATATGCGGATCCTTCAATTATTGATATCTTAAATAAGAAATTTAAGTATGTAGATAATGTAGATGGTAAAGAAAAAGAACTTAAAGGTTTTGCAATTAGTGGTGTTGCTGTAGTTAAATAAGTTAATATTTAACTTATAATATAGGGGTCTAACTTTATGTTAGACCCTTTTTACGTTTATAAGTACAAAAATAATATTTTTATAAGTATTATTTTATATTTGAAATTATTAAATCTAATTTAAATATAACTTTTAATTTTTTAAATATTTTTATTTGAATATTACTTCAAAGATTAGTGTATATTTTAGTTTTAAATTGGGGTATAGCCAAGCGGCAAGGCAATTGGTTTTGGTCCAATCATTCGGAGGTTCGAATCCTCCTACCCCATCCATTTGGAGAATTTAAAAATTTATTCGCACTTCTTGTATCGCAGAGTAGAGCAGTGGTAGCTCGTCGGGCTCATAACCCGAAGGTCGGTGGTTCAAATCCACCCTCTGCAACCAATATCTTTAAATTTATATCACAGCATCGTGACTTCAAAATTTTACTCTTGACTTCATTGTGAAACAATAAAATCTTCTATAATCTAAATCGAGGTATTTTATCTACTAATTTATTTCAAGCTAATGGCTTAAAATTAATAATTATCGAGAAAGATATATAAAACTCTTTAAATTGTAAAATTTGCCGACTCGTCTAAAATTTGTGATTTATCATATCACCAATCTTGTCAATAATATTAAATAGGAATTGCGAAAGACTTAAATTTGCACGGATTTTCTTATCGTAACATTTAGAATTTTAAGGCTCTCTTTAACTTAAGCTCACACAAAGGAGTAGTAAGTTACGATGAGAGCTATGAAAAACAGGTATATAGTCCGTTCCCGAATTTCAGAAAAGAAATTTAGAGAAATTCTAAAGTACTTCACAGAGGATATAGAAGCATCAAAGATATCAAATTTAACTAAAATTTCAGAAGCAACCCTATGTAAAATCTTTAGAGAAATAAGAA
>CAURMQ010000160.1:0-4062 GCA_963525765.1 uncultured Campylobacter sp. | reverse complement strand
CACGCTTTAGCATTCCAAATACCGGTGTTTTATTTGCTGCGCCTCTACCTCTTTTGCCCTTAGCCTTTTATATCCGAAGTAGCTTTCATCTATTTCTATCTCACCGCTAAATTTGCTTATCTTTTCACACTCTTTAGACATAAGAGCTCTTATTTCTCTAAAGATTTTACATAGGGTTGCTTCTGAAATTTTAGTTAAATTTGATATCTTTGATGCTTCTATATCCTCTGTGAAGTACTTTAGAATTTCTCTAAATTTCTTTTCTGAAATTCGGGAACGGACTATATACCTGTTTTTCATAATTCTCATCGTAACTTACTACTCCTTTGTGTGAGCTTAAGTTAAAGAGAGCCAAATTTTTATAAAAATATCGATGGAATGGGGAATTATTAGTCAAATTTAATTATATAAAAATACTTTAATAATTAATATTAAATTTATCCGCTTTGAGTTATAATCCGCGATTAAATTTCAAAATAGAGGAACAAAAATGCAAAAAGATATGTATTTTAAAAAGGCGAAATTTATCGCATTATCTATATGCGCGAGCGTTTCGATTTTATGCGGCGTCGAAGGCTCACACCTAAGCAGTGACGCAAATAGCACGAATCTTGGCGAGATCGTAGTAAGCGCGAGCGGCTTTCGCCAAGATATTAGGCAGGCGCCCGCCACCATTTCCACCTTGGATAATAAAGAGATATCAAGCGGCAGCTTCACTTCGCTGCACGATATCGCGAATAAAATGCCTGGCGTCAGCGTTATCGCAGGCGACGACGGCCCGGCAAGCGGGATATCCATCAGAGGAATGGAAAGCTCTCAAACCCTTGTGCTTATCGACGGCAAACGCGTAAGTTCCGCGGCGGCGAACCCAAAAGGCGGAGCGGGCGATATGAACTCAAATTTTATCCCGCCCGCAGGAGCGATAGAGCGTATCGAGGTAATTAGGGGGCCGATGAGCTCGCTTTACGGAAGCGATGCGGTAGGCGGCGTGATAAATATCATTACGAAAAAGAATTTTTCTAAATTTAGCGGAAGCGCCGCCATATCTACGACTATCCAAGATCACGAGGGTATCGGAAACGGTAAGATGGGCGAAGCCTACGTCAATATTCCCTTCGGGCAGTATGCGGCGCTTCAGCTGTGGGGATATAAAAAGCTGCGCGACGAGGACGGCTATAAGGGAGGCTATCAAAAGAGCGATAAATCGGATTCTAACGCCAAGCTTTGGCTAACGCCGGATGAAAATAATAAATTTTACGTTCAAACCGGAAAGCAAAATCACGATTATTCAAGGACTCTTGGTAAAACCGCCGTTTATCCCAACGCGCGCGGATTAAATCACTATAAATATAAAAGAGAAAATCACGGCGTCGGATATTTGGGCGAGTTTGAAAGCTTAAGTGCCGATATAAGTTATTTTTGGGATAAGACTCGCCGTACGAGCATTTTTGATAGCCTTTCTCCCGCAATCGTAAAAAATAGAAATTTTAATTCCAAATTTACGACTTATCTCGGTATAAATACGCTTACCTTCGGTTACGATTTTAGCAAACAGGATGTGCAAACGACTTTCATCGTTTCAAACGCGAATAGGCAAAATTTACGCTCTCCGCAGCGATTTTCTATGAACGAGCATGCGGGATTTTTAGAGGACGAGATTGAAATTTTGGAAAATACGCTATTTTTAACGCTCGGCGGCAGGCTCACGCACAACGAATACTTCGGCAACCACTTTTCTCCTAGAGCCTACGCGACGTTTAATATAGGCGATACTTGGACGATCAAAGGCGGCGTCGCAACCGGCTATAAAACTCCCAACGTCAATCAAATTTCGCCTGAAGTAGGCACGATTCAGGGCGGCTGGAGGATTATAGATTTCGGTAACAAGGATTTAAAGCCCGAGAAAAGCACGACCTACGAGATCGGGCTTTATTACGACAATGCAGACGATCTACGCGGCAATATTACGCTATTTAAAAACGACTTCAAAGATAAAATTTTAGATACCGATGGCAGCAATATCAATAGGATTCCCGCTTACGGAGGCTGCGCCGGCGCACCGAGCGTTAATTGCCCGGGTTGGGGAACGTATTTTAATATAAAAGGAGTCGAGGTTTACGGCGTTGAGCTGAGCGGCGATTACGATATTACTAAGAGGCTAAATTTCAAGGCGAACTACACCTATAGCCACTCCGAGATCGAAACCGGAGATCCTACGATCTATACGCCAAACGGCGCCGTTAAATTTAGCCAAACCAATCTTAGTAGGCTAGATGGCAAATCCCTGACCGCTACTCCGAAGCATGCCGCACATGCGACGCTTAGCTATAGGCCTATCGCTCCGCTTTCTACCTTTATCGGTCTTAATTACGAAAGTGAGCTTACAAGCGTACAATTCGGTCCGGGCAATAGAGTCAGCAAAAACGACAAAAAGCTTTTTACTACGGATTTGGGCGCACAATACGATTTAAACGATAATCTGAGCCTAAATTTAACCGCTTATAATATCTTTGATAACGTCCGATACGACGAGGGTCTCGCAGACGATGGCAATTACTATTGGTATCCCGAGGAGGGCAGGAGGTTTTGGTTTAAGGTAAACGCTAAATGGTAAGCCTAAAAAACTTCCTTGTGATATTCGACGCACTCTTTTTAGTATGCTTATTCGCTTGCGATCTGAGGGCAAAACCGCCGCAAAAGATTGAGCAGGCAAGTGAAGTTGCGCGCGAAATGTTTAACGTGAGCGATTTTATTCTAAAAAGCAAGAGCGGCGAAAAATATAAAATTTTTATAGCTCGCCAAAAAAATGTCGCTCGCTACGATAGGGTAGTTTTTATGGTTGATGCGAACGCGCAGTTTCCGATACTTTTAAACTCCTATGCGAAAATTTATGCGAATGGCGCAAAGCAAAACGCAAAAGCGGTGCCGAAATTAAGCAAAACCGTCCTTATAGTAGGCATCGGATACGACAGCCCGCTAGCGTATGATATTAAGCGTCGCACGAGAGATTTAACGCCCGCGGCGAGCGGCGAAGAATATGCAAACGGCGGCGGCGCGGGAGAATTTTACGATTTCGTAAAAGATGAACTATTTCCGCTCGTGGAGAAAAAATACTCTACGGCAAAAAGCGATAAAATTTACTTCGGACATTCTTTTGGCGGGTTATTCGGGATTTATGCTTTGCTGCGCGACGATGGGATTTTCGACGAGTTTTTTATCGCCTCACCTTCGTTGTGGTGGGGCGAATCACAGCTGATCAGAGATGCCCTAGACGAGGGAAAGCTTAGATCAAATTTAAAAGCGAAATTCATAATGCTCGTTGCTGGCTCGCGCGAAATGCGTAAAGGAAAAACCGATAAAGCGGGAATTTTAAAAGCGGCCGATCTAGCTGAAATTTTAAAAGCAAGGGGGCTTTCTTGCGAGTTTAGGCTCTACGAAGGCGCTTCGCACGGCGAAGTAATCCCATTGGCTTTGCAAGATTTAGCGCTATTTACGCAAAGATAATCTTCTATTTAGCGGTAAAGCCTTGATCTAAACTGTAAGCGTAGGACCGAGCGGCGCAGGCTCGTTGATTGCGCCGAAACGCGTCGCCGGATTTAAGAAATTAAATTTTAAAGCCCTTTTGGCTAGTATCGCGCAAATTTAAAGGAGCGAAAATGCAAAGTTTCAAATGGCAAATTTCAAAGCGGCTCAAGCAGGCGATGCGCGAGCGAGATATCGACAATCTCGCGCTCGTGCAGCGCATGGACGAGCTGTATTCGCGCTCGCACCCGGGCCACGACGAGGATATGCGAGCCGAAGTTTACGCAGTTTTGGACGAATACGCGCCCAACGTCGATATTGAAATTTTTGATCTAGTCTGCAAGGTTCTAGGCGTCAAAATTGAGCTAGGCGAGACGCTTGATTGAGTAGTCGTAGCCGAATTTTATCCGTGCCGCAAGCCTAAATTTAGCGCTACGATAAATCGCAAAATTCTACCCAGAGCTTAGCTACAGAGCTTGCTTAAGTAAATTTTGCCGCAAAATTTCGCCCAAACCTAGCAAGATTAATATCTATTTTAAC
>CAURMQ010000159.1:0-4242 GCA_963525765.1 uncultured Campylobacter sp. | reverse complement strand
GTCACAGCACGGCAGTGGGCGACGAGGGCGGATTTGCGCCAAATTTAAACGATAACGAAGAGCCGATCAAGCTCATCATGCAAGCTATCGAAAAAGCGGGCTACAAAGCGGGCGAGCAGATCAAGCTAGCCCTGGATGTGGCTGCTAGCGAGCTGTACGAAAACGGCAAGTATAAGCTAGAGGGCAAGGAATTTAGCAGCGAAGAGCTGATAGGGCGATATGCGCAGCTTTGCGAGAAGTATCCGATATTTTCGATCGAAGACGGCCTGAGCGAGGATGACTGGGCGGGTTGGGCGAAGCTAACGAGCAAGCTTGGCTCCAAAGTGCAGCTCGTAGGCGACGATCTATTTGTAACGAACGAGAAAATTTTGCGCGAAGGCATCGCCAAAGGCGTAGCTAACGCGATTTTGATCAAACCAAATCAAATCGGCACCGTCAGCCAAACTATGCAGACGATCCGCCTAGCACAGCGCAAAGGCTACCGCTGCGTGATGAGCCACAGAAGCGGCGAGAGCGAGGATAGCTTTATCGCGGACTTCGCCGTCGCGATGAATACGGGCCAAATCAAAACGGGCGCAACCTCAAGAAGTGAACGCAACGCCAAATACAACCGCCTGCTTGAGATCGAGCGCGAGACGGACGAGTTTTTGGGAAATCAAATTTAAAATGTTTTTTAAAAAAAAGTCCAAGCGGGGCTTAAAAGGTAGCGCGAAGCGCACCTATGCGGACGGAGCGGATTATACGGACACGCAAGGCAGATATTCAGACGCAGACTTTGACGAGGACGATTTTTTTGACGATGATGAATTTTATAGCGATGAAAATTTTGGCGGAGGCTTTAGCGCGGTAGGGGCTGGCTTCCGCCAAAATCGTAGCGGCGCTTCGCGCGGTATAGATGAAACAGGCTCTGTCTATGATGCCACAAGCAGTAACTCTAATTTAAGCGGTAAAAGCTCCGCTGCAAGCGGAAACTACGAAGGCAGCGCGCAAGCAGACGCGGGCTTTTACAGCGCGGAATTTATTGGGGGCGGCGATTTAAAGAATGCAGAATTATACGCGAAAGAAAACCACTTCCCAAACGACGCGGACTTTGCGGCTCAAAGTGCAGACTACAGCTCTCAAGGCGCGGGCTTTGCGGCACAAGGCATAAATTCTGCCACGCAAGGATTTTCTTTTGCGCCGCAAAACGCAGATCCTGTCGCTAAAAAAGCTTTAAAGAAGCGTAAAAATTTAAAAGAACGGCTGAATTTTATCAATCCGTTTTCACCGCTTAAGCAGATTTTTGCAGCTCTTGCACTGATTGTCTGCGTCGTTTTTGCGGGCATCTTCGTGGGTGACGTGCTATTTGGCAAACGATCGTTTGAGGTGCTGCGCCAGCTGCAAAAAGAAAAGGCGTTTTTATTCACCGACGTCGAGCGGCTAAAAGAGGAAAACGCTGAGCTACAAAAGCTTTATTTAGAGCGTCGCTCGCTCGACCCGGACCTTAAAAAATGAAAAAAATTTCTTTGCTAATTTTAGGTCTTTGCGCTTTTTTAAACGCTGAGAATTTAAATGGCGCAAATTCAAACGCTACGAAACCTAGCATCGTCGCGGTAAAAGAGCAAAATTCTACCAATTTGGCGATTAAAGGGCCAAAGACAGGTGCACAAAGCCCAAACGCTAAAAAGCAAGCTGTAATGAAAGCTGAAACATCTAAAAGCCCTACCGCAGCAATGCAAAAAAGCGCCGCAGAAGCAAATTCTAGCGTCAAAGTAAGCGTCGCCAAAAAAACCGTGAGCGCACAGCTCTCGCAGACCGAAAAAAAAGCTCCTGCGCCCAAAGCGGGCATTGGCGCTCCTTCGCAGGTCATAAAAACGGAGCTGAACTCTTCTGCGCAGCCTTCAGCTGCGACGCTTCCGCCTCCTGATGAGTTACCGATTGCGCCGGAAGTAAGCGAGCCAAATTCTACGATAGCGCAAAATTTTAAGGCGGCACAGAATTCTACAGCTCAAAATTCTACGGTGCAAAACTCCACTATGCAACAAAACGCGCAATCTGCTCCGCAAAATTCCAATCCTGCGCAAAGCTCCGCCGCCACGCCACAAAATACGCCCGCGCCTAAAAATTTCACGCAGCAAACCTTTGCGCTTCCTTCAGACGCTCTTACGATCGAAAGCCTGATCGTGCGATATAGGGACGACGACGGGACTCTGCACGAAAAGATCGTTGATATCAATCGCTCGATTGATTGGCACGATGATTTCGTGCTAAGCGCGAGCGCCAAACCTGCGCTACATAGGGCACTGGACGTCTCGGTTACTTCGACTGATCCAAATTTACAAAAGCAAGTCTCGCAAAGTGGCATCACACCTAGCTTCGCGCCGCGCCTAGAGCTGCCGCTAGAGACGCTTAAATTTGACGACGGATTAAAATTTGTCATTCGCAAAGACAGCGTGCAGCTCATCACCGCAGATGATTTCAAAAGCTCCGACGCAAATGCTTCGGGTGCGCTTGAAGCGGAGTTTTGGCGCCAAGAGATCCCGCTTAGCGGCGCGAGCTTTGCTGTAAATATCGGCGGTTTTAGCGACATTAATGTCACTAAAGAGGACGGCTACTACCGCATCGGTGTGCGCTCGCATGAGGGTAACCTCAGCATCAGACGCAAAGATGGCGGGTATTTGATCTACAAAAATTCTAATTAAGGAGAGACTATGACACATTTAGAGATTATGAAATTTCGCCACGCGTGCAAAATTTTTGACGAGAATAAAAAGATCGGCAAAGCCGATTTTGACGCCATTTTGCAGGCAGGCATCTTAGCACCTAGTTCTACGGGGCTAGAGCAATGGGACTTTTTGGTTGTGCAAAACAAGGCGCTGCGCGAGCAGATCCGCGAAAAATCGTGGAATCAGCCGCAGATCACTTCTTGCTCGCATTTGGTCGTGATTTTAGCAAAGATCAAGGACATAAAGCTAGGAAGTGATTATATCGAGCGAATGATTACACGTAAAAAAGATGAAGCGCCTAAATATATCGGCGACAGGCATAAATTTTATCAAGATTTTTTAAGCGGTTATTTTCACAACGACGACGAGGCGATATTTCACTGGTCGCACGCGCAGTGCATGTTCCCTGCTTTGGCGATGATGAACGAGGCCGCCAGCCGCGGTATCGACAGCTGCCCGATAGAGGGTTTCGATCGCGCGGCGCTAAATGAAATTTTAGGCATCGATTGGAATGAGCGCCGCGTGGCGCTGCTCGTGCCTTTCGGCTATCGCGTAAATCCACAGCCGCAAAAAATCCGCCGCAGCATGGATGACGTAGTAAAGTGGATCGAATAAGCTAGCAAGCGCTTTTGAATCGCTAAACTTGAGGCGCAGTAAATTCCAAAGTCTAGTGCGCGAAGAGGCACGCACATTTTTTAGGAATTTATCGCGCTTTAGCCTTTTTTCTCGCCCGCAAATCTTGTGCGGCGAGATTTAAAATTTTATAAAATCACCGAAAATTTAAACGAAGGAGCGAGCGTGAAAAAAATGTGGGAAGGGCGCTTTAGCGAGGCGAGTTCGGCGCTTTTGGAGGAGTTTAACGCCTCGATCGGCTTTGATAGGGCGCTTTGGCAGGAGGATATCGCGGGCAGCAAGGCGCACGCTCGGATGCTCGGCGCCTGCGGGATTTTAAAGCCTGAGGAGAGCGAAAAGATCGTCGCGGGGCTTGACGCCGTGTTTGAAGAGATAAAAAGCGGTAAATTTGAGTTTAAAACCGCCGACGAGGACATCCACATGGCGGTCGAAAAGCGCCTAAGCGAGCTCATCGGAAGCGATCTTGGCGGCAGGCTGCACACCGCGCGCAGCAGAAACGATCAGGTCGCGCTTGATTTTCGCCTCTACGTGCTTAAAAGCGGCTCTGCTATAGCCGAAAAAACTCGCGAGCTAGTCGCCGCGCTGCGAGATATCGCTAGCAAGCACGCGGACACGCTGATGCCCGGCTACACGCACCTTCAACACGCCCAACCCGTGAGCCTTGCCTATCACTTGCTAGCTTATGCGTTTATGTTTCGCCGCGACTACGAGCGCTTTACTAGCTCGCGCGAGCGAAACAATCTCTGTCCGCTGGGCTCCGCAGCGCTTGCGGGCACGCCGCACCCTATAAACCGCGAGCTGGTCGCGCGAGAGCTAGGCTTTGCGGGAGCGACGCCAAACGCGATGGATAGCGTCAGCGACCGCGATTTCGCGCTGGAGATTTTGTTTAACGTAAGCGTGCTGA
>CAURMQ010000158.1:0-4265 GCA_963525765.1 uncultured Campylobacter sp. | reverse complement strand
GCTGCTCCACGTCGCTTTCGTTGATCAAAATTTCGCCGTCGATGTCCTTATCCCACAGCGCTTTTTTCGCGGCGTAAAACATCTCGCCCTCGCTGCTTTCGCCCTCAAGCGAGACGATAAATTTCTTGCCCAGCTCCTGCGCAAAGCTCGCTTCGATCGCGGCGCGAGTGATCTTTTCGATCTTGCTTAGGCGCTTTGAGATGATTTTGGCGGACACCTGCTCCATCTCGTATGAGAGCGTGTCTTCTTCTTTTGAGTAAGCAAACGCCGAAACGCGGTCAAATTTAAACTCTTGCAAAAACGCGCAAAGTTCGTCAAATTCGGCTTCGCCCTCGCCCGGGTGTCCGACGATGACGCCCGTGCGCAGAAATGAATTAGGCGCTGCACGCATTAAGCTTAAAAGCTCTTTGATCCGCGCCGCGCTCGCGCCGCGCTTCATCAGGCTTAGCATTTTGTCGTTTATGTGCTGAATCGGCATGTCGAAGTAATTTGCGAAAACGGGTGAGCCCACGATCGTGCGGATGAGTCGCTCGTCGGTGCTGGTGGGGTAGAGATACAGCACGCGCGCGACCTTGACGCCCTTTATTTTTTCGATGCGTTTTATCAGCGCGACTAGATCTATGTCCTGTTCGTGGGCTTTTTCGTCGCCAGCACTCTCGCCGCTAGAGCCCTTACCGCAGACGAGCCTACTTTGAGCGGCAATTCTATCTCTCGCGCCGCCGCTTGAGTCATTGGGGTTTTGCTCGCAGCAAGAGGCGTTAAAAATCTCTCCGTCGCGAAAGCTTGCAAAATTTAACTCGCCTTCGGAGCCTTTAAAATTTGATCCGCCGTTTTTGCCGCGCCTTAGATCGCGGCCGTAGCTGCTGGAATCCTGCGCGATAAAGCTGAAATCGTAAAATCCGCGCGCCACCAAGCCGCGCACCTCCGCTTCGATATCCTCGATGCTGCGGCTTTTTAGGCGGCCTTTGAAGCTCGGAATGGCGCAGAAAGAGCACTTTTGATTACAGCCTTCCGAAATTTTAACGTAAGCATGGTAGTTTGAGCCTGTTATCACGCGCGAAGAGGTAAGCGCGGGGCTTTGCAGATAGGTTTGCGGGCTGAATAAATTTTGCTTTTTTAAGATCATTTCGTCGATCTTATCGTAGTCGCCGACGCCGCTAAAAATATCGACCTCGGGCAGCTCGCGCATGAGCTCGTCTTTGTAGCGCTGCATCAAACAGCCCGTGACGACCAGCAGCGCGCCGCTTTTTTTCTGCTCGCTAAGCTTCAAAATCGTGCGGATACTCTCCTGTTTGGCGCTTGCGATGAAACCGCAGGTATTTACGATCATCACGTCCGCGCTAGCAGGCTCATCCGTGAGCTCGTAGTTTTGCAGACGCCCGAGCATGATCTCGGAGTCGACTAAATTCTTATTGCAGCCTAGAGAAACGAGATGGAGTTTTGCCATTTTACAGCCAGATATTATCGATCAGGCGGGTTGTGCCAACCTTTGCGGCAAGCAAGATTATCGTATCGCCTTGCTTGATCTGCGAAATTTCATTAAATTTATAATCCACGAACGCTATGTAATCGACCGCCAGCGGCTCAAGCACGCTAAGCATCTTTTCGCGGACGATGTTTAGGCTGATCTCGCCTTTTTTAATAAGCGAGCTGGCATTTAGCAAGGAGCGCGAAAGCTTAAGCGCCATAAGCTTGCCCTCCTCGTCCAAATAGGCGTTGCGCGAGCTAAGCGCGAGCCCATCACTTTCGCGCACAATCTCACAAGGGATGATATTTATAGGCATAAAAAAGCTCTTTACCATCTTCTGCACGATGAAAAGCTGCTGGGTGTCCTTTTTGCCCATATAAACGTTGCTAGGACGAGTTAGATTAAAAAACTTATTTAGTACCTTAAGTACGCCGTCGAAGTGCCCGGGGCGCGTTTTGCCTTCTAAAATTTCACTTATTGGCTTAGGTGCTATGATTGCTGGCTCCTCCGTGCCGTAAATTTCATCCGCGGTCGGGATAAAAAGCGCGTTCACATCAAGACTTTCGCAAATTTTAATATCGCCCGCTTCGTTTTTTGGGTAGCTGTTTAGATCCTCGCCGGGCAAAAACTGCGCCGGATTGAGGAAGGTCGAGACGATTACGATGTCGTTTTCGTTCCGCGCTCTTTTTATGAGGCTCGCATGCCCCGCGTGCAAAGCCCCCATCGTAGGCACAAAGCCTATGCTGCCGCTTGCTGATGCTCTGAAGCTTTTTAGCTCCTCTACGCTTCTAATGATCTGCATTGTTCTCTCTTTTCAATATAAAATATTAGGCTGGCAATTATATCAAAAAATATTAAAGGTATAAATTAAGCGCGAAAGGGTGGTCTATTTAGCGAGTGTTAATCAATAAGTACTAAAATCTATCGCGAGCTTTAGCTCTAAAATAAACTTCAAAAGGAGCGAAAATGGCTACTCAAGAGACAAATTTAGATTCTTTGAAAAAGGATATCGACTCTTTGAAAGCGGATTTTAAAGAGATAATGAAGTCTATCAAAAACATAGGTGCAGAGCGTGCGGAGTCTGCTAAGGATAAAATTCTAGATCAGCTAAACAGCAATGAGATCAAAAAATATATAGACGATCTAAGGCTCAAAGGCAAAGACGGCATAGAAAGCGTAAATGACACGATAAAACAAGACCCGATAAAAAGCGTCGCTATCGCTGCGGGCGTCGGATTTTTGCTCGCTTGGTTGCTGAAAAAATAATGGCCGGCATATCTGAATTTATAGTTTCGGTAGTAGAGCTCGTAGACGCTCAAGCTAGCGATATCAGGCGCTCTTTTTTAAAGAGCGCCAATTCGGTTTTACTAAATATAATTACGGGCGTAATTTGCATTATAGGCTTGGTATTCTTTTTGCTAGGGCTGCACGCGCTTCTTGAAAAAACTATCGGAGAAATTTGGGCGTATTTTGCATGCTCTATTATGGCTTTTCTGTGTTCTATTATCGTATATAAGGTACTTTCGTGCAAAGCGAAATAACAAAAGAAAAGCTAAGACTAGTGGTGTCTATGCTTGAAGACAAAAAAGCCGATTGTAAAAAGTTAAAGCTAGAAGAAGCAAAGCTAAAACTGCTACTGAACGACCCTCTGCCCGATCTCTCGACGGAGCTTAAACTGATTAATCACGGCAATATCAAGCAGGTTTTGATATCCCTAATAGATAAATGCTTCATAATGCCCGCCTTAAATAAAATTTTATAAACAACCTTAATCCAAAATATGTTATAATCACGCTAAAAGCATAAAAAAAGGTTTTAAATTTTGGATAATTACGAATACACGGAACTTTTAAAAACCCTAAATACTAAAGTCGAAAATATTGCGGGCGTCGTAAAACCGGAGAACATTAAAGCGCGCCTAAAAGAGATCGAGGAGCTTGAAAACGATCAAAATCTCTGGCAGGACGTCGCAAAAGCAGGCGCCATCGGCAAGGAAAAAACTAAAATTTCAAATATCTTAAATAAATTTCTAAACGCTAAAAACGCCGTAGATGACGCAAAGGGCTTATATGAGCTGGCAAACTCGGAAAACGACGAGGAGACGATAAACTCGCTTTTTGCCGAAGCGGATGCGCTAGAGGACAAGATCATAAATTTAGAAATTTCTATGATGCTTGGCGGCGAAAACGACGATAAAAACGCTATCGTCAGCATTCATCCGGGCGCAGGCGGTACGGAGAGTAACGACTGGGCGAGTATGCTATACCGCATGTATCTGCGCTTTTGCGAGCGAGAGGGCTTTAAGATCGAGGTTTTGGACTTCCAAGAGGGCGAGGAAGCAGGTCTTAAGGATGTTAGCTTCATTGTGCGCGGCGAGAACGCCTACGGATATCTGAAAGCCGAAAACGGCATCCACCGTCTGGTGCGCGTTAGCCCATTCGATAGTGCGGGGCGCAGACATACGAGCTTTTCGAGCGTGATGGTAAGCCCAGAGCTCAATGATGATATCGAGATAAATATCGAAGAGAAGGATATTCGCGTCGATGTGTTTCGCGCAAGCGGCGCAGGCGGGCAGCATATCAATAAAACCGAAAGCGCCGTGCGTATCACGCACCTGCCTACCGGCATCGTAGTAAACTGTCAAAACGACAGAAGCCAGCACAAAAACAAAGAAACGGCGATGAAGGTGCTAAAGTCGCGCCTTTACGAGCTTGAGCTGATGAAACAGCGCGAGAAGGACGAAAACGTGCCTAAAAGCGAGATAGGCTGGGGGCATCAGATCCGCTCCTACGTGCTT
>CAURMQ010000157.1:0-4290 GCA_963525765.1 uncultured Campylobacter sp. | reverse complement strand
ACGAAAAGGTCAAGAAGCCGCATTATAGCGACAAAAACAAAATTTTAGATAAAATACTAAATGTGGTGTCTTAATATGATGATAAGTTTTTTTAGAATTTTAAAGAACGACACAGTGTTTATCGGGCTACGTTATTTAGATTAAAATTTAAAGGTGCGATGGATGTAATTTTAATTTTAGTCAATCGCACTTATTTTCGAGATAAATTTAGGATGTAAGATTTATAATCTATCTGAATTTATATACAAGGTGAAGCCTAGCCTATCTTTTCCATCGCTTTGTTTTTAAATGCTACGGGATTGGTGATATACGGGAAGCTAACCGCCGTGCCGCCGGTACCTCGCACCACTACGGTACCGCAGCCGAAAATTCGCCCAAGGACGCCTTGCGCCACAGATAGGCTCTCGATCTTCTCGTATTTCAGCTCTACGGTGTCGCGGCTGACAAAGCCTGCTTTACCGATTATACGCTGATTTGTAATGGCAAGCTCGTTTGTTTTAAAAACAATCAATCCTTTAAGCAACGCCAGTATAAAAACTCCAAATAATATGACAAAAATTTCGTAATCGCCTTTGCTAAATATAAGCAACGCAATGATTAAAAAAACAATAGCGGGAATGAAAACTGCCCAGTGAATTTTAGCTTTCGCAACTATCTCTTCGCCTTTTAGAAGGTTAGACTCTATGTAACCCATGAAATTATCCTTTAAAAGAAATTAGGATTTGAATTATACCCCCCCCCCCATTAATCTCGGCTTAAATTTCATGCAGTGAGTCGTGTAATGGCGCGGATTGAATGATCGGAATTTGCGCGTAAATTTAGATTAAATTTTACTTTGTCGGCTGCGAAATTCAGCGCAAAATTGATAGCAAAATTCTGCGCACTAGGCTTTTAAAATTGTAAATTTAGCGGCGCGAAACTGCCCCGCTCGCGCTGGGCGATAGGCGCATGCCGCGTAAATTTTATCAAAGCCCTCGAAGTTTGGTGAAGCGCGCGTGGAGTTTAAAATTTTACAAATATGCTAAATTTTATAGCTGCGCGATACGTTTTAAATTTTAGCGTGCGGCATACGAACTCGCTGCGCTTAAAGCCTGCTCTTGTGAATATAGAATTTGTTGTTGCAAAGTTTGGAATCGGCTAGCGTGCGCAACAGTGCGAAATTAAAATTTAAGCTTGCTAGCCTAAATTTGAAATTTTATAGCCGCCCGCTCTAAAATCCGAGCGCTTTTTGAATCGCGAGCGTCTGCGCTACGATGCGCTCGAGCTGCTGTAGATTTAGCATATTCGGTCCATCCGAAAGTGCGTGAGCGGGATCAGGGTGCGTCTCGTAAAAAAAGCCGTCCACGCCCACGGCCGCCGCCGCTCGCGCGAGGTACGGCACAAAGCGCGAGTCGCCGCCGCTCGTAGCGCCGATACTAGGCATCTGCACGCTGTGCGTCGCGTCGAAAATGACCGGCGCAAACTCGCGCATAATCGGCAGCGAGCGCATATCGACGATCAAATTTCCGTAGCCGAAGGTGCTGCCGCGCTCGGTGAGCCAAACGCCGTAGCGGCGCGCCAGATCGTGCATGCCTTCGCCGTTTGGTTGCGGGGCGCTTTGAGCAGAATTTGCAACGCCTTCGGTATTGCAAGCATGGGTGGAATTTTGCGCGTCCGATCGTGCGCCGCAAGAATTTTGCGCGCCTAGCGCGGAAGAGCCGTTATTCGCACCGCTTCGGGCGTCGCTTTGCGCGCCGCAAATTTCGGCATCGTCGGAGCAGGCGCTGTTTTGAGCGGCGTTCGTACCGCTAGATGCCGCGCCGCTTTGCGGTGTATAAGCCCGTGCGCTGCGGGTTTGCAGCACCTTTTCGACGCTGTGTTTCATCGCCTGCGGCGATAGAAACTGACCTTTTTTGATATTTACTACCGCTTGCGTGCCGGCTGCGGCGACGAGCAGGTCGGTTTGGCGGCACAAAAATGCAGGTATCTGCAGCACGTCGGCGACGCGTGCGGCGGGCTCTGCCTGGTAGCTTTCGTGGATATCGGTTAAAATTTTATAGCCGAACTTTTCCTTTACTTCGGCTAAAATTTCGCAGCCGCGCTGCAGCCCCGGGCCGCGGAAGCTTGAGATGCTGGTGCGGTTGGCTTTATCGAAGCTGCTTTTGAAGTAAAATTCCACCCCGCTCATTTCGTTAAATTTGCGTAAACTTTCCGCGACTTTCATTATTAGCTCGCGGCTTTCGATCACGCAGGGTCCTGCGATCAGTATCATGAAGTATCCTTTTTTAAAATTTGCGCGATTTTAGCGAAATTTTACTAACTCTTAATAGGGCTTACCGAAAAATTTCTCGTAATGTTCGTAAAATCGCTTGTAGTAGGGGTTTGAGTAGCGTTTGCGCATGCCGTAGTTGTAGCACTCGATCGTGTCTTTGATATTTTTGTCTTTAGCATTCCAACATTTGCGTAGGATTTTAGCGCATTTGGTGAGGTTGTACATCGGGTTGAATATATAATCGATCTCATTTTGGCTGAAATTTACGGCGTTTAGCTGCCCAAGCCCTACGTCGATGCTAAAGCCATCCTCGTACAGATATTTGGCGATCTGCACGGCGTAAATTTCGTTTGCCGGTATGATCGTAACGACCCATTTGCTGGAATTTAGGCTGTAGCTGCTCGTCTTGATGCGGATATTTTGATTGTGCAGGCTCGCGAAATAATCGGCGTTTGCTTTGTTTGTCAAAAAGGAGATCGTGTAGGGCTCGAAGTCGCTTTCGATTTTGACGATGGTGTATAAAATTTCAGGCTTTACCCCTTCGTTTTGCGCTACTGCGGCGATGGCGTTTACGATCTCGTTCGGCGAGTAAGCGGGGGCTTGAAGCGCTAAAAACAGGGCGAAAACCAACTTTTTCATCTAAATTTACCGAGCCTTTGATAAAATTTTATGTCGCAAGTATAGCACAATTTCAGTCTTTTCATCATTGTTTAAGTGAAAATTAATCGTATTAGATATATAATCACATTTCTTTTTTAAACCCAAACGGTCGCTTAGCTCAGCTGGTAGAGCGCCACCCTTACAAGGTGGATGTCGCAGGTTCGATCCCTACAGCGACCACCATTTTGAAATCCTTGGATTTCATACTTCTTTAGCACTTGCGCTGCGAGTGTGATTTTTGGTGCGACGGTAGTTCAGCTGGTTAGAATGCCGCCCTGTCACGGCGGAGGTCGTGGGTTCGAGCCCCATTCGTCGCGCCACTTCTTACGATGTCTTGCTAGCTCAGTAGGTAGAGCATCTCACTTTTAATGAGGGGGTCGTTGGTTCGAATCCAACGCAGGACACCATCCACCAAATTTCCCCCCTAATTTTAGTTTTTTGATTTTTTTGAAAGCCCTGTTTTACGGCTTTTTCAAATTTTTTCAAAAAAATTTCAAATACTAAAAACGCTAGATTATACAGGCGGTTTAAGAGAAACTACTATATATTAAAAAATGTATAGTAGCTCTTAAGCTTGTTAAACTCTTTGGAAGCTTTTATAATTTGTCCTATGAAACTATATTAAATTTTTAAAGGATAAGTAGTTATGAAAGTTTTTTCTAAAATTAAAGACGATCCGGCTTTTAAAACGGACCCCGATAAAGTGATCAGAAATTTCTCCCTGCCTCATCGCAAAAACACTATGGTAGAAATGATCGATGAGCATATAGCAGTTAGACTTTACCGCTCATCTACTAAAAAGGGAGAGCAAACAATCCATAGGCACTATCACTATTCTTTGGGAGGAAAGCTGATTAAGTCTTTAGGCAATGCAGACGAGATAAGTCTTAATGAAGCCAAAGAAACTCTTAAAGGTTTAATGATAGATGATTCTGCTAAGCTGATCCCTGCTAAAAATACTCTAGCAAGCGTTTATAGACAGTTTCGCAGACATAACGGCAATGTTGCATTAGCAACCTCTAAAAGACGAGATATGAGCTTTAAGGCCTTAAGGGATATTTGTGACAAAGATATAAACAAGATAAGCAAAAAGGATATTATGCCGATACTGGATTATTATTACGATAATGAGAAGTACGCTTCCTTAGAAATTTTATTCAAACTTATTAAAAGACTATTCAGATATGCTCGTATAAGAGATATTTCTAAAAATCCATTATTTGCAGAAGAGGTATTTAAGGACTTTTATAATATACCTCGCCGTAGCGAATACCCATATATAAAAGATGACTTGGATTTAACCGTACTTATTAAATTTATCATAAACTATCCTCACCAAATAGGCGTCAAGAATGCTTTGATCTTTGGACTGCTTACGG
>CAURMQ010000156.1:0-4304 GCA_963525765.1 uncultured Campylobacter sp. | reverse complement strand
GACGACGGCGATATGGCGCGCAGGGACGATCTGGAAAAATTCTGCGCGCAGCACGACATCAATATGATCTCGGTCGCGCAGATCGTGCAGTACCGCCTAAAACACGAAACTCTCGTTAAATTTAGCGAGCCCAAAAGCGCTCTGCTGTGCGGCGAAGCGGCGAAATTTTGCGACGTGAGCGATCACGAGGGCAACGAGCACCGTGCCTATATTTTCGGCGAGCCAGAAAAGAGCGCGCAGACGAACGTGAAATTTCATAAAATTTCAAGCGATTTGGAGTTTTTAAGCGATGCGAAATTTAACGATTTCATGCGCGATCTGGATGTTTTGCGCAAAGAGGGCGGCGTGCTTTTGATGCTAAAATCCGAGCAAAATCGCGCCGATTTTAAGAGCTTCGGCATCGGAGCGCAAATTTTAGCGCATCTGGGCGTGAGAAAAATCAAAATTTTAAGCAAGAGCGAACCGAAAGACTACGCGGGGCTTAGCGGATTCGGGATCGACATAGTTTGATAGCTCATATCGATTTGGACAGCTTCTTCGTCTCTGTAGCGAGGCTTGCGGACCCTGCGCTTGCGGGCAAAAAGATCGCAGTCGTCGGAGGCGGCGACGAGGAGATTTTCGGCGGCAAGAGCGAGCTTGGTAGCGTGATTTTAAGCGCGAGCTACGAGGCCAGAGCGGACGGCGTGCACTCGGCGCAGCCCGTTAAAATCGCGCTCGGACTCTGCCCGCAGCTGATTTTGGTGCGCTCGCAGCACGGCGAATACCGAAAAATTTCACGCGAAATTTATGAGTTTTTACTAAGCTTTACGCCCGAGATCGAAAAATTTAGCATCGACGAGTTTTTTCTAAATTTACGCGGCACGGCTTACGATGCGGACGCGCTGAGCTTTGCCGCGTTTTTGCAAAGCGAGATTATGCGCCGTTTTAGCCTTCCGTGCAGCGTCGGGCTTAGCGAAGCAAAACTGATCGCAAAGCTCGCTACGAGCCTTGCCAAGCCCTTCGGCGTGCGGCAAATTTTAAAATCGCAAATCGCGCGCGAGCTATCCGCCGTGCCGGTAGCGAAATTCCCGGGCATCGGCAAGGCGGCGCAAAAAACGCTCGGCAAATACGGAATCGTAAGCTTCGGCGACGCGCTAGGGCACAGAGAAATTTTTGAAAAGATGGGCGCAAACGGCAAGAAAATTTTTGCAGCCCTTAGCGGCGAGGATGAGGGCGAGGTCGTCTCAAAGCGCGAGCGCAAGAGTATCGGCTTTGGGCGCAGCTTCGCGCCGTGCGCCGATCGGAACGAGCTGCGGCGTAAAATTTTAATTTTGGCGCGCCATTTGGCGGGCGAAGTGCTCGCAAGGGGCCTAAAACCTGCGACGTATGATCTAAAGATCCGCTACAAATCGCGCGAGGAGTTTTCGCACCAGATCAGCCAGGATAGGGCGTTTAGTCTAAGTTTGCTGAGCGAGACCGCGCTTGAGCTGTTTGAGCTCTGCGACGTGAAAAAAGGCGCACAGATAATCCACGTAGCGCTAAATCTTTCAAATTTTAGCGGCAAATCGGGCAGCTCGCTGCTCTTTGGCGAGATCGATAAAAAGCAGCAGAGCTTAGATCGATCTTTAAGCAGGATTTGGGAAAAATTCGGCATCGAAAAGCTGAAAAAGGCAAGCGAAATTTGATTAAATTTAAAGGAAAAAGATGAAACTAGGCGAGCTATATTCGGTGATCTGCATAATCTTCGCGACGAATTTTAAAGGCGTGATAGATGAGCAGAAGTTGCGCGGCTTGGGCAAAAACTGGATCATCGTAAATAAAAATATCGAGAACAAAAACGGCCATGAGCTTTGGCAAAAGGTGCAGAGTGAGGACTATGCGGCGCTCGGGCGCGATTTTGAGGCGCTAAAAGAGGCGTTTGAGATGGACTTTTTCAAGCTCATAAGCGAAAGCGAAGTGGAGCTGTTTTATGAAAAATGCCGCTTCAAAAAGCCTTTTGCGGAGCTTAAAAGCGCTCACGCAGCCAATATGCTCGCACTTCTTGCCATGATTTTTAAGCAAAACACGGACGCGAAATCGCATAAAATTTTGACGCTATATCTGGCGCAATTTATCATTCCTAGCTTTTCCGCGCTTGCTACGCACGTGCAGATAAACGCTAAAAGCAGCTACTACAAGGCGCTCGGGTGGTTTTTGGCGGATTTTTGCCGCGTGGTGAAAGAGACGCTGGGCTTGGAATTTAGAATTTAGAACGCGCGCTCGGTACTTTTGCGCGTTCGGTACATAAAAGCGCTATGTAGAGAGATAGGTTTGGAGCTTGCTTTCGGAATTTCTTACGCTGTAGCCGGTACGGCTCCTGCGGGCGCGATAAGCTAAGCAAGACGGGCAAATTTTATCTGCGTTATCTTGCGCGGATGCAAAGTGCCCGCCTTGCGGTTTTTGTGCGTCGGCATTTGTCGTATCGCGCGTCGTTATGAATTCTGCGCGGCATTAGGCTCTTTGGTAGAGTTATGTGCATCGTCCCGCATTCGTCGTGCGCTGTCGGTACCAATACCGTGCGCGTCGCGTCTGCATCATGGTGCTGCGTGCTTTGTCCGCGTCGCGTCGTTTTGCGCTTTGGCGTTTTGCGTGTCGCTTTGTATGTCGTCTGGCATAGTCATTTGGAATTTTACGTGAGGCGCCTTGCGTCCCATCTGGCGTCGTCGCTTGAAATTTCATGCGAGGTGGTCTGTGCATCGTTTGACGCTATCGCTAGGATTCGCGTCTTACGTGTTTCGCGCGTGCGATCGAGCGTTCGAAAACTAAGTTTGGCGCCTAGCACTTGCGCCGCTTTGCGTCTTTTGCCGAGCATGCGTCACGCAGCGTCCGATGCGCGCCGTTAAATTTTAAAATTTAAAACAAAGGAAAAATTTGAATTACTGGAACGAAATTTACGCTCACTTTGATCCCGTGGCGTTCAGCGCGTTTGGTATAAACGTGCACTGGTACGGCATTATGTATGTTTTGGCGCTACTTACGGCACTATTTATTGCCAAGTATTTCGTGCGCAAAGACGGTCTTGGCTTTAGCGATAAGATGCTTGATCGCTACTTTATCTGGGTCGAAGTGGGCGTCATTTTGGGCGCGCGGCTTGGATACATCGCGATCTATTCGGGCGAGGCGGCGTGGTATTTCAGCCATCCGTGGCAAATTTTCAACCCCTTTCATAACGGCGAGTTCGTGGGTATCCGCGGTATGAGCTATCACGGCGCTGTTGTCGGATTCGTGATCGCGACGGTTTGGTTTTGCAAAAAATTTAAAACCGATATGTGGGCGCTGCTCGATCTCGTGGCGCTTAGCGTGCCGCTTGGGTATTTTTTCGGACGCGTGGGAAATTTTTTAAATCAGGAGCTTTTCGGGCGCGAGACGAGCGAGCCGTGGGGGATTTTGGTAGGCGGCACATTACGTCACCCAAGCCAGCTTTACGAAGCGGTTTTGGAAGGACTGGTAATTTTCGTGATTTTATTTTTCTACCGTAAATTTAAGAAATTTAACGGCGAGCTGATATGTCTGTATGCGATGCTATACACGGCGTTTAGATTTTTCGTAGAATTTTTTAGAGAGCCGGATGATGGGCTCGGTTTTATATTTTTAAATTTATCAATGGGGCAAATTTTATCTTTGGCAATGTTTTTGATAGCAGTTTTCTTAAAGCAGTCTTTGAAGAAAAAACTAATTTGCAGAAATTAAATTAATCTAAAGTTAAAAAGTAATATAATCTTTTTACAAAAATGTAAATTTTCGTTTAGCGGGGATTTATAATCATCTTTTTTAAGGAGAACCTATGCTAGGTCGCATTGAAGGCTTTACGGGCAGATCCATAGACGGCAAAAAAAGCCGTATTATGGCTTTGCAAGATGTGGCGCAAAGCATCAGCGGGCTGATTTTGGCCTGTTTTATGCTGTGTCATATGATATTTACCGGCACGATTTTGATCGGTAAGGGCGCGTTTGAGGGCGTCGTACATTTCGCCGAACCGGGCGGAATTTATTTCGTCACAAACATCGTCGCTTTCGTGATTTTCGTGATTTTCGTGATTCACGCATTTTTGGCGATGAGAAAATTTCCGGCTAACTACGCCGCTTACAGAGCGTTTAAAGCGCACAAAATGCGAATGAAGCATTGCGACACGACGCTTTGGTGGTTTCAGTTTTGGACGGGATTTTTCCTATTTTTCTTTGCGGCGGCTCATATTTTAATGATCGTATTCGGTCCAAAAATTAAAGAATATCTTGCAATCGCGCGATTCTGAAAGCTACATCTATATTATATAGTTTTATAGATTT
>CAURMQ010000155.1:0-4309 GCA_963525765.1 uncultured Campylobacter sp. | reverse complement strand
CCGCTATTTGATACGCCGCTTATCTCGGTGCCCGCCGATATGCAGCTATTTACTACTTTTATAAGAACGCATCCCTTTGAAACGCTTGGAGCGGGGATCTGTTCTGCTAAAACTTTACCTTTTTTAACTATTGCTTGTATCATTGACTATAACCTTAAAAAATATTAAATATTAGTATTTCGCACACCGCAAAAATCCAAAACTTCTTTTTCTATTTTCAGCCCTTTAAATTCCTTATGTCCGACCAAAAATACGACAATGTCCGAAATTTCAACAGCCTTTTTATAGTCCGCTATCTCAAAATCCTTGTGAGCCTTGATATTGGGCTCTACGGCGATCACATCGACGCCGTCTGCGATCAGGCGTCTGGTTATATTTAGCGCAGGCGACTCCCGCAAATCGTCGATGTCGGGCTTAAAAGCAAGCCCCATACACGCGACTTTGGGCTTTTTGCCGTTTTGCAGCTCAAATTTTAAAGCCGCGTTTTTGATCTTTTCTATACACCACTCAGCTTTGTGATCATTGACCTCCCTTGCGGATTTGATCAGCCTCGCTTCGTAGCCGCCCGCATGGACGATAAACCACGGATCGACCGCTATGCAGTGCCCGCCTACGCCACAGCCCGGGTTTAAAATATTAACTCGCGGATGGCGATTTGCTAGCGAGATAAGCTCCCAGACGTTAATGCCGAATTTATCGCATAAAATACTAAGTTCGTTTGCAAAGGCTATGTTTACGTCGCGGAAAGAATTCTCTGTAAGCTTTGACATCTCTGCAGTCTTAGAATCCGTCTGCAAAACGTTACCACTAACGAATTCTCCATAAAATTCCGCTATTTTTTTAGTAGCAATTTTTGTAGTTCCGCCTACGATTCTATCGTTTTGCGTAAGCTCTTTTAAAATTTTACCCGGCAAAACTCTCTCCGGGCAATGAGCGATATAAATTTTAGAAATATCAACACCGCCATTTTTTAAAATTTCACCTATCTTTTCGGTAGTACCTACCGGTGAAGTGGATTCTAAAACGACCATATTATCGTCTTTTACGTATGGTATTATAGATTTTGCCGCACTTATGACATAATCGATATTTGGCACGTATCCGTCTCGAAACGGCGTCGGAACAGCTATGATAAAAACGTCTGCGAAATCAGGCTTAACATCTGCTTTTAAATTTCCGCTTTCTACTGATTTTTTTACAAGCTCCCCAAGCCCTTGCTCTACGATATGAATTTTGCCCTGATTGATCGTATCTACGACGCTCCGTACTACATCAACGCCGTGGATTTTATAGCCCCTATTTGCCAAAAGCGCCGCCGTCGGTAGCCCTATATACCCAAGACCTAAGATGCAAACTTTTTTCACAATATTCCTTTTAAAAATTCCAGTATTTTTTTACAAGCTTTACCGTCGCCATACGGACTTACACTTTTACTCATTTTATCATATTCGTCTTTTAAATTTAATAATTTTTGCACCTCTTTTATTATATTTTCGCGCTTGGTGCCGATAAGCTTAACGCATCCTGCTCTTATCCCTTCAGGTCTTTCGGTAGTTTCTCTGATAACTAAAACGGGCTTGCAAAGGCTCGGCGCCTCCTCTTGGATGCCGCCGCTATCTGTTACTATCATATATGACTTGCTCATAAGATAGACGAAACTATCATACTCTAGCGGATCGATTAAAAATATATTCGAAATGCCCGATAAAATTTCTCCCACAGGCTTTCTTACATTTGGATTTAAATGCACGGGGTAAACGATGTCGATATTTTCGTTTTTTAGCGCTATTTCACGTAAAGCCTCACAAATATTAACAAAGCCTTCTCCGAAATTTTCTCGTCTGTGTCCTGTAACGAGAATAAATTTTCTATCACTAAGCTTATATTTGGAATTTATAAAGGATAAAATTTTATTTTTTAGCAGCTCGTTGTTTTCGATTTTATCTATCGTCCACAAAAGCGCGTCTATTACGGTGTTGCCGCTAACGACTATATTTTTTGGATCTTTGCCTTCTTTTAAGAGATTGTCTCTTGCATCGGTGGTCGGTGCGAAGTGATATTTAGCTATAAGTCCCGTCATCTGCCTATTTATCTCTTCAGGAAACGGCGAATAGATATCATGCGTCCTAAGTCCAGCTTCTACATGAGCAACGTCTATCTTTTGATAATACGCCGCCAAAGAAACGGCATAAGTAGTAGTCGTATCTCCATGCACAAACACGATGTCCGGGGTATATTCGCTAAATACATCGCGCATACCAAGCAAAACGCCTGACGTAATGTCGTACAGATCCTGCCCTTGCTTCATTAAATTTAGATCAAAATCCGGCTTGATCTCAAAAAATTCAAGCACCTGATCAAGCATCTGTCTGTGCTGCGCCGTAACGCAAACCTTCACTTCAAATTCCGCGTGCTTTTGAAATTCCTTTATCAACAGAGCCATCTTAATGGCTTCCGGGCGCGTCCCAAATACTATCAAAATTTTTCTTTTCGTCATAAACTCCCCTAAATATCCGTTTTTTAACCAAATTTATCGCCGTAATTTTAATTAAATTTTGCTATATCGGCGCTTAACAATACATAAAATCACCTATTTATCGCTACTTAGATGGTATAGAATGTTCTTTGCTTCAAAGACGGCTAAGATTTATTTTAAATTATCAAAAAATTCCATCGCAAAATCATCAAAAATTTTACCTTTCAGATGCGCTTTACAAAATTCCACGATGAGCCCGTGAAATAGCGCATACACGCCGTTTTCGCTCTTCAGCTTATCTACTTTTGCCGCCGCATAGCAGGGAGAGTTGGCGGAATTTACAAACTCATAGATCCGCCCAAATTCCAGCTCGCCGAGCCACGCGCTAAGCTCGTCGTAGCTTTCAAACTCATAGCCTAAAGCCCCAAGCAGCCGCGCCGAATAGCTGTCCGCGACCATCACCGCACGCTCGCACGCGTAGCACAAGATCGCATCGCAGCTCTCCGCGCCGATCCCTTTGCGCGTTAGCAGCCACTCGCGGCTAACGCCCGATTTAAAGCTCTCAAAATCCCCAAAATCCGCGATTATCGCTTTGCAAAGTAAGCTTAGGCGTCTAGCTTTTTGATTATAAAATCCGCTTACTTTGATGATCTCCGCAAGCTCCGCTTCGTCTAGCCCGGCGATGCTTTCTAAGCTCAAAAGCCCCTTACTACGCAGGTTTTGCAGTGCCGCGTCTGCATTGCGCCACGCCGTATTTTGGATCAAAATCGCCCCCACGACCACCTCAAAGCTTCCAAACGCGGGCCACCAGCGCAAATCCTTGATTTTCACGGCGCGAAAAAGCGCGATAAAAAGCTCGGTCGCGCTCATTTCGCGCCTCCGAAATTTCTGGCAGCGTTTTTAAAATTTCGCGCAGCGGCGATTTTTTGCGTGCGCTCTAACACGACGATAAAATTTACGCCAAATTTAAATTCGCACGCCGTATTCATCTGCCGCCGCCTTTTAAATTTGCAAAAAATTCCTCGCCAAAGCTCAAGAAAAACTGCTTTGCCGCACGGCCGCTGCGGCTTGCGCGAAGCATCGCAAATTCCCTCGCCTTTGCGTGCAGCTCGTCTAAATTTGCGGCAAAGCTTAGGCAAAATTCCGCCGCACTCATACCTTGCGCAGCCGCAAAGTAGGCATCTACGATTCCTAAATACTCCTGCATGCTCCCGCCGTAAAAGCTTAACTGTAGCCCAAAGCGCTCGCTCAGGCTAATGCGCTCGTTCGCCGCGTCACTTAGGTGCAGCTCGCCGCGGCTTATCTGCGCGGCGTCGTTATCGCTTGCGCATTCACCTACGATGTGGCGGCGGTTAGATGTCGCATACATCAGCACGTTGCGCGGCGCGCGCTCTAAGGATCCTTCTAGCAGCGGCTTAAGGTGCTTGTAGCCGCTCTCGCCGAGCTCAAAGCTCAAATCGTCGCAAAAGATGATAAATTTAAAGTTCGTTTCGCGGATCGCATCGATTATATCCACGAGATAGCCCAGATCGTCCCTACCGATCTCGATGATCTTAAGGCCTTGCGGGATAAATTTAGAAAAAACCGCCTTTGCAAGGCTTGATTTACCGCAGCCGCTCTCGCCCCATAGTAGTGCGTGGTTGGCGCTGCAGCCGCGCAGGAAGGCGTCCGTGTTTTTTATAAGAGCCGATTTTTGGCTCTCTAGCCCCACAAGCGCGTCAATACCCGTGAAATCGATGTCGCGAACGATCTTTAGCGCCTTTTTATTCGCGCGAAATACGGCGACCTGTACCGTGCGCCAATCAATCGCGCTAAAATCGCTAAAGTAAATTT
>CAURMQ010000154.1:0-4325 GCA_963525765.1 uncultured Campylobacter sp. | reverse complement strand
ATCCAGCGCGATCTCGTCGTTTTTGATCACGCCGATACCCTTATTTAGCACATTTTGCGCGATCTGTTTAACTTCTGCTAGCGAGTACATCGCGAAGGTGCCGCACTAAAATTTATTCAGCTCAGCGATGTCCTCTTGAAGGTACGCCTAAAATATTTTTATGCTTACGTTCCACGCCGTCGCGATGGTAGGATTTGGTTTTAATAGCAACTAGCTCCAATAAAATTTTATCTGTCACGCACAAGGTTTTTTGCGTTTTTCGATCTAAAATTTGAGTTGCAAGAATTCCATTTGTCGTTTACGGATACTCAGAATAAATATTGTGGCTATTTTATACATGCAGAGTAAGATAAAATTGGTAGTTCTCAGGCGTGGCAAAATCACGCACCCCATTTTACAGATGGCAAAATAAGGCGCGCTGGAGTCGGTTCTAACTTGAGATTTTATTTAAAAAGCAAATCGGATTTTAGCTTGGAATAAACCTGCTCGCCTTTTAACTCACGGACGATTTGTAGTGCGAATTCCATTGCAGTAGCGGGACCTTTCGAAGTCATTATATTTTGATCTTTTACGACATTCGCCGAATTCGTATAGCCTGGGTGAGCGATCTGATTTTCAAAGCCTGGATAACAAGTATAAGAGCTTTTTAGCACACCCGCCGTAGCTAGCGCCCATGGAGCGGCGCATATTGCGCCGATTTTTGCGTTATTTGCATCGAAATCGCGCAGTACTTGCCCCAGCCTCTCGCTCTTTGCCAAATTTTCGGCTCCGGGCAAGCCGCCAGGTAAAACGATCATATCAAATTCCGAAACTTTTATATTGTCTAAAATTTCATCGGCGATCATCTCTACGCCGTGCGCACCACAGACGCATTTCTTATCCAGCCCCACGGATACTGCATCGATCTCCGCGCGGCGCAAAATATCGATCAAACTTACCGCCTCGATCTCTTCAAATCCGTTTGCCAAAACGATCACTACTTTCATCTACGCTCCTTTATTTTAGGTATGAGCCCTGCTCACTAGGGGCAGTCGAAATTTTAGTATTCGTGCTCCTACTAGACGAGCTATCGTATAAGAACGAATCGTCGCCTTTTAGATAAGCAATGATGTAGCCTAGCTCCGTAGCGCCCGTCTTAGCGGCGATCGGCTGCATGATATTTTTCATCTTGCCACCATAACTTAGATCTGTAGTGTATTGCGACATAGCTATCGAGATCTCTTTAGCGTCCATATCTTTGAGTTTACGTGATACTCCATAAGCTTTTTTTTGGCCATTCTCGCCGTGGCATGAAGCGCACTTCTCAGCAAAGATAGCCCCACCTCTTTCTTTTAAAAAATTTATATTTCGATTTACCTTGCCGCTATGGATTTTACTGCCTGCGACCGGAGTGTTTTTGTAGATATTTACGGTTACGTTTTCATCTTTAGAATGCTTTTCGATCAGGGATTTTAGCTCTTTGGCAAACTCACCTTTAGCTTCAAATACATACGTATCATCGCTTGCTTTATCCGCGGCACTTAAATTAAAGGCAAAAAAACATGCTAAAAAAGAAATTTTAAAAATTTTCATAGAAAACCTTGATTTAGAATTTAAAAAGGGCGAAGCAAAAGCTTCGCCCTAATTTTACCCGTATAAGGTAAATAATTAGAAGCTGTATTTAGCCTCGAATCTGATGCGATCTTTTTTCTCATCAAGACCGCCAGCAGCATCGTCAATCTTATAGTGAGAATACCAAGTTTTGAAGCTTAGCTTTTCATTATATTTATAAGAAATTCTACCTACTACTTCGTATGCATTGTCACCATCTGCTTTACCGTCTAGGTAATCAGCGCCGATTCTGATGCCAGTATCAGGGATGGTATAGCCTGCTACTACATACCAGTAGTGATTTTCGCCACTAAAGTTTCTATAGTCTAACAACTCTTCACCTGGGCTAATGAAAGAGCCTTGATCTTCAAAAGATACAAAAGAAACTTTATCTTTATCATCAGGCTCAAATTTTAAATAACCTGCAGCTAAATCAACACCAAAGAAACCAGCATTAGCTTCTGCAGCCCAGAAATCTGCATCACTAGCACCCGCATCTTTATAATCACCGTCAAAATCAGAGAATGCATACTGACCTTTTACACCGAGATTGAAATCATCAGAGATATCAAAGTTTAGAGCTAGTTCTGCAGCAAAAAGCTGTGCTACGTCCTCTAAAGCGTTATACCATAGTTGGAAAGATACTGGATCGTATGAGCCCATAAATCCTATACCGTATAGATTATGATCAGTAGTTAGTTTATTATCTACCGCTGCGCCCCAATCAAGGCTTGAAATATCTCCATCATTCTCTAAAGAATCCATCCAAAAGCCGCTAATTGTCAAGCCCTCGATATCGGTACTAGTAATCTTAACACCATCTCCATACATATCATCGGTAAAGAACGAACCTATGCCCTGGCGACCGACTGCAATAGTGGTACCGCCGATAGTGTATCCTAAATAAGCTTTAGCGATATCGAAATCAGAATCTTTGTCGCTTGGATTTTGTGCACCATGATATTGGCTATTTGAAGAAGAAAGCGACTCGCCATTATCTCTATCTAAGAACCTAACGCCCACTACACCAAAGAAGTTATCATCGATTTTAGCTTTAAAATCTACTTCGGATTTAAATTCCCAAACGCCCTTATTGCTATTTATTTCATTTTTAAGGTGATCATGGGTATATCGCATACGAGCGTATCCGTTTAGATCCACATCCTTGATAGCTTCCTCTAACGGAACAGCACTTGCACTCATAGCAAGAGCACCTGCAGCGACTGCTGCCGCTAAACTAAGTTTAACTAGTTTCATTTTGAACTCCTTTAAAAGTTTGTAAGCGCAATAGTAGCACAAAATGACAAATTATATGCTTAAAATATGCTGAAAAATACTAAAATTTTACCAAATTGTTACCGAGCATTTACCGAAAATCCAAATTTAACGGGCATAAAAAAAGCGAGACCCACACAGGTCTCGCCGATTATTGAAAGGAGTTCTAATTTCGATGTGGGGATTATATCAGGCTGCGGTAAACAGACGGCAACACCTCTTTCATGCGGGAGAAATTTGATAAAATTTTACGATACAAAATTTTATGAATGAAATTTCAAGACACAAAATTTGCAAAGCGTGGGTTTTAAAAATCCACGCAACATCTTATCGGCGGAGAATACGGCACTTAGAACGAGCAGTGCGCGAAAAACTACGAGAAAGAAAATTTATAAGAATTCCTCGAATTAAAATTTTAGCGTGGCTGTATTTCTATAATATAGAATTTTGTGGACAAAATAGCGTCACGCAGTAAGAAATCTTAAGCACGAAGCAAGCGAATAGGAAATGCTAACCTAGCCATATAAGTAAGATGTGCAGCGCAGAATTTCGTGAAATACAAAATTCCACAACTTATAAAATATAAAATTTATGCAGGCAATCGCATAAAGAATCAGCGGACTTTAAAGCGCAAGCAAATCGCGCCAGCCCGCCATGATTAAGAACAGAAACCATTGCCTTCATAAGAGTAGAGAGCAAACACAAAAACGTTTATCTCAAATTAAAAGCAGGCTCGCTTACCTTAAAGGGCGTAGCGGCTAAAAATCGCGTGGGATTAAAAGCTGATATTTTCGCTCTCTGGTACAGCAATAGCGTCGTTTTTATGCATTTGTTTGGTCTCGATTTTACCGATGTCATAAGCGCGCGGAGCAACGGAACCCGCTTTGCGCGAGATGATTCGCATATCGGTGATAGCGCCTGCTGCGGTACTTATGTAGGCAGTATCGCCCGCAGCCGCATAATATCTGCTTGCGCGAGCGGTGTAGAGCTCGCCGCTGGATAGGTCTCTAAAGGTATAGACGTAAGCTGTGGAGCTTTGGCGAGTGTAGTTTACGATCTCGGATTTTAGCGAGCGTAAGTTGCCTGCAGGCGTCGGAGCGGTGCTTACGGCGCAGCCTGCGATGCCAAGAGCCAAAAGTGCGGAAAATATGAAATTTTTCATTCAGTATCCTTATTTGTAAAATTTGAACTTTTAGAGTAGTAGGTTTGGGCTTAAAGTTTGCTTTTTTGAGAGGCATCGGAGCGGAATTTAAAGAGATCTCTCGGCGTTAGGCGAAGCGAGAATGCGCTTTTGGCGATTTTTATATATAAGTGAGGCAAATTTAGCGGCAATCGCGAGTGAGACTTAGCAATATCGTCTAAATCAAACGCGATGGAGCTCTAGTTTCTTTTACCGGGTTAGCGCGCATCAGCGCTCTTTGCGGCGCTGACTACGATATTTGCAAAAATCGGACTCGAAG
>CAURMQ010000153.1:0-4326 GCA_963525765.1 uncultured Campylobacter sp. | reverse complement strand
TCCAGCTCAAAGCCCTTTGATTTGAGCTTTTCTACGAATTTGCGCGAGCTGATGATCGTGCGGATATTCGCTTTATCCGCGCAGTAGATTAAGTTCTCTTCGCTTAGCGTGTAGTTTAAATTTACGCTCGTTTTGCCCATCGCAAAAAGCGTTAAATTTACGGCGCTTGCGATGACCGAGCTAGGCAAAACGATACCGACGTTTTCCTCGCTATTTATGCGGCTCTTTAGCCTTTTGCGAAGTATCAAAACGGCGCTCATCATCGCTAAATTTGTGAGACTTGCTCCCGTGCTATCGACCGCCACGCGCTTAAAAGGCGATCTTTTGGCTTGATTTAGCCAGTTGTAGGCAAGCGGCTTTAGGCTTGCAAGGTATTTGCCCCAGCTGAAAAACGACAGCTCCGTTACCGCGCGTTTTACCTCGTGCGCCTTGGAATTTGCCTCGATCGGCGCGCCGAAGCTTACGCGAAGTGCGTTTTTGCCGCTTTGCGAAATCGTTCTTTTATAATGCTCGCTGGCGCGCGAAAACGTTGATCCCCAAAGCCCTCTGATATAAAAAGGCACGATGACGGAGTTCGTATCGTGCGCGGCGAGCTCAAATCCGCCCTGAAACTCGTCTATGCGGCCGTTGTAACTGATGTGACCCTCGGGGAAGAGCCCGACCACTTCGCCTGCATTCAACGCCTCACGGATGCTTTCGATCGCGCTTTTGCTCACGCCCGCTCCGATCGGAATGACGCGGAAAATTTTAAAAAACCACTTCAAATACCACAGATCGTAGTAGCTGCGATGCATCACGAAGCGCACCCCGCGCGGGCAGGCGAGCTGCACCACTGCCCAATCGATCCAGCTGATGTGGTTACCTAAAAGCAGTACGCCGCCTTTTTGCGGGATGTTTTCGATGCCGTCTACGTGGACTTGGTAGCCAAATTTCATAAATGGAATGAGTAAAATTCTAACGAAAAGCTGCGGCAGATATTTTGCGCCAAAGATCCCGCAGATAAGAACGCAAAGAGCAGCCATAACGAAAATTTCGCCGCTGGCGACCGCAAAATGCACCAAGATGATGGCGATGAGCAAAAACAGCACCATAAAGATATTTTGAATAAAATTTGAGCCCGCGAGCACCCGTCCCATGCGCTCATCGGCGGTGAAAAACTGGATTACGGCGTTGAGTGGCACGATGAAAATTCCGCCGCTAAATCCGAAGAAAAACGACGCCATACCGAGCCAAAATACCGAGTGTGCGTTGGCTAGCACCATTAGCGCGAGCGCCAGACCGAATGCGCCAAACGGCACGATACCAAGCTCGATATGTTTTTTGCAGTAGCTGCCCGCAAAGATTGAGCCTAACGCGATTCCGATCGCGCTAAGAGCTAAGATCACCTGGATCACCATTACGTTGTCGCTGCCGCTAAGGCTCTTGTAGTGAGCCGGAAAGGTCGCTATCACGAGCTGCGAGACCGCCCAAAACATCGAAAGTCCGAGCGTGCAGAGCAGGACGTTTTTGTCTTTGATTACAAATTTTAAATTTTGCTTCAAGTAGCATAGGTGGAGATATTCTTTCGTGTCAAATTCCGCCTGCGGCTGCGCGGCGTCGAAGAATGGAATTTTATACGAGTAGTATGTTTCAAGCGCGGAGCCCGCGACCAAAAGCACGCCGATGAACCAAACCGAGCTCATCAGCTCGCCCGCATCGTTGCTGCGGGTTGCAAAGAGTTCGAAAATCACCGAAAACGCAAGCGATGAAAGCAGAATCGCGATGATGGTAAGAGCCTGTACGATGCCGTTTGCCGCGCCTAAATTTTTCGCGCCGACGATCTTTTTAATCAGGCCGTATTTGGCGGGCGAGTAGATCGCGCTTTGCGCCGCAAGCAGGATCGTCATAAAAAATGCGAAATAAAACCACCCGCACGCATAACCTAGCGTAATGAGCGCGGTAAGCGCGACGCCGAGTTTCGCGCAGATCCGCGTAATGCGGGTGCGCGAGAATTTGTCGTTGAGATAGCCGCTGGCGCTAAAAAGAAATACGTAAGGCAGCAAAATCAGCAAATTTACAAGCGAGGTAAGGGCGATGAGAGCGCCGGAATCGGCGCTTTTAACAAGGACGTTTTGAATCGTGATCTTATGGCCCAGATCGACGCTTGCATTGATAAACATAATCGCCAAAAACGGCAAAAATCCGTTGATTTTTAATAAAGATTTCACGGGCGCTCCTTTAAAAACGGGATTTTATCTCACGGAAGTTAATAGACGCAAATTTAAGGCGGCTTCGCTACAATTACGCAAAAATTAAAGGAAAAATATGAAAGTACGTATCACCAATCGCGACGTGGATAACCTCAATAAATTTATGCTGCTTTACAGCAAAAAGGCGCGCAAGCAGCGCCTTATCAGCACTTACGCCATACCATTTGAGTTTTTGCTCGTTGGCATCATCATCGACGGGCTTTTAAAAACGGCGCCGATTGCGAGCGTGGCGTCGGTTATTTTGGGCGCGGCGTGGCTTATTTTTTATCCGAAATTTTACCGCCGCATGCTAAGAAAACATCTCTCTGCCGCTAAGTTCGCGCAAGACTCGAGCACGGAGATGAGCTTCGTCGCGGACGACGAGACGATCTCGTTTTCAAAAGGCGAGCCGCGCGCAAGCGAGAAATTTGCCGCGCGCTCGCTAAATCGAATCGCTGCGGGCGGGGAGAATTTTTTCTTGGCGTTTGATCGCGGCTTTCACATCGTCCTTCCCAAAAATGCCGAAACGGACGCCGCGGTGCAGCATCTCGCGGATCTGCGCGGGCTGCAGATCGAACCCGTGGATATGGACGTTGAAATTTAACTCAGGCGTAGCCTGCACCGCTTAAAGCGTCGTCGGGGGATGGGTGGGGCTTGGGGCGGGAAGGGGAGCGACCTCGCAATTCAAGCCTCCTTCCCGCCCCAAGAGAAACATATCGCGGGCTAAAATTTAAACGGAATTTTATTTTGTAATAAATTTAAAATTTCTCTATGTAGAATTTGCCTCTAGAATTTGGGGCGTGGCAGCGTTTTCTCTTAAGGGGGAAGGGGCGCTACTTACTCTGCTTCGCTGCGCTCGCAAGAAACGCCGCCAGGCTTAAGCCTTGCGTCGCTACGCTCGTTTTGCGAGGCGCTCCCCTTCCCCCTTAAAATCCCCCAACCCCTGGCACGCTCAAAGGGCGAGCTACGCTCGCGCTAATTTTAAACTGCGGCTGGCGGCAAAATTTTGGCTAAAATTCTGCATTCAGCTTGCCGTTACGCCTCGCGCATCTCCTCTGCTAGGAGCTTTTTGTAGGTGCGCTTGAAATGAAACGCCCAAATTAGGGGAAAGATTATCTCCAACCCTTTCCAAAATACATATCCACCATACCAAAAAAAACATTTGCAAACCGCATAGCAAGCGACTACATAGCTTGTCCCAAAGACGGCACCCCAAGCTACTATTTCAGAGTCGGTCGTAACAACCCAGATCGCAATCAAATATATGAAAGCGCTTAATAACGCAGTCGGGAAAAACCAATTCAGAACGCCTAATTTCTGGTGATTTATATCCGCGCTAAGATAGCCCGCCACGCACGCGATGATGCATAGGGCGCATAAGATAGTGCGCAGCACGGCTAAATAGCGTAGCCCGCGGGGTTGTATAAAGCCTTCGTAGTCGCTGTTTTCGCGGCTACTACTTTGTTTATTTTTGTCGCTGCGCCCCGCGACATAGACAAGATGCGCGCCCAGCGCTATGAAACATGTGCATTGTGTAAAATCCATAAATATGAAATAGCCAAATATTGTCCAGCCCGAGCCATCACCACCTGTAGACCCTATTAGAAAAGGCCACGAAATTTTCACTATGCAAAACGTCGCCGCGAGCAAAACCGGGTGCAGCGCGAGCCTGCCGCTTCTTAAATCAGAGAGTAAATTTTTAAAATATCTCATGCTTTCCCCTTAAAATTCCGCGGAATTCTGAAATCCCGAAAAAACTGCGCGCGCATAGTCTGCGAGTAGAATTTTATAATTTCTCTAATGCGGAATTCTACTACTAAATTTAGAATTTTGCGGCGAGGAATTTTGAAATTTAATGTGGACGCAGTCCGCACCGCTAGCATCGCGCGAGCGGAGCAAAATTTTTAAAAGCCGTAGAGGCGAGCGCCGCCCCCTTACGAGTATTGCGCATAATACACCCAGACGCTAAGTTATATCCATGAAATTTTATAGAAACTTACAAAATAAAATTTATCACCAAATTCACAGCCCGTGAAATTTATGCCGTGATTTCTATTTCACTCGGGGCGGGAAGGGGGCTTGAATTGCGAGGTCGCTC
>CAURMQ010000152.1:0-4370 GCA_963525765.1 uncultured Campylobacter sp. | reverse complement strand
TATCCGTCGGTAGGCACTGCGCCTACGATATTTGCACCCGCTTTTTTGAAGTTATCGTATAGCTCGCGCATTGCGTTGCAGTAGGCGTCGCTGTAGCTCGAGCTGTCGCCCATGCCGAAAATCGCGACGGTCTTACCCGATACGTTAAGAGCCGAGAAATCAAAGCCCGCCCAGTCGTCTTGCAGCTCGCCGTCGTTCCATGTAGAGCTGCCAATGATGAGCGCAGTATATTTATTTAGATCTGCAGGCGCGATGTCTGCAACGTTTTTTAGCTCGTTTTCTATGCCTAGCTTTTCGGAGATCAGCTTCGCGGCGTCCTCAGTATTGCCCATCGAGCTTCCAAAAATAATTCCAACCATTTGGTATCCTTTTAATAAATTTTGTCGGTGAGCTTGTATGGTACTAATTTCATAATGAAATTTCCCTTAAAGCATTCGCTTTTTATCTCGACGTGGCGGTTAAAATTTTCATTTTTTGGATATACAAGATACACGGCATCGAGGTTTGCTCCGCGGCAAAGCTCTAGCGCTTTTTTTATATCATTATCATAAATGGCTGGATTTTGAGGTAAAATTTTTTTAAAGCTCGTAACCACGCCTAGGCTAAAACCGCTCTTGCGAACTACGATGAGCTCGCCTGATTTACCCACAAGCTGCAGCTGTGCGCCTGCATTACGAAGCGCGATTTTGCAAAATACGAAGTTGTGGAACGCATCGTCTCCGTTTAGCAGCAATCCGCTACGCAGACTCACGATTGCGCTAGTTAGCTTATAAGCGGGCTTGGCGGCAAATACAGGCAGCGGCATATCGCGCAGATAGGCAAAGATTATCGCATTATCCGCCGTACAGAATTTCACGGCGGGCTTGAAGCGGTAAATTTTGCGAGCACCGCGCCTAAGTTCGGAAGCGATAAAATTTAAAAACGCAGCGCGAAACTGCGAAGCGCCCTTTAAATTTGCGGGCAGAATTCTATAATCCGCATTAACGTTAAAATTATATAGAGCTAGCATCGCTCGCGCTCGCGAAGCCGCATCATAATCCTGCAGCGCCTCTGGCGCAATCTCGCGCCCGTTCGCATCAAAGCCAAAAATCTCGCCGCTAAAGAATTGCTTATTAAAAACTTCGGCATTTAAAATTTCATCATCAATAAGCTCATTATCGCGCCGCAGATCCGCTTTTTGGCGTTTTTCGCGCGTCGCGATATCTCGTTTTGACGCGGTAGTATCTTGTAATAAAGCTGATTTCTCGTCCGAACGCTTAGCGCAGAAAAAATTCTTTTGCGCTAAGCCAGTGTTGTAAAAAGCCTTTGCTGTCAAATTCCTGTTCGCGCTGCCTTTTTGCGCGCTCTTTGCAGCGCACGGCTTAGAGGCATTATGATTAAGCGCGCCCGATTTACCGCTTGAAAACTTTTTAAATTTGCCGCTAAATTTCTTGCTTTCGGCGTGTGCAAGGTAAGTAGCGTTAAATTTGTTAGAATTTAAAAAATCCTTGGAATTTAGCTCGTCAACTTTATCGTCGTAAGCATTTGATTGCGGCGTAGTGCGCGATTTTTTAACCGCTTGCCTGGGCTTGCCGGCATTACTTAAATTCCTTGGGATTTTAATCATCTTCGCAAGGTCTGCAACCGAATTCTTGATTTAAATTGAAAACCTTACAGTATTCGCAAAATACGCAGCTGACGCTTCTTTTAGCGCATACGAGCGGGATTTTGCGCTTTTTTACTTCGCCTTTGATTTTTTTCATCGTGTTGTGGTTTAAAAAGCTCGTAAGCATCACGACACACTCGGTATCCTGCGGGATCGGCTTACGATTTACGCGATTTTCGTTTCGTGCATCCCAGTGCTCGATATTGCTCGCGCCAAGGTCTTTTAAAACCGCCTTAATGGGTGTAATCTCATCTGCTCCTATAACTAAAACGTTCATTTCATCCCCTTATATGATTGATATTCGTTATTATAACAGAGAAAGATTAAATTTAACTGATAATATATATAAAAATTTGAAATTATAAGCCGGAATTTTACCGGCTCATATTTGATATTTACTCGCTTAAAGCCAGACTTACCGCCGCATCGATGTGGATCTGCGTAGTATCGAATAGCCGCACGGCGGTATCTGCTTGCGATACGAGCAGCCCGATCTCCGTGCAGCCCAGTATCACGCCCTGCGCGCCGCGAGCCCTAAGTCCTTCAATAATCCGTAAAAATTTCTCTTTGGAGTGCGGTAAGATTTTACCGAAGCAAAGCTCATTAAAAATTACTTCGTTTACCGCTTCCATTTCGTCCGCATTTGGCACGAGTACCTCTACGCCGCCATCTATCAAGCGCTGTTTGTAAAAATCCTGCGTCATCGTGTAGATCGTGCCGAGCAGCCCTACTTTTTGCACGCCACGTTTTCGCAGCTCACTTAACGTGGCGTCCGCGATATGCACGAATGGTACAGAGATAGCGGCTTTTATCGCCTCGTAGCACTTATGCATCGTGTTAGTGCAAAGAAAAATATAATCCGCGCCGCCGCCTTGCAAAACTCGCGCGTGACGAGCTAAAATTTCACCTGCCCTGTCCCACTCATTATCTCTTTGACACCGCTCGATCTCGTCGAAATTTAAGCTACTTAGCAGGATTTCGCCGCTACTTAGCCCACCTAGACGCTCGTTAATTTTGCGATTGATCCCATCATAATAGGTAATCGTAGATTCGTAACTCATGCCGCCGATTAGTCCAATTTTTTTCATGGATTTTCCTTTTAAAATTTATACGGAATTTTATGCAGTCCCGCTAAATTTAATAAAATTCCGGATCGCAAAATTCGCAGAGCCGGAATTTCAACAAATAGCCGCAAAGCTTAAGCATTCTCGCTAGCGGCGCCCGTAGAGACAACCTCATCGCCGAAATCGGCATTGGCAAGCCGCTTGAGCTGGCGGTAGCGTCTCATTGCGTCGGCTTTGTTTGCTTCATAAAGCTTACCCGCGTGCTCGGGATCGATCTTTTTAAGCGCGTTGTAGCGCACTTCGTTTAGCAAAAATTCCTCATAAAGGCTCCAATCCGGCTCTTTGGATGAAATTTTAAGCGGATTTTTGCCCTCCGCCGCGAGTCGCGGATCGAAGGTGTAGGTCGGCCAATAGCCGCATTTGCTCGCAAGCTCGGCTTGATCGCCGGAGCTGCCCATGCCGCCTTTGATACCGTGCGCGATGCAGGGCGAATACGCGATAATGAGACTAGGTCCCGGGTAGGCCTCCGCCGCCATGATCGCTTTTAGCGTCGCGGCTTGGTTTGCGTTGGAATTTACCTGCGCGACGAAGATGTTGCCGTAGGTCATTGCGATCTGGCCTAGGTCTTTTTTCTGAACGCGCTTGCCGCCTGCAGTAAACTGCGCGATAGAGCCGCGGCGGCTAGCTTTAGAGCTCTGTCCGCCGGTGTTTGAATAAACCTCCGTATCCAGCACCAGCACGTTTACGTCCTCGCCAGTAGCCAGCACGTGATCGAGCCCGCCGTAGCCGATGTCGTAGGCCCATCCGTCGCCGCCGATGATCCACTGCGATTTTTTGTTTAGATATTGCTTCAGCTCTAAAATTTCACGAACCCCGGGCGCGTCCAAATTTTGTTCTAGCAACGACACCAGCCTATCTCTGATCTGAGCGGATTTTAGCGTATCGTTTCTGTTTTCGATCCAGTCGTGATAGAGCGCCTTTAGCGCGTTTGGCACGCTTGAGAGCGAGCCTAGCATCAGATCCTCGATCTTATGGCGCAGCGTCTCGCTTGCGATCTTCATTCCCAGCCCAAACTCGGCGTTATCTTCAAAAAGCGAGTTCGCCCACGCGACGCCGCGGCCGTTCTCATCCTTGCGGTACGGCATCGAAGGCGCCGATCCGCCGTAGATCGAGCTACAGCCCGTGGCGTTGGCTACGATCATATGATCGCCGAAAAGTCGCGTGATCAGCGTGATGTACGGCGTCTCGCCGCATCCCGGGCACGCGCCGTGAAATTCAAAATACGGGCGCGCAAAGCCCACGCCCTTGACGCTTGATCTGTCCATCAAATCGTCTTTGTATCTTACGTGCTCGAATAAAAAGTCTGCGCTTTCTTGCTCGCCCTTTTCGAGTTCTTCTTCAAGCGGCACCATGACGAGCGATTTTTCCTTGCTCGGGCAGTTTTCGGCGCAAAGCGCGCAGCCCGTGCAATCAAGCGGGCTTACTTGGATCTTATATTTTAGCCCCTTTAGCTCCTTGCCCTTGGCTTCTAGCAGGTGATCTTTTAAATTTAAAGGAGCGGCGGCCTCGTCCTTTTCATCTAGCAAAAACGCCCTGATTACGGCGTGCGGGCAGACGAAGGCGCACTGGTTGCACTGGATGCAGTTTTGCTCGATCCATTT
>CAURMQ010000151.1:0-4371 GCA_963525765.1 uncultured Campylobacter sp. | reverse complement strand
TGCTCGCGCCACGCTTCAAGCGCGCTTAGCGGATCGACGTCATCGATGCCGTTACCGCCGCCGCAGTGATTCATCCCAGGCAGTGCAAAAAATCGCGCAAACTCGTCCGCATTCGCGTTCGTTTCTTGTAGCTTTTTAAACCAATCGCGCTGATCCATCGCCGAAAATACGGGATCGGAGACGCCCGTTACGATGATGAGTTTACCGCTGTTAGCGCGGAAGCTATCTAGCTTGGTCAAAATCGCATCGTTTATCGCCGCGGTTTCGAATGTTCGCTCTACGTCCTTATCGAAATCAAAGCTCATCAGATCAAACTCCGGTTGCGGCGGCGTCAAGAAATAATAATTCATCGAACCCTTTGAGAGCACGATATTTCTAGCATTTGGCTCGGCGCTTTGCGAGTCGCCAAGCTTCCACATGCGCCAGCCGGGCTGATTTACCCCGGCATCGTAAAACCAGCCGCTGTAAATTTGCTCGCCCTTGCTGTTTTTTGCGCCCTCAAATATCGCCTTTATCGCAGAAATTTTATCTTTGGGCAGATCAAGTCCGCTAGGATCAAATTTACAACTTTCCCAAGCGCCGATGATTCCGTCTTTTAGCCCGTCTAGCACATCGCATTTATCCAAAACCGCCTTGCTTAACTTATCCAGATCCTCCTGCGTAAGGGCGTTTGCAAAAATTTTCTCTCCAGCGGCGTTTTTAGGCGCGATCTTCATAAGCTGCCGGTTGTCCCACTGCTCCGCGATCGCCGCGCGCGAAAGCCTAAAACCCGGATTTGCCGCGATTACGCCGTCAAATTCCAGTGGATACCTCTGCGCCGCCATCAGAGCCGAGCGCCCGCCGTTTGAGCAGCCCATAAAATAGCTGTGCGCGGGCGCTTTTTTATATGCCGTGAAAACCAGCTGCTTTGAGACGCTCGTGACCTTGCCGATAGCCTGATAGGCATAGTCTAACCGCGCCTGTTGCTCAAGTCCGAACTCGGGCGTAGGCGTAGGATGTCCCGAATCGGTCGTTACGACCGCGTAGCCCCTCATCAAAGCGGGCGTTGCGCTACTCGTGCGGATAGGCACGGCGCCAAGAGCCGGCGCGACGAAGCCGTCCAGACCGCCGCCGCCTTGAAATAGCAGTTTGCCGTTCCAAGCACCAGGCAGGCGCAGCTCAAATTTTATGCCGTAATGCTTGCCGTCCGAGCCCGTGCGCGAGGCTATCTCGCCGCGCACGATGCAGTGAGGCGCGGCTTTTAGCGTCTTTTTGGCTCCGCCGGTTAGCGCGGACATCCTATCGGCGCTGATTTCGCCGCTTTGATTCCAGATCGCTTCGCTAATCTTTGTATCGTAAATTTTTGCGCCCTTTAGCGCCGCGCAAGCCTGCTCGTCAAAATCGCTCGCAAGCGCTCCCTGTAAGCCCAGAGCAGCCGTAAAGATTGCAACTAAAATTTTATATTTCATTGCCGCTCCTTTTGAAATTTTATTAATTGTAATTCTAACATAAAAATTTATCGTGATTTTACTGCGTTTATAAAAAATGATGGAATTCCGCACTAAACGGGGCGGAATTCCAAATTTAGCTAGAAGAGCGAAGCGCCCGAGCGGTCCGCGGGATCGGGCTCACCCGTTACGCGATTTCGTAGATCGCGGCGGAATACTTCGATCGCCCAAAACCAAACCGCGTGCCCGAAAAATTCCGAAACAAACTCATACCACGGAAGCTGAAAAAGCGGCAGCGTGATGCAATGCACCGCGATATTTATGACGATGCCAATGCGGCGCCCTGAAATAGCGTAATTTTAGGTAATTTCTCGACAGCGAAGTGTGCCTAATTTTAAATTTTGCTATTGTTGCGGAGCATTAAATTTCGTGCGTGCCCTTAAAGCTTGCATGGTAAAAAATCAGCAGTACGGCGGCTAACGCAGCAAAGCCGCAAAATAGCTCTTGGTAGCTTAAATATTCAAGCGCCTTGCCACCTACGGCAGTACCGATGCCGCCTCCGAAAAATATCGCCGTGCCTATGATCCCGGAGGATAGACCCTTGGCGGAGCCACAACGAAGTGCCGCGCTTGCTAGGACGGACTGCGCGCAAACATAGCCAAATCCCAGCAAAAACGTCCCTACATATGCGGTGGCAGCGAAGCAACTCGCCAAAAGGCACAGTGCCGAAGCGGACGCCAAAAAGCCGAGGGATAGAATTTCTTTTAGCGGCAATTTCTCTTTTAAATATCTAGCAGCGTTTCCTGCCAAAAAGCAAGCGACGCCGTAAAGCATAAGGCAAGCTCCGGCGAAATTTGAGCTCAAACCCAGCTTTTTAAGCAGATAAGCACCTATGAATGAATACGCCCCAAGCACGATTGCGCCGTTACATAAAGCCAAAAAATAGCTTCTCAAAAGCGCAGCATCACCACGCAAGCTAGCTAGGGATTTTACGAAGCTTTCGCCTCCGCTTTTCGGAGCGTCTTTGAAATTTAGCGTAAATAGTGATACGAAAGATACTGCAGACAGCGCAGAAAAGGCTAAAAATATCTCCCTCCAAGAAAATCTAGCCACTGCCCATCCGCCTAAAGCCGCACTCAGCCCCTGCCCTAAAAATACCGAACCCAGAAATATCGCTACGATTTTTTGTCTATCCTTCTCGTCATATGCATCGCCTATAACGCCGAGGCAGACAGCGATTATACCCGCTGCCGCGCATCCCGTGCAAAAGCGAAATAAAACAAGCCACGCTAAACTTTTCGCAGTGGAGCAAAGAAGCGTAAATATCGCCAAAAAGAGCATTAGCAGAATTAAAATTTTACCTCTGCCGTAGCGATCGCTAAGATGTCCGTATACTGGCTGAAGTAAGCCATAGGAGATCAGATATGCCGTCAAAACTGCCGAGGCGGCGCTTACCTGCACCCCAAACGTATCTGCGATGCTAGGCAGCAGTAGCGATGCGATCCAGTTATCTGCGGCAGAGATTATCCCCGAGGCGATGATTAAGAGTAGTAGTCCTTTTTTGCAGCGCATTTTAAATTCCTAAATTTACGCAATTTTAGCCATTATAACTCTTTTGCTAGAAAATTTGGAATTTTAGCAAGCTCAGCGAATATGAGTCGACAGGCATGGATCGCAAGTTTGCAGCGGTGTCGCAATGCTGCGGCAAGTATAGTAGCGCAATGGTCGGCATACAATGATGCATCTACCTTGAAGGGGCGAAGGCAGATAGTAACGTGAGTAGTGAGTGCATGACTAGCTTATATTTATAATCCACTTTTTTCGCGTATAAAGACCTATAAGAAATAACGCAAATTTAACAATGCCACGAAGCAGGGCTATAGCATAAGGCAAATAAGGAAAGCCCTAACTTGCAACGCGAACCCTACAATAAAATTCAAAAATTCTTTAAAATTCTACGCGGATTATGATGCCTAAAAATCAACTAAAATTTTAAGTGCGCATATCCCCGTAGCGCACGCTTTTTAGCCGCGCAATCCCGCCGTTTATCACAAGTCGCGACGAGCCATTCGGACGATCTCGTGCCGCTAGGTTAAATTTAATAGCAGCGGAATTTTGAAATTTTACGAATGCAGGGATCTGGGCGAGCGCTTGAACTTTTAGTCTCGAGAGATGATTTTGATTTCGTTCGCGCAAGATCCGTTAAAGTCCGCGCCGAAGGGATCTTGGACCGTAAAATAATGATCTATCGCGCCGCATCCGTGCCCGATCTGCTCACCCCAACCCAGCGCCCTGCGCACGAAGCCCTTGGCATGGGCGACGGCTGCGGGCAGGCTAAGTCCCGCCGCTAGCGCGCACGCGATCGCGCTTGAGAGCGTGCAGCCCGTACCATGGGTGTTTTTCGTAGCTACTTTGAGCGCGGAAAATTCGTAAAATTTGCCGTTTTCATACAAAATATCGACCGCTAAGTTTCTCACATCCCCGTCCTCGTCCTCGCCGCTCAGTTCAAAACCCGCATCTAAAGGTGCTGCGGATAAATTTTGTTCAAAAGAAGGCTCCGTGCCCGCAGTTAAATTTTTGCATTCGCTAGTAAAATTTTCACTTGCGAAATTTGCGCGCTCCGTCAAACCCGCAGAATTTTTTAGCGCCCCGTTTTCGCCTATCTCATGCCCAAAAGCTTTAAAATTTCGCGCCGCTCCCGCCGCGCCGCAAGCCACGCTCGCACCGGCAAGATCGCCGCCTTTGATCAAAATCGCGCCGCCGAAAAACTGCGAAATTTTAACTGCCGCGGCACGCATATCGGCTAAGCTTAAAATTTTCATCTCCGCCAAAACCTCGGCTTCGCGCACGTTGGGCGTGATGATCTCCGCAGCAGGGGCGAGCTTGTACTTTAGCGCATGCAGCGCGCTTTGTTTCATCAAAACTCCGCCGCTGGTGGCGACCA
>CAURMQ010000150.1:0-4419 GCA_963525765.1 uncultured Campylobacter sp. | reverse complement strand
GGATTGATCGAAGCGTCGGTTTGGATGAAATTTTCATATTGATTTAGCCCGATGTTGTTTTTATTTAGCGCTGAGATTATGCCTTGAGTGATGGTGCCGCCCACGCCGAAAGGATTTCCGATAGCAAATACAATGTCGCCCTCCATAGCCTTGGACGAGTCGGCAAATTTAACCGCAGAGAGATTTTTTTCGTCGATTTTAATGATTGCAAGGTCGGTTTTAGGGTCGGTGCCGATTACCTTGGCTTTATACTCTTTATCGCCTTCTAGTAGTGTAACTACGATTTCGTCGGCATTTTCTATTACGTGATTATTTGTGACAATATAGCCGTCTTCGGAGATAATGACACCAGAGCCTAGTGAGCTTCCCTCGCGCTCTTGTTGTTGCGGAATGTCAAAGTCGAAAAATTGCTTAAAAAACGGATCGTCAAACATCTGTGACATCGGGCTGTTGCCTGCTTTGATCTTGGTTTTAGTCGCGATATTTACGACGGATTTTTTCACGTCCGCAACGGAGCTGTGATACGAAAGCACGACATCTTGATTAAAGCCCGGATTTACGCGCTCATAATTGCTTGGAGCTTCTTTAATGTCGATACTGGCGCCAAAAAGCGCACCTGCTAAAGCTATCGATATGATGATCGATTTTTTCATTTTTGCTTCCTTTGTGATAATGAAATTTTGGCGGAATTATAAATTTTGTCCGCTAATATATTCTTAACGCAAAATTAAAATTTATAAATAGAATTTAGCAAACTTGATTGACACTCACTAAAGTTTTATGATATAATCTACATAAATTTTAAGATTTTAAGGATTAAAATGGCAAGTACAAGCAGTTTATACGAAACCTTAGGCGTGGATAAATCAGCAAGCGCCGAGGAGATTAAAAAAGCTTACCGCAGGCTGGCTCGCAAGTATCACCCGGATATCAATAAAGAACCAGGAGCTGAGGATAAATTTAAAGAGATCAACGCCGCGTATGAAATTTTAAGCGACGAGAAAAAGCGAGCGCAGTATGACCGCCACGGCGACGAGATGTTCGGCGGACAGAATTTCCACGATTTCGCGCAGGGCTCGGCAAACATGGGCGATCTAAACGACATCCTAAACAGCATTTTCGGCGGCTCTTTCGGCGCAAAAAGCGCAGGCTCACGTGGCGGATTTAGTTTCAGCTCTTTCGGTGGTGGCGAGGGTTTTAGTGGCTTTAGCGGCAGCAGTTTCGGCGGCGGATTTGGCGGCACACAGAGCCTAGATACGCACAGCTCGATTGAAATTCCTTTTGAGACCGCGATACAAGGCGGCGAGATGAGCGTGCGCGTGGGCGGTGAGACGGTTAAATTTAAAGTGCCCGCAGGTATAAATGCGGGCGAGAAGCTGCGCATCAGGGGCAAGGGGCAAAGATCGGGCGCGCAAAGCGGCGATCTAATTTTAGAGATAAAAATCGCGCCAAGCGCCGAGTATAGCCGCGAAGGCGACGATCTTTTCAAAAAGATTGACATTCCTTTGAAAACGGCGATGTTTGGCGGAAAGGTAGAAATTTCGACGCCGAGCAAAAGCGCAACGATAAAGATCGCAAAAAATACCAAAAACGGGCAGAAATACCGCTTAAAAGGTTACGGCGTGCAAAACCGCAAGAGTAAAATTTTAGGCGATCTATACGCGGTGGTAAATGTCGTTTTGCCCGACGTCGATTCGCTGGACGAGGACGTCAAAGCCGCGCTGCAAAAGCTATAAGGAGGCATCAAAATGCATGATTACGATGAGCCGGTTTATCTCATATCGATAGTTTCGAAGGTCCTAGATATCCATCCGCAGACGCTGCGGCAATACGAGCGCGAAGGACTCGTAAGCCCGGGGCGCACGGAGGGCAAGATGCGCCTGTACTCGGCGCATGATATGGACCGCATACGCATGATTTTAAACCTTACAAAGGAGCTTGGCGTCAATCTTGCGGGCGTGGACGTGATCTTTCGCCTGCAAGAAAGGATTGCCGAGTATGAGCGCGAGATCGAGGAGCTGCGGGCTAGAATTTTAGAGCTTGGCGGAGAGACAGAATAAGGTCTGCGAGATAAAGATTAAAGCTTAACAAAAATTGAGGTCTTAGCGCTATAAGCTGAAATTTTAATGCTATCAAAAAGCAAGATCGCCTCTTAAGCGTAGATTCAAGCGATAAATTTTGACTTTCAGTGCAGATTTATGGGCGCGTCAAATTTAAAGTTGCGCTAAGCAAACTCGGGCGAATTTTCTTGCAATTAAATTTTAAAACCGCCTTGATATAATTTGGCTTTAAAATTTAAAATTCCAAGCCGCGTTAGATTTTAAAATTTTACCGCGAGCCTCTAAATTTAGCGATAAAGTGCGACATAATTTCTCTATTTTTAAGCGGGATTTTAGTAAAATCACATTATAAAATTTACCCGTAAATTTATATGAAAAGATAAAATTTCATCGATTATCGCCTCCGGTAAATGGTCGCGGATAATGTAAAATTTAACAATAAATTTAGCGCTAAATTTTACGTATAATCTTACAAAAAAGGGAGTTAATGGAGCTTGTTATAGAGCTATTTCTTGCGATCACGGCGCTTGCGATAGTGCTAAATATCGTCTTTAAAATTTTTGAAATTCCCACCATCATCGGCTATATCGTCGCGGGCGTGTGCTTTTCGCAGATCTATAGCTTAAGCAGTGTCGAAAACGCCCATATGTCTGAGCTGGCGGAATTTGGCATCGTCTTTTTGATGTTTACCATCGGGCTTGAGTTTAGCTTCCATCACCTGATGAGCATGAAAAAGGACGTATTTTTTAACGGCATACTCCAAGTGCTTGGCACCGGTATTATTCTAGCGCTCATCATCGATCAAGCTTTCGGCGGAAACATAAAAACCGTGATGATTATCGGGCTTGCGCTCGCGCTTAGCTCTACGGCGATCGTGCTAAAAACACTCAACGAAACAGGCGAAATCAACCAAAACTACGGGCGTAAGGTGCTTGGCATCCTGCTCTTTCAAGACCTCGCCGTCATCCCTATTTTGCTGATGATTGACATATTTGGCTCGACTGACAATACCCCCGTTAATTATCTTATCTTAAAAACCGCCGTAAGCGCCGCCATAGTGGTAGTGATCCTTTTCGTGCTCGGCAAATTTGCTTTTAACCGCTTCCTCTACTACGTCGTAAGGACAAATTCTAAAGAAATTTTCATCGCGACCATCCTTTTTACCGTCGTGGGGGCTAGCTTTTTGGCGCATGTTTTTGGCTTTTCATACACGCTGGGCGCGTTCATCGCAGGCATGCTCATCGCAGAGACCGAGTATAAACACGAGATAGAAGCCGATCTGACGCCGTTTCGAGACATACTGCTGGGGCTTTTTTTCATCACGATTGGCATGCAGATAAATTTTGAAGTCATCGTCTCACACTATGGGCTAATCCTGCTCGCTATTATCGTTATAATGGCGCTTAAAACGGTTGTGATTTACGCGATCTTATTTCTCTCGACCGGCAAAAGGATAGCGCTAAAAGCGGCGCTATCGCTATGCCAGATAGGTGAGTTTGCGCTTGCGATCTTTTCGCTGTTGATGAGCCGCGATATGCTAAGTAAGGAAAACGGGCAAATTTTAATTACAGTCGTAACCGCGACTATGATTTTAACGCCGTTTATTCTTAAGAATTTAAACAAAATCGCCAACCGTTTCGAGTCTAAAGTTGAAAAGCTCGAGGATGAGGAACATAAAACTCAAATCCCGCCGATGAAAAATCACATCATTGTAGCAGGCTACGGCAGGATAGGGCAGGAAGTGGTGCTGCGTCTTAAAGATCAAGGGCTGCTATATGTAGTCGCTGAGAGCGATTTAGAGCTTGTGGATCTCGGTAAATCGCGTGGAGAGAACATATACTTTGTAAATATAATGCAAAAAACTGCGATCGACGAGCTGCATGCGCGCGATGCGTCGGTCATCATCCTAACGATCGCAAATCAGCAAAAGCTCGACATCGTCGCTAAGATGCTAAACGGCTCCAATCTAAAAGCAAATATCATAGTGATGCATACGGGTGCCGATCCACAAAGCGAGCTGCAGAGCGAATACGGCGAAAATTTTATCTTCGTAAAAAAGGAGAGAGTAGTAGCCAATGCGCTTTTACAAGAGGCGCTGAAATGCAAGCTAACGCAGTAGCCTTGAGCGTTTAAGATCAAATTTAATTGCATTTGCTATGCCTAAAATTTTTCACGCTCTTTATTTTCTTACTTCTATACTCAGCTAATTTAAAGTGTTTTAATAAACGCAGATAATAGATATATTTAAATGGCGGGCTTGCAAATTTAAAGGCGCGAAGTGCTGCTTTGGATTGATTTAAATTCTAAATTTAAGCTGTCATTCCACAGCAAAGAGATACTCCGACAAGGAGCTGATGAA
>CAURMQ010000149.1:0-4578 GCA_963525765.1 uncultured Campylobacter sp. | reverse complement strand
GGCAAAAACGCGCTAACGAGAGCCAAATTTGCCGAAAATAAAAAGAGAATTTTCGCGCTAAACGAAAAAAAGAGCATAAAAGCTTCAAATTTTAGCGTGACGCCGTATCCAAACATAAAAGGGCAAAATCTTTTTAGAGTGGTTTTTGACGAGGATTATGCTGCGCCGAGTCACGAATTTAAGGGGCAAAAAGAGCTCTACGTGCGGCTAGATAAAGATAAATTTAAAATTTTAACGGAGAAGTAAATGCAAGAAAAAAGCGAAATAGTAAAGGCTCAAATTGAGGAAATTTTAAAGGCGAGGGGCGAGTTTTTCGCCGAGCTAGACCGCCAAGTGCCAAAGGTTGCGGGCACGGACGTGTTTGACTTTGCGGCGGTTAAAGAGGCCGATCTAAAGGCGCTTTACGCTAAATTTTACTCTTACGATTATAGTATTAGGAAGCTGCTTCCTAATGTTTATGAGGCGTTTGGCGTAAAATTCAATGTCTGAACTCGTTTTAAACAGATCCGCCTACATCCATAATCTAACTAAAATTTGCGCCAAAGCCGGCGGCAAAGATCGCGTGATTTTGGTGCTAAAAGACAATGCCTACGGTCACGGAGCGGCGCTTGTGGGGCGTGAGGCGGCGAGCTACGGCATCAAATTTTGCGCAGTCAAAAATGAAATCGAGGCGTGCGAGCTGGAGCCCTTTTTCGAGCACATCCTCATCCTTTCGCATATCCCGCACGGCGGCGAGAGCGAGCGATTTATCTACGCGGTAAACGACATTTCGCTGATTGCTAAATTTAAAAAAGGCGCGCGCGTGCATATCGCCGTCGATACGCTCATGCACCGAAACGGCGTGGCGATAGATGAGGTACGGGCGGCGTGCGAGGCGGCCTTGACGCACGGACTGCAAATTTGCGGTGCATTTACGCATTTTAGAAGCGCCGAGGAGCTTAGCGGAGATTATTTTGTACAGAGGCAAAATTTCGCCGCGGCAAAAGCCGTAGTGCGCGCAATTTGCGGCGGATCAAATTTGACCTTTCACTCGCACAACTCTGCCGCAACCGAGCGCTTTGGCGAGCTAGCGGGCGAGTGCGTGCGCGTGGGTATCGCAGCCTACGGCTACGCGCAGTTTGACGAAAGTTTGGAGCTAAAGCACGTGGCGTCGCTCTGGGCGTATAAGGTTAGCGGTAGAGTACTAAAAAAAGGACAATGCGCGGGCTACGGCGCTAAATTTTGCGCAAGCGAGGATATGAAAATCGCTGTTTACGACCTGGGCTACGGCGACGGACTGCTGCGATACACGGGCGAGGGTGAGCTAAAGACGGCGGGCGGACAGCGACTGCTTGGCAAAATGTCGATGGATAGTTTTTGCTGCGAAGACGTCGGCGATAAAATTTGCGTATTTGACGACGCGCGCGTTTGGGCTGATTTTTTCGGTACGATCAGTTATGATGTTTTGACTAAGCTCTCGCCTAGCATAAACCGCAGATGGGGTTAAATTTAATAACCCTAAAACCCCAAATATACACTAAAACTTTTATATTTCACCGCTTTTTACGACGGCATATCAGACGCCAAAATATCCTTTTAATTGCTTAGCTTGATTTGGTCGTATCGTAAGCCGTAATTATTGCGGTATGTGCGAGAGGTCTGCAATTTTAGTCCTAGCGTAAAATATTAAATTTGATAAAAAGTGTTGCAAAGTTTAAATTTAAAGTTTTAAAAGATTGATTAAATTTACTTCAAAATATCCCGAAGCGCAGTTTTTAGATCGCTAAATTTAAAGCTAAATCCGCTCTCCATTAAGGCTTTGGGATAAACTTTCGCACCCTCAAGCAGCACGACGGATCCCTCACCCAGCATCAAATTTAACGCAAATTTAGGCACTTTAAAAAACGTCGGTCGCCCCAAAACTTCGCCTAAAATTTGAGTAAATTCGCCGTTTGCGCTAGGTTGCGGCGAAACGAGATTAAAAACGCCGCTTTGACGGTTTTGTAAGGTAAATTTAAACGCCTCTAGCAAATCAGTGATATGAATCCAGCAAAACGCCTGCTCGCCGCTACCGAGCTTTCCGCCAAGACCGAGCCTGAATGCCGGCAACATCTTAGCTAGTGCGCCGCCTCGCCCCAGCACCACGCCTAGGCGAAATATCGCCGTTTGCGTCCGTGCTTTAGCGGCCTCGCTCTCCCACTCGCATGCCAGCTCGCCTAAAAATCCGCGGTCAAATTTGACCGAGCTCTCGTCGTGATCAATGCCGTTTTCGTAGATACCCACGGCCGAAGCGCTGATGAAAAATGGCGGATTTTCTAGCTCGTTTATCGCGCCTGCCAGCGTGCGCGTCGTCTCTATCCTGCTTGTGCGAAGGCGTTTTTTATACGCCTCGCTCCATCTGGCCGCGATAGAAGCGCCTGCTAAATTTATAACCGCATCACAGCCGCCAGCGAGGTCTTTGAGTGCGTCTTTATCGGCGTAGACAGCTCGCGGTATGGCTACGACCTCGTGACCTTCGGCTCTAAAAAATCTGCAAAGCTCGCCGCCGATAAATCCGCTCGTGCCGTTTACGGCTATTTTCATATTTTGCCTTTTTGATAAATTTACTTTTATGCGTGCGGTCAAATTTGACGCGCCGCAGGGTTAAATTTGGCGTCAAATTTAACGCCCAAAGCCAAGCCGTTTCGCTTAAATTTGACGGCGAAACGAGGGCTTAAATTCACCCGCCAAATTTACTTTCTAAAATACTCTTTCACACCGTTTTCGCCATCTAGTTGCGAGCGTAATTTTTCTAGCGCGGCGATACGATCTTGGGTGCTTGGGTGCGTGCGAAATAGCGAACCCAGCGCGCTTTTTACGCCGCTAAATGGATTAACGATAAACATATGCGCGCTTTGTTCGTCGGCGTTTGCCATCACGCGTCCGCGCGCGTAGTCTTCTAGTTTTCGCAGCGCGCCGGCTAGGTGCTGGGGCTTGCCCGTTATCATCGCAGCGCCCCTGTCGGCCTCAAACTCCCGCGCCCGCGAGATCGCCATGCGTATGATCGTGGCGGCTAGCGGCATGATGACGGCTAGAGCGATTAGCATTAGCGGATTTTGCTTGCCTTGACGATTCGCCGCGCCAAACTGCGCGAAATTCGCCAGTATCGCGATCGCGCCGGCAAAAACAGCCGCTATCGAGCCCGTTAGGATGTCGTAGTGGCGCACGTGGCTTAGCTCGTGAGCTAGCACGCCCTCGATCTCGTCTTTGTTTAGTATATTTAGCAGGCCCTCGGTCACGGCTACTGCGGCGTGGCTAGGGTTGCGACCTGTGGCGAATGCGTTTGGTACGGCTTCTGGGATGATGTAGATCTTTGGCATCGGCAAATTTGCCTTCGCGCAAAGCTCGCGTACGATCTGATAAAGTCCCGTCGCGTGTGCCTCGTCCACGGGTACGGCTCGGTAGTGCTTGAGCACGAGCGTGTCAGAGAAAAAGTATGAAAAGAAATTCATCCCAAGCGCTATTACAAACGCGACCAGCATACCGCTCGTGCCGCCTATAGCGCCGCCGACTGCTACAAAAAGCAGCATCAGCACGGTCATCAAAAATGCGGTTTTAAAAAGTTCCATTTGTTTCCTTTACTCGTAAAATTTTACAAAAATATCTCGCCGCCCTCTTTTATTTTTTCTATGAGGGCAAAAATATCTCGCTCAGCTAGGCGCATCGGAGCCGATCCTAGCGCGCCTAGATCGTTTAGATAAATCGCATCGTCCGAGTTTAATTTTATGAAAAATCCAAGGTCGCCGTCTTGACCTATCATATAAAAATTTGGCTCGTAAAGCGCTACTTCGTAGGTTTCGTTTCGCTCGGCTAGAGCTGCGCGCCCGTATAGATAAGCGCCAGCGCCAGATTCGTTAAAAACGTCTAAGCACTCCTCGCCCTCGAGATCCTCTAAAAATTTTAGATATAGTGGCGGAAATTTTATCACCGTTTATCCTTGCCTATTATGGCGGTTTTAAATACCGCGGCGTCCGCGCCAGTCTCGCTAAGCGCGGCTAGCTCGTTTTGGCTCTCTATGATAACGCAAATTTGAGCGTCAAATAGATAGTCCTGCGCCAGTTTTGCCGCTTTGCCGGCAAGCTCGCGGGGCACGACGATAAATTTCGCTCCGGCCGCGTTTGCGACGATGATTTCGTTTAGATTTTCCGCTTCGACGCAAAACTGGGCGCCGAGCTCCTGTGCGCGCTTTATCGTAGCTGCGTCAAATTTAAATAAATTTTGCTTGCCCGCTTCGATCTGCTGGGCATTCTCGCGCCAAAACAGCGGCTCATAGGGCACTAGCTCGTGGCCGATTAGTTTCATTTTTTATCCTTTATGCAGTCCTCACATATATACCCGCCGCCGCTTATTACGGCGTTTTTGGCTTCTATAAAGGTGCCGCATTGTTTGCATTCGACGAAATTTTGGGCCTCTTTGTCCTCTTTTTTTGCACCGCCTTTTACGCCTCTTTTTACGCGGGTTTTAAAAAATATCAAATAAATCGCGATTAAAACCGCCAAGAAAGCTAAAATTTTAAATAACATCGCCGCCCTTTATAAGTACGTAATTTCGGTTGCCGCG
>CAURMQ010000148.1:0-4578 GCA_963525765.1 uncultured Campylobacter sp. | reverse complement strand
GCCGCAAGACGCCCGGGCAACCCCGGATTTAAATTCTAACTCTACTCGCAATACGGAATTTCGTAAAATTTTTAAAATTTAAGGCGCGAAATTTTATCGCGACGCGCGGCGCATCGGGCGGAAATACGGGATTTTGGTTTATTTTTATCCGCTACGAACGCGCAAAATTTAGGGCAAAATTCCAAACTGAAATTCCGCGATCAATTTAAAATTTTAAGCAGAGGTTCAATCCGAAAATTCCGACGAAGCAAAATCCAAGCCAAAATTCCAGCTGAAATTCTAAAATTCCGATCTAATCCCTAATCCAGCTTATTTCTAAAAAGCGACGCGGCTAGCGCCATCGTGCCCGCGCCGATCAGCAGCAACGGCACGACGAGATGCCACAGCTCGCCGAGACTCGCCCCCTCCAGGTAGATCCGCCACATGCAGTTGTTAGCATAATACATCGGATCTAGGTGCGCGATATAGTAAAACCACCGCGGCATCGCGTCCGCAGGTGTTATCAGCCCGCTTATCATAATGCACGGCAGCAGGAACAAAAACGAGCTCACGACCGATTGTAGCGAGGTTTTGCAGACGGTCGAGATCACGAGGCCGATGCCTACGTTGCAAGTGCTAAAGATCGCGATGATCGCAAAAAGATCCGCAAAGCGCCCTCGAAACGGAATTTCAAAGTAAAATACGCAGATCAAAAACAGCGCGAGCCCCTGCGCGATCGCGATCAGCACGGGCGGCACGGCTTTGCCGATCAGCATCTCAAGCGGGTTCGCGGGCGTCATCAGCATCATATCGAAGCTCCCCTCCTCGCGCTCGCGGGAGACGCTAAACGCCGATAGCATCAGTACCTGAATCATCGAAAGCCCCAAAATCATCCCCGTCATGATCGTGTAGCGCGTGATCGTGTTTTCGTTAAAAACATAGCGCGGATTTATGTTGATTAAATTGACAAAATGCTGCGCGTTGTATTCCCCCGCTATGGCCTGCACGAAGCCGATGACGGTGTTTGCCAAGGTCGTATTGCGCGAATCTGCGATGATCAAAAGCTCGTGCGTGCTCACAAAATCACCGCCGAAATAGATCCCGATGATCGCTTCGCCCTCGCTTACGGCGCGGCGCAGGCAGGTTAGGTCTTTGCAGCCAAGTTCGGTCTTAAACATCGGCGTAGCGGCGATCTGCTGTACCAGCGCGGTGGACATCGCATCGCGGGCATCGTCCAAAATCGCGTAGCGCACCTGCTCGGGGGTGAAATTCGCGCCGTAGCCGAATATGATCGACTGCACTAGCACCGGCACGATCAGCACCATGCGCGTGCCCTTGTCGCGAAACATCGCCAAAAATTCCTTTTTTATCAGCGCGCGAATTCGAAGCAGTGATTTTCGCAGAGCATTCATCGCGCGCTCCTTTTAAATTTAGTGACACCTTTAAATTTAACGCCATTTTCAAATTTAGCGACGGAGGCGGGTGGAGTGAAATTTGAAATAAAATTTAAAAACGGAATGGACGCGGGTTTAAATTTACGCGGCGCGAGCGTAAATTTTAAAATTTCAAACCGATTGCGCAGCGGTTCGGGCGTAAAATTTAAAATTTCAGATCTATCGCGCGGCACCTCGCGCATAAATTTTAAAAGCGCAGGTTTAAATTTACGCAGCAGCAAGGAGATGAAATTTAAAAGCGCGCCCGTGAGGTCAAATTTGCTAAAATTTTCCGCGCGCCCTGCTTTGTAGCCGTGCCGTGCAGCTGCGCTACAAAATCGCGCTATGCGGCGGCGCATAGAATTCAAATATCCGCCCGCATAAGTAAGCTTAACTGCGCGCCGTTTTTCTGCTATGCCGCATCCGTGCCCTGTTTCGGCACTATCTATGCGCGGCAAAACACGATGCAGAGCGCGAAGCGGCGCGCAAATAAATTTTAAAATTTTAAATTCATTCCGCGATATGAAATTTTGCGCTCTGTCCGCAAGACGCGCCGAAGCAAGCGTAAATTTTAAAATTCCAAACCGATTGCGCGGCGGTTCGGGCGTAAATTTTAAAATTCTAAATCCATTGTGCGACGCTGGCGTAAAATTTAAAAACCTCGTCGCCGTTCGCAAGCCGAAGCGTCTCGCGTCTAGGAATTTTAAAAATTTCATCGTGCACCCCTTTTTACGCTAAGCACGCACAAGCTGAAAAACAAAACCGCTCCGAGTGCCTGAATGGCGAGGTTCACCCACAGCGTCGCGCTCTGTCCGCCCGATAGGAAGCAGATGCGAAAAGACTCGACCGCGTATGTGGGCGGCAGCAGGTGCCCGATGAAGTTGACCGCCGCGGGCAGTCCGCGCAGATCGAATATCATGCCGCTAAGCAGCGTCACGGGTAGATAGCCGATGACGATGGCGTATTCCTGCGCTAGGAATTGATTTTTGCAGATCGCCGAGATCAGCATGCCTAGGCAGGTCATCTCCAGCACGAATACGCAAAGCGTCGCCAGCAGCATCGCTACGCTGCCGCGGATCGGGATGCCTAAAAGCGTCTGCCCGTAAACGAGCGTCATCGCGCCGCCCAAAAGCGCTAGGAAATAATACGCGCCGACCTTGGCAGTGACGATCTCAAGCGCGCTTGCGTTGGAGTTGTAAAGCGAGGCGATCGTGCCACGATCCCATTCGCGCGAGATCACGACCGCGACCATAAATAGGCAGATGAGCCCCAAAATCCCCACGTACTCGGCAGATACGAGATACCACGTCGATTCGTTGGCTTCGTTGAACCAGCTGCGATAATTCACGCTGACGGGCTTTGCTGCGGCGTTTAAATTTGCGTTTAAAAAGCCGTAATCTTGCGCCAAAACCTGCTCGATCACGCCCGCGACATAGACGTAGCTAAGAAGCGCGAGCTGCGACTGCGTGGCGTTTTGGATAAGGAAAATCTCGGCGCCGTCTTTGTCTGAGTTGCTCGCGCTGCCGCCTGCACTGCTTGCTCCGCCGCCTGCACTGCTTGCTCCGCCGCCGTTATTTGCACTACCGCCCGTGCCGCTAGCGGAGGGGTTTATATTAGCGCCGCCGCTCGTATTTTGAAGATCGTCCGCACCGCCGATAAGACCAGCATTCGTATCTCCTGCGCCGCCGATTAAATTTACGCTGCCGTGATTTGCGCTTATGTCGCCTGCGCTGCTGCCAGAATTTGCGCTCACAGCGCCCGTATCGTTACTGCGAGAATTTGCGCCGGCGAAATTCGCAGTCGTGCCCATACTGTCGCCGCTAGAATTTGCGGTCGCGCCGCTCGAATTTACTCCGCTGCCGCTCGCTTCCGAGCCGTTGCCGTATGAACCCTCGCCGCTTGCGCCGCCTGCGGAGGCGTTTATGCCGCTCTCCGTGCTAGCGCCCGCGCTGTCGTCCTCAAGCGGACGGACATTTGCGCCACTGCTCGCATTTTGAAGATCGCCCGCACCGCCCGCAAAGGAGCTGTCGTCACTAGAAAAGTTTAAATTTACGCCGCCGCCCGCGCCGCCGAGTCCGCCCAAAGTGCTTTGAAATTTCGCCGCAAAGCGCGGATCAAAATACAAAATGCTCTCGATCTCGTGCGCCTTAAAATCTCTCCTCGCGCTCTCTAAATCCGTATAGACGCGGGTTTGCAGGTATTTTGAGCCCAAAAATCCGCCGAGCAGATCACGCTCGATTTTGGAGCCCAGGTCGCTTACGAAGCCCACCTTGACGGGCTTTATGTCCATCCGCATCGCGTATCCGTAGATCACGACCAAAATTAGCGGCATCAAAAACGCGATCACGAGCGCCGATCGGTCCTTTGCAATCTGTGCAAACTCCTTTTTTACGAGGATTTTTAAAAAGGTAAAGTTCATCCGCCCTGCCCCTGTGCTTGGATTTTGCGGCACTGCGCCGCTCGCGATAAGCTTTGGAATTTAAATCGCACAAATGCGACTGCCGTATTTTGAAATTTTAACCGCGTGATCGTATTTGACACGCCCCAAAATTTTAATTGCAAAAGCGCGGCAACCGAGATTTGAAATTTTAACGGCGCAGACGGACTGCCCGCGCCCATTTTGCTCATCGCACCCTGAAATTTTAATCGCGCGATCGCATACGGCGGGCTTTGAAATTTTAAGCAGTTGCGCAGCACGGCCTCGCTGCTAGATTTTTGACGTAAAAGCTCTACGGCGGCGCAAGATCCGCTATGAAATTCTTGCATTGGGGTTTTAAATTTATAAGCCACTCGCAGACTGACCGCCATTTTAAATTTACGATCTGTTTGCAAAGTGGTCGCACTTTTAAATTTATAATCCGTTTGCGAGCCGCTCACGCTTTGAAATTTACGGCGCAGACGAAGCGGACTCGCTTCGACGCAGAGTTCGCGCAGTATCCATCTACAAAATCCGCGCCATATCCCGCCTCGCGATGTCTCATTCAAAATTACACTACCGCTTGAAATTTCGCAATCTCTTAAAATTTCGCCACTATTTAAAATTTTACTATCGTTCCAAATTTCGCCGTTGCTAAAAATCCCGCTGTCGCTTAAAATTTCACCGACGTTCAAAGCCCGGTCGCTCCAAATTCCGCCGCCGTTTAAAATTTCATCGCCCCGCAAGAGC
>CAURMQ010000147.1:0-4728 GCA_963525765.1 uncultured Campylobacter sp. | reverse complement strand
TAAGCGGGCCGGTGCCTGCGATGATCTGGTTTGCGATCAGCTTCTGCGGGGTTTTTTACTTATACAAATTTTGCGGCGCAAGGCCAGTCGCAGCGCGGATCGGGATCTTCGCCGTGGCTTTCGTGGGCGGATTTTTCACGAGCGTTTTGTACTACGGATTTTTTAATTCGCAAACTTTGGAATTTGCCTTTACGTACGCTTTTTTTGCGGTAGTCTTTACGCTTGGCATCGGCGTGATTTTGTAGAGGGCTTTAAAATTTAGCGCCTACTTCAAATTCACCGCCAGAAGCTCAAAATAAACTCGCGCGATTTTGTAGAATTTCAAAATTTATCCGCGAACGCCAAATTTACATCCTGATCTTGTAGGTTTTGTAGTTATCCTTCATCCTAAACGTCAGCAAATTTTGTAAAATTCCAAAGAGAATCATAAAGGTGATAAAGCTGCTGCCGCCGTAGCTGAAAAACGGCAGCGGCACGCCTACGACGGGCGCAAAGCCCACTACCATCGAGATATTAACGCCCGCGTAAATAAAGATGAGCGAGGCAAGCGCGCTCGTAAAGACCCGTATCAGATAGTCGCTCTTAAAGTCGTAGTTTAGGCTTAGCAGATGCAGTATCAGCAGCGCATACAGCGCGATCAGCGCGGCAGCCCCTACAAAGCCGAAGCGCTCGATCGTGTAAGCGAAGATAAAATCGCTCGTCGCAATCGGCAAGAATTTAAAGTGCGTCTGCGTCGCCTCGTCTCTATCCTTGCCGTAGATGCCGCCGTTTCCGATAGCTATGATCGCCTGCTTGACCTGGTAATTGGGCTCCTCGCTGATGAAATCGGCGATGCGCTTTTTTTGATAATCGTGCATGTTTTCGTAAAAAATCGGCGAGCTGGCCACAAAAACGATGATCAGCGTAAGCCAAATTTTTTTATCGACGCCGATGATGAAAAGGATCGCAAATCCGGTCAAAAAAAGTATCGCGGCGGTGCCTAGATCGGGCTCTTTAGCGATCAAAACGAAAGGTAGAAGTATGTAAAAGCTAAGGCGCAAAAAATCCTTCAGCCCATAGCCGTTTTTAGGCGGCGGATTTTTGTGTATCAGATACATCAGCATCAGGATAAACGCGGGCTTCATCACCTCGCTGGGCTGCAGCGTAAAATGCACGAAAGGAATCTCCAGCCAGCGTCTCGCTCCTAGCTTGCTAACGCCGAAAAAATCGACGCTGAGCAGCAGTATGATGTTGGTCCAATAAAATATCGGGATCAGATATAAAAATTTGCGTATCGGAAAGAGAAAAAACAGCGTAAAAACGGCAAATCCTACGCCGAAATAAACCACCTGCTTCGAGGACAGCACGTCGTTTGCCTCGCTTATTAAAACGTATGAAAAAACCACTATCGGCACGATCAAAAAAGGTTGAATGAAATCAAAATATGCTAAAATCTTTTTGTCAATTTTAAACAACGCTTAATCCTATTAAAATTTTGACGTAAGAATAGCCAAAAAAGGTATAAATTTGGATAATCTAATAGCACAATATAGCGAAAGACTCGATGTTTTTTTAAGCTCGCAGCTTGGAATTTCGCGCAATCAAATATCAAGCTTAATCAAATCCGAAGCGGTCAGAGTGGACGGAGCCGTGCAAACTAAGCCCGGCTACAAGCTATCTGCGGGCGAGCTCGTGCACATCGACTACCCCGCGCCCGCGCCGCAGCAAATGAGCGCAGAGAGGCTAAACTTCGACATTGAAATTTTATACGAGGATGAGGATCTGCTCGTGGTAAATAAGCCCGCAGGCCTTACAGTCCATCCCGCCGCAAGCGTCAAAGAGCCCACGCTCGTGGACTGGCTCAAGTCTCGCGGCTATCTGCTTTCCACGCTCGGCGGCGAGCTTCGCGCGGGCATCGTGCACCGCCTGGATAAGCTCACCAGCGGCGCCCTGCTCGTAGCCAAAAACAACGCTGCGCACACCGCGCTATCGGCACAGCTAAGCGATAAGAGCATGGGGCGGATATACCTCGCACTCATCGACCTGCCGCTGAAAGAGCCCTGCGTAATCGAGCGCCCGATCGCTCGCAATCCAGCAAACCGCCTAAAAATGGGGATCGTGCCCGGTGGACGCAACGCAAAGAGCGCGTTTTATGAAATTTTAAGCGGAGCGGAACTAACGGAGCTTCAAAACTTCGCCGAGAAGCGCGATGAAATTTTAGGCGCGGACGATGGCACGGGTGCGGGCAAGAGCGCGGGCATGGATAAAATTTCAGCCGCCGATAAAATTTCGGCTGCGAACGCAGGCGCAAGTAGAATTTCGACTGAAGACAAAATTTTGGGCGACGCTACGGGTAAAATTTCGGCTACCGATAAAATTTTAGATGCGACTACAGGCGCAGGCAAAATTTCGGCTGTGTCCACAGGCGAGGATAAAATTTTAAACGCTAGCAGGGACGCAGATATGAGTAAAATTTTAGCCACCGATGTAAGCGCACGCGGGAACGAAATTTTAAATGCAGACTTGACTGCCGGTGCAGACGGAATTTTAAACGACTACGCAGGCGCGGATAACGCGGATGAAATTTCAAATAATTGCATGCGGAGCGCGGATAAAATTTCAATCCAAAGCGTAGATAAAATTCCAAGCAGCCGCACTGGCAACGCAGGCAACGTAGATAGCGCAGATAAAATTTTAACCGCCAAAATGAGCGCGGATCAAACCCAGACCGCCCGTCTCGCCGAGAATAAATTTTTAAATTTTAAAAATCCCGATCAAAACTATAAGTTGCCGCCGATAAACCTAAAGAGCTTTAATCTCGTCGCGGCAAAGCTCTTCACGGGTCGCACGCATCAGATCCGCGTGCATTTAAGTTCGATAAATCGGCACATTTTGGGCGATCATTTATACGGATTTAAGAGCGAAAACGCTAAAATTAGCAGGATTTTGCTCCATGCCTATTTGCTCTATTTCATCCATCCGCGAAGCGGCAAAGAGATGAAAATATGCGCGGGCTTGCCGAGCGAATTTCTAAATTTTACGACAAATCAAAAGGTAAAGGATGAAATTTATGAAAAAATTTTACCGACTAACGTTGAGCGCTACTTTAGCGATACTAGCGGCTGGCTGCGCTACGTCTAGCGCGCCTAGCGCAAGCGACGAGAGCCTTCCGCGCGTAGAGGGCATTAGGACGATCACGAGCGACGATGAGATCGGGCTTGAGTGGCCTAGATACGACTCAAATACCGCCGTATTGGGCTTTATCGTTTATCGCGCGCCTGCAAGCGGCGGCGAAGCCAAAAAGATCGCCACCATCACAGATCCATACTCCACTCACTACGTAGATACGAGGCTGCAGCCGGGCACTTCGTATAAATACACGGTGCGCACATACGGCGCCAAGGGCGTTTCGGCTCCTTCTCCGGTCGCTATCGCAAGTACCGCGAAAATGCTAGAGTCCGTGCCGTTTGCGCAGGCGATCTACGGACTTCCGGGCCGCGTTAAGATCATCTGGCGCCCGCATCCAGATCTTCGCGTAAGCTCCTATCTAATCGAGCGCCGTCCTAAGGGAGGCGAGTCGTGGAGCACAATTAAAGAGGTTCGCGGCAGACTTAGCGCTGAGTATATCGACAATATCGATTATGGAGAAGGATATGAATACCGTATTACCGTCAAAACCGAAAACGGAGAGCTGTCCAAGCCTAGTCCAGTCATTGCCGCAGCGCAGGCAGAATAAAGTTTGCCAAATTTCATAACCCAAAGTGTGAGCCTGCCGCCGCTGCCAATTAAGCTCGGCGAGACCGAATTTTTAGAAACGGCGCGCGGCAGAAATTTAACGCTCGTGCGAACTAAGAGCTTTGATAGCGAGTTTTTTATCATCGTTAAGCCCGGCGGCGGTAAAGTGATAGTAAAGGGCGAAAAGATCACCAAGCCCGCCAAGATCGGCCATCTGCAGCGAGCGCTCGAAATTTTTAAAGAGCGCTTCTGCGGGCCGATAATCTCGCAGGCGTTTGCTTACAAAGACAGCTCGCTTACCGAAAAAACGCCGCTGATTTTGGACGAGAATGAAATTTTATCCCTCGTAAAAAGCTCTAAATTTAATAAAATTTTCATCGAGATCGGCTTCGGCTCGGGCAGACACCTGCTTCATCAAGCACGCTCAAATCAAGACGCGCTGCTAATCGGTATCGAAATTTATAAGCCCGCGATCGAACAGGTCGCAAAACTAGCGATCCGCGAAGGGCTGCAAAACATCGCTCTCATAGCCACCGACGCGCGGGTTTTACTGAGCCTGCTTCCCGCGGGCTGCTTGCAGCGCGTATTTTTGCACTTCCCCGTGCCGTGGGACGACGCGCCGCACCGCCGCGTCATAAGCGACGAGTTCGCCTCGCAGATCGCACGCACGCTCGAGCTCGGCGGTCGCTTCGAGCTTCGCACCGACAGCGAGGAGTACTTCCTCTACGCGATGCAAAAGCTCTCGCCCTACGTGCAGCGCAAAGCGGGCGAAATTTCGCACTTCAAAAACCGAGACGCCGCCGTAGCGAGCAAATACGAGGATAGATGGCGCAAAATGGATAAAGATATCTACGATCTGATCTACGAGAACAAAACCGCGGGCCGGGGCGAGCCGCAGCAGTTTGAGATGGAATTTTTAAAATTTGACGCGGCGGCAATCGCGCGAAATTTTAAAAATTCTACCTTCAAAGGCGAGGATTTTTTCGTGCATTTTGAGGAAATTTTTTACTTTGA
>CAURMQ010000146.1:0-4777 GCA_963525765.1 uncultured Campylobacter sp. | reverse complement strand
GAAGTCGTAGCAATCGGCGCTGCAATCCAAGGCGCGGTCATCAAAGGCGACGTAAAAGACGTGCTACTACTCGACGTCACTCCGCTAAGCCTCGGCATTGAAACCCTAGGTGGCGTGATGACCAAGATCATCGAAAAGGGAACTACGATACCTACGAAAAAATCTCAAATCTTCTCGACTGCAGAGGATAACCAAAGCGCCGTTACGATCAACGTCTTGCAGGGCGAGCGCGAGTTTGCGAAAGACAACAAATCGCTAGGAAATTTCAATTTAGAGGGCATCATGCCAGCTCCTCGCGGCGTGCCGCAGATCGAGGTGGAATTTAACATCGACGCGAACGGAATTTTAACCGTTTCAGCAAAAGACAAGGCTACCGGCAAAGCAACCGACATCCGCATCACCGGCTCAAGCGGTTTAAGCGATGCCGAGATCGATAAGATGGTAAAGGACGCCGAGCTTCACAAAGAGGAAGACAACAAGCGCAAAGAGACCGTCGAAGCGCGCAACCAAGCCGACAGCATCGCACATCAAACCGAAAAGAGCCTAAGCGAGATGGGCGAGAAGGTGCCGGGCGATCTACGTGCTAAGATCGAGGGCGCGCTAAATGATCTAAAAGCCGTGCTAAAGGATGAAAACGCGAGCAAGGAAGCGATAAACTCTAAAGTAGAAGCCCTAAGCAAGGTCGCCGAGGATCTATACAAGGCTGCCAGCGCAAATCAAGGTGCGCAAGGCGGATCGCAAAGCAGCGGTGCAAACGGCGGTAAAAAAGACGACGACGTCATCGACGCCGAAGTCGAGTAACCCGCCGCAAAGTGAAATTTTATAACCGCGCGCCCGGTAGTTTTGCCTGCGCTTGAAAGGTAGTTTTACCAGCGCGCGGCAGAAGCAGTTCCACAAACCGCGCATAAAATTTCATAGCTTCACAAGCTTGGGCGTTTTTCATACGCCCAAGCTTAACCGCAACTTCAAATTAAATTCATAACAAACTAAAATTTTTGAGTCACACATAAATACTACTAAATTTTGCGCTGTATAAATATCGCTAGACATTAGAGTATATCCAAACGCGATCGAAATTTCTTCGCGCCGATCTCAAATATAGCTGAAATTTTAAGCCTATCGCCTACAAACGAAGCTGCGATAAATTTAAACGTATGGCTAGAAAGTAAAAAATGTATCGTAAAAAGACGCGGTAAAAAGCGCCGGTTAAATTTTAGAAGCAAAATAGCTAAATTTAAAGGCGCGCAGATTGATTTATGAAAAAGCAAAAGCCCAAAGACGGCGATTCGCCTTTGGGCTTTAAATTTAGCTCTATTTAGCTAAAGCTAGTTCTTGCGAGTATTCGCATCGGGGGTGAAAAGCGGCTTATCTAGCAGCTTGAAATCGCCTACGAACTTCTGCCCCTTCTCGCTAGTGATCCATTTGATGAAGCGCTGTGCGTTTTCGTAGTCGGCTTTTGGGCAGTGCTTCGGATTGACCGCGATTACGGAGTAAAAATTCTTCAGATCGTTATCGCCTTCGTTGATGATGACCATATCGGGGTTGCCCTTTTTATTGTCCTCGTATTTGATGTAGGTGCCGCGATCAGTGAAGGTCACGCCCTTTTGTTCGGCGGCTGCGTTGATCGTAGCGATCATACCTTGACCGGTTTGATTATACCACGCCTCATTTTCAGGTACGGCGCCATCGACCTTTTTCCAAATTCCTTTCTCTTTGTTATCGGTGCCAGATTTATCGCCGCGAGAGAAAAATTTAATCTTTTCCGCCTTGATTAGTTCAAACGAGCCCTTAAGGTCCTTGCCTTTAAATTTAGGCGCGATCGATTTATCGGCGATGAGGATAAAATCATTATACATCACGGGCGTGCGATCAATGCCGAAGCCTTTTTCTACAAATTCTTTCTCGACCTTCGGCGAATGCACGAAAAGTATGTCCGCATCGCAGTTCTCGCCAAGCTTTAGAGCAGCACCCGTACCTACCGCCGTCCATTTGATATCGACGCCGGTTTCCGCCTTATACGCAGGATAGATCGCATCTAGCAAGCCCGTATTATCGGTGCTCGTTGTAGTTGCCATCACCAAATCGTTATCAGCGGCAAAAAGGCTCGCACTAAGAGCGAGCGAAACAAAAAATATTTTTTTCATGTTATCTCCTTTAAAAATGTGCTATTATAGCATATAAATTTGGCTTAGAAATATGCCAAAATAGAATATTTAGGACGCGATCTTGGACTTTATTTTAGAAGGAATTTTAAGCGCATTCGGACTGCTTTTTAGCGGAGATGCGGAGACCTTTTCAGCGATTAAAGCGACGCTTTATACTTCGAGCATCTCGATACTTTTTGCGATTATAATCGGCTTTCCGATAGGATTTATCCTCGGATTTTACGAATTTCGCGCTCGCAGAACGCTTAGACTTTTAAGCGACGTAGCGCTTGCAATGCCCACTGTAGCGATAGGACTGATCCTTTACGCTTTCATCTCCAGAAACGGCCCTCTGGGCGAGCTGGGGCTGCTTTTTACGCTCAAAGCCGTGATGCTCGGGCAGTTTGTGCTGGCGCTTCCTATCATCGTCTCGCTAAGCGCCAGCGTCATCGAAAATATGGATAAGAAGCACTATCTAAACATTATGAACTACCGCCTAAGCCCGCTAAATTTAATTCTTTGCGTGCTTTACGAGCTGCGCTACGCCCTACTCGTCGTCATCGCCACCGCCTACGGGCGGATCGTCGCGGAGGTGGGCGTAGCGATGATGATCGGCGGCAATATCAAATATTTCACCCGCACGATCACCACGGCGATCTCGCTTGAGACCAACAAGGGCGAGTTTGCGATGGGTATAGCGCTCGCGCTGGTGCTGATTTTAATAGCGTTCGCGGTAAATTTAGCCATCCACGCGCTAAAAAGGCTGGATCGATGAATGCAGATAAGCTAACGCATCCGAGCAAAAATTTCACGGACAAAAATCGGGCGGAGCGGGAGCGTGAAAATTCTATGAGCGAAAATTTCACGGACGCAAATTCCGCTCCGGAGAATACTACGGACATAAATTCTACGCGCGTAAATTTCGCCGCCGAGAATTCTGCGAATAAAAATTCCACTGCGGCAAATTATAAGAGTAAAAATTCTGCAACCGAGAATTCCATTAGCGCAAATTCTGCGGGTAAAAATTCCAAGAGCGAGAATTTCGCGAGTGAGAATTCTGCGAGAAAGAATTTTGCAAATGAGAATTCCACCGCCGCGCGATCTGTATCCCATAGCGAGCAAATTTCGGTGCGGGATCTAGTGCTGCACTACGGACGGAGCGAAATTCTAAATATTCCTAGCCTCGATCTAAATACGAGCGGCATCACGGCGCTTTTGGGCTCCAACGGCAGCGGAAAATCCACGTTGCTGCGGATTTTGGCTTTTTTACAGCGTCCAAGCGGCGGTAGCGTGGAGCTTTGGGGGCAGCGGGCGCCCTCTTTGCAGACGCTGCGGCAGACCTGCTTGCTACTGCCCGAGCCCGTGCTTTTAAAACGCAGCGTGGAGCAAAATTTTAAATTTGCGCTCAAAAGTCGCGGCGCGCTTGCAGAATTTGACGAGCGGGTTGATGAGGCGCTCGCCCTAACGGGGCTTGATAGAAGTTTTTTATCAAAGAAGCATTTCGAGCTTAGCTCGGGGCAGACGCAGCGCATCGCGTTTGCGCTCGCTCTGGCGCAGCGCGCGAAGCTCTATCTGCTCGACGAGCCGACCAACAGCCTCGATCTTGCCGCTTCCAAGCTCTTTGCGCGCGCGATTTTATTTATGCGAAGCCGCTACGGCTGCGGCTTTATCATCGCCAGCCACGACGAGAAATGGCTCAGCGCGATCGCGCAAAGAAGCGTATTTCTGCATCGCGGCAAGATATGCGAATTTGAATACAAAAATATCTTTGACGTGCAAAACGGGATTTTAAAATTTTCGGATGAAATTTCGCTGCGCCTTGAAGACGGGCTCGCACGGGCTCGCAAAATCGCGATAAATCCGAGTAAAATTTTATTATCTCAAAGCCCGTTTGAGCGCTGCTTCGCGGGGATTTTGCACTCGGTTTCGCTTCAGTACGGCTCCTCGCTACTCATCAAGATCAAAGCAGGCGACGTGCTGCTAAAATGCGTCACGGCGCAGGATGAGCCGCGCTGGAGCGCGGGCGAGAGGATCTATTTCGGATTTGAAAGCGGCGCGTTTTTAGGGCTGGAGTAATTCTGCGCGGTGCGGATAAGCTTTATTTTGCTTTAGAATTTTATTCGCGCGGCACTAATATTATTTCTTCAAATTTTTACTGCGAACCATCTAGCGCGGCATACCCGGCGAAACAGAGCGCAAAAATTTGCGCCTTGAAATTTTGAAATTTACAGGTAGGGCTTTACCTGGCGGCGCAGCGTGAAATTTTAAAATTCCATTGCTAAGAAATTTTAATGCTTAGCCGCGAATACAGCTAACGGGATTTTGAAATTCCACAATTTCTAGGCGCGGAATTTAAAATTCTAAATTTTAACTCTGCAGAGCGTGTCGTTTATTTCGCCTGCAGTGCGAAGGCGGAACGATAGTAAGAATTCAGCGGCGCAAAACTCGCGTAAAATTCCAAGCAGACTGCGCGGAATTCCGATAAAATTTAAAAACAATGCTGAATTTTACAAAATTTCACGAGCGCTAAAACAAAACGGAAAAGCTCCAACCTCACGCCGCTTAAATTTTCCCGCCAAACATCTCATACATCGCCTTTTCCTCGCCCCAAAGCTCGCGGTGTTTTTTGATGC
>CAURMQ010000145.1:0-4783 GCA_963525765.1 uncultured Campylobacter sp. | reverse complement strand
ATTTGGGGCAGATCAATGTTACGGGAAACGTAGAAAGCGACCCGCTTACTAAAAAAGTCGGCGAAACGAAAAAGAGCGCCAAGCAACTCGCCAAAGAGCAAGTTAGCGATAGTAGAGATATGGTTCGTCACGAAACCGGCGTTTCAGTTGTCGAAAGCGGAAGATTCGGTGCTAGTGGTTATTCGATCCGCGGAGTAGATGAAAACCGTGTAGATATAAGTATTGATGGACTTCGCCAAGCAGAAACACTAAGCTCGCAAGGTTTTAAAGATCTATTTGAAGGATATGGAAACTTTAATAACACTAGAAACGGCGTTGAGGTTGAAAACGTAAGACAAGTAGATATCACTAAAGGTGCAGATTCGGTAAAAAGAGGCTCGGGCGCGCTAGGTGGCTCAGTAGCGTTTGAGACAAAGGATGCGAGAGATTATCTAACGGAGAAGGATTGGTATTACGGATTTAAGCGCGGATATCAAAGTGCGGATAGACAAAACTGGCAAAGCCACGCAGCTGCAGTTCGGTTTAAGTGGTTTGATCTTTTGGCTATTCATACTGATAGAGAAGGACATGAACTAAAAAACTGGGGTTATAAAGACTATGACCCAACCGTCATCAGAAAAGTTAGGGAAAAGCCAGATCCGTATAGAATTTACAAGAAAAGCACCCTTGTCAAATTTGGTTTTCAACCCACCGATACCGATAGATTTAGCCTAGGATACGATAAGTCTAATATAAAATCAGAGGGAATAGACTGGTCGAATCAATTTGCTCTTTATAATACGCAAACCCCTTGGGGAGCATTGACTAACGATATACGACACACTAACGATAGAAGCGAAAGAAAGAATTACTCGTTTTCTTACGAAAATTTCGACGAAACGCCTTTATGGGATAGCCTGAAATTTAGCTACAACAAGCAGCGCATTAAACTAAAGGCAAGAACGGACGAATATTGCGAGGGCGATAACTGCGCAGGTATTTCAAATCCGTCCGGTCTACATATAAACGAAAACGGAAAAATGGTAGATAAATACGGAGGAGAAGTAAAGACATGGCTAAAGTGGGGATTTATGCCTACATTAGTAGATAGTCAATTTGATTTTTCAGATCCGGATAATCCAAAAAATGAACCTCATATATTAAATACGGACGCGTATAGTAGTTATAAACCTAATGATGATGTTTACGTAAATTGTGATGAATATGATTGTTCTAAAGGCATGACTCTTTTTGATACCGATAGCGGCACATATAAAACATATTCCATAAACAAAATAACTACACCTTATAGCAAAGGCAATTACGGCAAATTATCACCCGTTGGCTCGGATGAGGTACTTTTACCTAGTGAAAACGGATACGTAGAAAATAACTGGAAGGATAGAGATTTAAATACCGATACTAAGCAGTTTAATCTCGATCTTACAAAAGATTTTCAGATAAAAAGCACAGAACACTCTCTAAGCTATGGCGGACTCTATAGCAAAAGCGATAAAAGTATGATAAATAAAGCGGGTTATTCTCCTCAAAATAAGCAATGGTGGGCTAAATATTTTGCCGGAGTTAGAAATACGAATCCTGAGTTTCCCATATTAGGCACTTGGTATCCAGAAAAATGCCAATCATACACCAACGCTTCTTCTTATAATAATTCTTGCGGCCACGCAGATGAACCGTTTAGTTTTCTTATTCCGGTCGAGACTAAAACCGGAGCGCTTTATGTGGGAGATGACTTTCGTATAAACGATGTTTTAGCCTTTGATCTTAATTATAGGTATGATAAGGTTAAACACAATCCATCATATACCCCAGGCGTTACGCCAAAAATTCCAACTGATCTATTTATCGGAATGTTTGTTCCTTATACTCCACTTCCTGGTACGCCGTCTAGTGATGAGATAAAGGCGCATAAGAATGCAAATGCAGAAGCCAACGCCGTATATTTAGCTTCTCAGAAGAGAAAATATTCGGCAAATTCATATTCTTTATCTACAAGCATCGATCCACTTGATTTTTTCAGGCTTCAGCTTAAATATGCAAATGGATTTAGGGCGCCTACTTCGGACGAAATTTACTTCACTTTCCAACATCCGGATTTTTCGATATATCCGAATTTGGATTTGAAAAAAGAAACGGCAAAGACTAAAGAGATTGCCTTTACGTTTCATAATTCGCCAAGCTTCGTTACATTAAATTTATTCCAAACTGATTATAGGAATTTTATAGATTTACAATATAGGGGGGAATTCCAGCTTCCTTACGGAAACGGCGGAAGTACAATGCCTACCTCTGTGTATCAAAACGTAAATCGTCCAAAAGCAAGAGTAAGAGGAATAGAGATAGATTCGAGACTGGCTTTGGATCAAATTTGGCAGCCATTGCAGGGTTTTAGCATTGGATATAAGCTAAGTATCCAAAAGGGTAGAATGGACATAGGTAATGGCAAAATAGATACTCCGATGAATGCGATCCAGCCTAGAACGGCGGTTTATAGTGTAAGCTACCAAAGCCCAGGCGATAAATTCGGCGCGGATCTATTTGTAACTGCGGTAGCTGCAAAAAAAGGAGACGACACCTATAATATGTATTGGTATGAGCAAGCGCGAAGCGGCAAAATCGTAAACGGCAAACCTGTAAGCAATAGCGAAGTGGAATGGAGAAGCGGCGGATATACCACGATAGACTTCGTAACATATGTAAAGCCGATCAAATATCTAACTCTTCGTGCAGGCGCGTATAATATAACCGATCGCAAATATATCACTTGGGAAAGCGCCAGATCAATAAGGCCTTTTGGAACTAGCAATCTGATAGATCAAGAAACAGGGCTTGGTATCAACCGCTTTTACTCGCCGGGTAGGAACTATAAACTCACATGGGAGTTTCAGTTTTAAAATTTAATCAGGTGTTTGGCATCTTATTAAAGCAAAAGCCTTTGGAATCAAAATTTATAGATTTATTACTAAATTTAAAAAGATGGCAATAGTAAATCATTTGGCATCATTTAGATTTCCGAATTTTATGCAGCGTGTAAATTTCAAATTTTACGTGACGTGGCAGACCAAAGGCTCCTGTCCGTGATGACATCGGCTTCGTAATTTTGCAATGACGCCCGCGATCTCTTTCAAAATCAAGATAGCGAATTTTGAAATTTTAACTGCGATCTATATGAAGCCTTTAGCTCGCGGAATTTCTCCGTTACTAACGTATAAGGCTCCGATCTCCGTCGCGCCATTTCGCGCAATGTAGTTTTAAAAAATTTTATTTAAATAATCCAGACTACTTAGCCGCCGAAAAACGAGTGATAAAAACCAAGCGCAGGCTTCAGGTAAAATTTGCGCGGAATTTAAAATATTTGAAAATTTGAAAATTTATAGAATTAAAATTTAACGATAAATTTGACCGAGCGGATCGGTCAAATTTTGATTAAATTTTAGCGCCGAGCGCGCAAGAAAGGATTATTTATACGCCTTGATCGCTTTGTCTAGGATTTTCTCCGCTTCCGCGGCGCTTGCGAAATCCTTCACTTTGACCCATTTATTCGGCTCTAAAAGCTTGTAGGTTTCGAAGAAATTTTTGATCTTATCCAGCGTCGCTTTAGGCAGATCGGAGACCCCTTTGATACCTTCATATCGCGGATCGATCTTGCTAACCGGCACGGCAAGCAGCTTCTCGTCCATTCCGCTTTCGTCCTCCATCATCAAAACGCCGATTAGGCGGCACGGGATCACGCTGCCTGCGGCAAGCGGGTATTCGTTTAGCACCAAAACATCCGCAGGATCGTCGTCGTCGGCTAAGGTGTTGGGCACAAAGCCGTAGTTTGCGGGGTAAAACATCGCGCCGTATAGCACGCGATCGACGCAAAGCGCACCGCTTGCTTTGTCGATCTCGTATTTGATATTCGAGCCGTAAGGGATCTCGATCACTGCGTTGATTTTATCGGGGTTTGAGCCCACTTTTATCTTTGAAAGATCCATAGTTTTCCTTTATTTAGAATTTAAAATTTTGATATTTTTCACGTCTATCGTCGTTTTGGTAAAATCTTTGTCGATCTCGCCGCTAATTCGCACGAGCGTATTTTCATCCACGCTCACGCCGCGCCAAACGTCATCGTCGATCTCGACCTCGATGCTATCGCCGTTTTGATCCACAAATCTATAATGCTCGTGTCTGAGTTGAGATTTTATCCTGCCGTCGATCGTGACAAAAGAATCATCTCTTAATTTAAGCGCTTCTTTGACGCTTGACGGTTGAGTTTGCGCCGCGGAGCCGCTTGGCACAAACCCGCCCGCGCCGAATGCAGCCGCACATAAAGCCATGCTAAGTAAAAATTTTCTAACCATATCTATCCTTAAATTTTAATCTCTGTATCCGCAAACAAATCTGAAATTTCATCAATTTAAGAGCTGCTTGCATTTGATGCTCGCATTTAAATTTACACAGCGAGCCGCTTAAATTTACGCTTAAATTTTAATTATCTCGCGCAACGGCAAGCTATAAATTTAAAAGCGCGCTCGCTTCGGAGGTGCATTAAATTTAAGCACGATCTGCGCCGCTTGCGATGCAAAAAAGAAGCTGGGTGCGCTTAAAATTTAAGCCGCTATCCAAGCGCGCTAGCCCAGTTTTTCGATCTGCGCGGCGATTATAGCGTTTATGTCCGCTACGATCTCCTCGACCGTGCGCTCGCCGTTTACGCTGTAAAATACGCCCGCGTCGCCGTAAAATTTACGGATATCCTCGATCGGCTCTGAAAATACCGCCATGCGGTTTTTAAAGACCTCCT
>CAURMQ010000144.1:0-4791 GCA_963525765.1 uncultured Campylobacter sp. | reverse complement strand
CAGGCGTCGATATAGACGCGGGAAATGACTTCGTAAACGCGATAAAACCGTTCGTTAAAGCGACGCAAACCCCACACGTTTTGGGCGGAATCGGCTCGTTTTCGGGTGCGGTGAGGCTACCTGCAGGCTACAAAAAGCCCGCGATCCTCGGTGCCACCGACGGCGTGGGCACAAAGCTACGACTCGCGATAGACGCGCGCAAATTTGACGGCGTGGGTCAAGACCTCGTCGCAATGTGCGTGAATGATCTCATCTGCAACTTCGCCAAGCCGCTGTTTTTCCTCGACTACTACGCGACGGCGAAGCTTGAGATCAGCGATGCAAAAGAAGTCGTAAAAAGCATCGCCGAGGGCTGCAAGCTCGCCCGCTGTGCACTGATCGGCGGCGAAACGGCGGAGATGCCCTCGATGTATGAAAAAGGCGACTTCGACCTTGCAGGCTTTGCCGTGGGCATCGCCGAGGAGGACGAGATCGACCGCTCAAAATTCGTCCGCGAGGGCGACGTACTCATCGCGCTTCCTAGCAGCGGCTTGCACTCAAACGGCTTCTCGCTCGCGCGAAAAGTGGTTGCCGAGCTTGGGCTAAAATTTGACGATAAAGTGGACGGTCGCGCGCTCATCGATGTGCTTTTGGAGCCGACCAGGATCTACGTCGGAGACTTTTTAAATTTAAAAGACAAGATCCACGCGCTCGCGCACATCACGGGCGGCGGCATCGTGGAAAATCTGCCGCGCGTCTTCCCTGAGGGGCTGGGTGCGAAGATCGAGTATGCCGCGATCCGCACGCCTGAGATCTTTAAAATCATCGCGCAAAAGGTCGAGCCCGCCGAAATGATGAGGACGTTTAATATGGGCGTAGGTATGATCGTCGTAGTGCCGAAAGAAAACGCGGACTTCGTGCTAGCAAATACCGACGGCTACGTCATCGGCGAGGTCGTAAAAGGCAGGGGCGTGCAGCTCGTGTAAATTTTGAAGCGGTAAAATTTGCCGCTTTCTGCCAAAGCAGAATTTATGTTTAGACTAAATTTTAAAGCAGGTATTGCGGCAGCTTCCAAAAACAGCGCCGAGAATTATTATATGATAGGCCTTGCGGACGACAAGTACGACTATAAGAACTATCTGCTTTTTCAAAGACCGATCAAGCTCGGGCGGTACGAGGACGCAGACGCGCCGCACAACGGCTTATATGCAGAGTGCAATGGCGACGTATGCTATAACGGCTGCAAGGCTGTGAAAATCACTAGCGAGCTTATCGTTTTTGAAGTCCAAGATAGCGTCATCGCCGTGGATATCAGCGGCGTTAAAATTCCCAAACGCTTCATGCAGTATTGTAAAGAAATTTTCGGCGATCTGCTCAGCGTCGAGGGATAAATTTAAATGCGCCTAACGGCACGCAAAAAATTTACCTGCAACTGCCGTAAATTCTACCCGGGGGATACTACTCCGCATCCTTTGCGTCCGCTTTTTCGATGAGGTTTTTATATTCGTCCTCGCTTAGACGCTCCAGCCACGTTACGCTTTTACCCTCCTTTTCAAAGGTTACCGCGATGTGCTCACCGTCTTCGTGCAGTCCGGCTCCGTGCCAATGCTTGACGCCAGGCGGGCAGAGCACTACGTCGCCGGGGCTGGCGATTTGCACGATGCCGTCCGCCGTACCGGTGTAAATTTTGCCCTTCGTTACGATTAAATTTTGCTCCGCAGGATGCGTGTGCCATGCCGTGCGTACTCCGCGTGGAAAATGCACCAGCGCAGCCGCTACATTTGTATAAGACATCGCGCCAAAAAGCAGCGTGACTTTAGGCAGTCCGCCTGCAAAAATTTTATCGTTCGCCTTATCATAAACGGCGAGATTTTCCTTTTTAACCAAAACTTGCTTTTCCTGCATCTTTTCTCCTTTGTTTATATTTTTTGCAATGCTCTCTTGCGCGCTTAAATTTAATGCCCACGCCATCGCCGCTAAACTCAAAATTTTAAGAATTTAGCGTTTATTTTTATCTTTCATTATGCTCGCTTTAAATTTAATCACAAATTTAAAGCCAAAGTGCAAAAGTCGCCTAAAATTTCGTAAGCCACTCTTTTATCTCTTTTTCGCTTGCTCTCTCGCCGAAGCACTTCCCCGCTAGCCACTCGCCGCTTCCGGCCATTTGGGCTAAATTTTTATCGCTATTTCCGAGCCCCGAGCTATAGACGGTACAAAACGGGATCACCTTTTTACCGCTAAAATCGTTGTTCTTTATAAACTCAAAGATCGGCCACGCCGCATCATACCACCAGATCGGATAACCTACGAAAACGACATCGTAGTTCTCCTAGCCTTCGATTTTGGCGTTAGCTAAAGACACTTTCCTAAGCGACGTATCATCATGCTCGCGGCTAACGCGACTTTTTGGATCGTTGTAGTTTAGATCCGCGTTTGTGTAGGGCTGCACGGGCTTTAGTTCGACTATCTCGGCACCTAAATTTTGTGCTATTAAATTTGCCGCTCTGGCCGTATTGCCGCCTGCGGAGAAATAGACTACGAGCGTCTTTTGCGGCTCAAATTTGATATTTGCCGCCGCGCTTTGACCAGCCGCAAAGGAGCACATAGCAAGCGCTCCAGCCATTATTTTGCTTAGTTCTTTCATTTTGCTTTCCTTTCTCTTTCATCTCATCTGTTCTTGCCAAAATTTGACCGCTAAATTTCGAGGCGAAGTGTCATAAGATAAAACGCCGCATAAAAGAGGTCGCTAAATGCTTTTTAGGACTTCCATTGCGTTTTGCGCCTTTGCTTCGCCTACGCATTCACCTAAAATTTTAAAAATTCTCTCGAATTGCTCGTCTGTGACGCCTAAATTTCTAGCGCCGCTAAGGTGCGATTTTACCTGCATATTTACGTTATCTAGCGCTGCTAACGTCGATACGGTGATGATCTCGCGCTCTAAAAAGCCTAGATTATCCCTGCTAAAAAGATAGCCGAAAAGATAAGCCTTCAGCCCGTAATCGACCGCAGGTGCACCAAACAACACGGTGCCGGAATAATCGCGCCCGAAAATATATTTTTGCGTCTGCTCGCCAAGCTCGTAAAAATCGCTGTCCACAGCAACCGGGCTCGCGTCCTTGCCCACTTCATCTTTAATACCCGCCGCCTCGCGCTCTTTTACAAGGTCGTTAAAAAGAATAAGCCCGTTTAGCCCCATCGGAAAGCCGATATAGGCGCTTTGGTGCGATAGCGCTTCCCTTATCTCGTTCGCGCTGAGCCCCGCTTTGAGAGCATTTTCTAGCACACCTTTTAGCTTACTCGCATCGCCTGCCGCCGTGTAAGCCGCAACGCTAACGAGCGCTAAGCGTTTACCATCCAGCGCCCCGTTTAGCTTTGCCGCGTGCGGGAGTTTGTTAAAGCTTACCATCGTTTACTCCTTTGCCGTGTTAAAATTTAAAGCACATAGAATCGTCAAAAGAATTCTAAATTTTCATCCTATCGCTGCTGCCCTCTCGCGGCAAAAGCCACGGATTTAGAGGAAACGGAAGATCATCTCGCTCCACGGCGCCGCTTATTTTTTGGGAGGAGCGATTTCTAGTGCGCCCACACTATTGCTTGTTCTTTTGAGAAGGCGATCTCCTCTTTAAATTTAAAATTTTATCTGAGCAGTCACGTCTTATCTTGCCAGCTCAAGAATTTTAGCGATATTTTCGCGGCTGTAGAGCTCCGCCATATTCCACGCTTTGGCGTTTGTCGCGGCTACATCTATGACCTCGTCTAGCGTCTTGCCTTCGATACCAAGCTGTGCGAGGCTAGTAGGCGTGCCGATCTTATCAAACCACGCCTTAAGCGCCGCTGTGCCCTCATCTGCGCTTTTAAGACCGAAAATTTCACGCGCGAAACGTTCAAACGCGCTTAAATTCCTATCTTTATACCACCTCATCCACGCAGGCATTACCACGCTAAGACCGGCTCCGTGCGCGCAGTCTACGACCGCGCTCATCGCGTGCTCGATCATATGATTCGGATAGCCGAAGCCGCCCACGCCCACGTAAGTTAGCCCGTTTAGCGCCATCGTCGCAGCCCACGCAAACTCGGCGCGCGCGTCGTAATCGCTCGGATCTGCGAGCAGAGCTTCAGTCGTGCGTATGACGGTTTTGATGTTTGCTTCGATATAGGCTCGAACGATGTCTGGATGGACGCTAGCGGTAAAATACCCCTCGATGCTGTGCGCGATGATGTCGCTCGCGCTATATACGAGATACTCGCGGCTGACGGTTGCTTGCAGCTGCGGGTTTATGACCGAGACTTTCGGGTATAGACACGGCGCGCTGATCGCGTATTTTTGTTTGGTCTGCTCTTTGGTCACCACGCCGCCGCAGTTCATCTCCGAGCCCGTCGCGGCAAGGGTGATGATGTCAAAAATTTTAAGCGCAACGCTCGGACTTTTACCGGTGAAAAAATCCCACACATCGCCCTCGTAGCAGGCGCCCGCGGCTACGGCTTTCGCCGAGTCCAGTACGCTTCCGCCGCCCACAGCAAGCACGCTATCGGCGCCAAATTCTTTAGCGAGCTTGATCGCTTCGTTTACCTTGCTTAACACGGGATTTGATTTTATGCCGCCAAGCTGCGTAAATTCTATACCGCTTGCCTTTAAGCTGCTCTCCACGACGCCCATCAGACCGCTCTTTTGCACGCGCTCGCTGCCGTATAGTACGAGAGCTTTTTTCGCGCCCGCTTCCTTCATATACTGCCCGATATGCTTTTCTTTACCCTTGCCGAATTCTATCCTCACGGGGTTGCAAAAACTAAAATCTGTCATCTTCTCTCCTT
>CAURMQ010000143.1:0-4799 GCA_963525765.1 uncultured Campylobacter sp. | reverse complement strand
CCTTGATTTATAAATTTTTGCATCGCTTTTTCGTAGACGGACGGCTTTTCCCAGACGGGCTCGGTCACGCCGCTTAGCTTTTCTAGCTCGGCGCGCGCGGAATAATAATCGCTCACCTCGTCGATGAGCCCGAGTTTTGCGGCATCGCGAGCGAGAAATACCCGCGCGTTTGCCCACTCTTTGCTTTTGTTTGCGTCTAGGTTTCTATCGGCCGCCACGTCGCTTACGAACATCTCGTAACTGGCGTTTACGAGCTCTTGTAGCTGCTCGCGCTCGATTTTGCTCCACGGACGCAGAAATGTTCCCGCCTCTTTATACTCGCCCGCCTTTACGACTTGCTGAGAGACGCCGATTTTAGCCGCTAGCTCGCTAGCGTCGGCGCCTTGCATTATCACGCCGATCGATCCGATAAATGCGCCTGGATTTGCCAAAATCCTGTCCGCGCCCGCGCCTGCGTAGTAGCTCCCGCTCGTCATCGACCCGCCCACATACGCGACCACTGGCTTTTTGGCGCGCAGATTTTTGACCGCGAGGTGCAGCTCGACGCTAGGCGCCAACGCGCCGCCCGGGCTATCGATGTAGAGCAGCACACCTTTGATGTTGGCGTCCTTGCGCGCGGCTTCGATCTTTTCTAGCGCCTCGCCGGCGTCCATGATCGCGCCTGAGAGGTTGATCTGGGTTAGGTTGGGCGGATTTACGCTCTCGCCTTTGCCGCTAAAAAATATCAAAAACACGATAAGTAAAAAGAGCATAACCTTAAAATAGGTGTTTATGAACCTAAAAATCGCCGCAATCGGCGCAAAAATAAATCTTAAAAATCCCATTTTTTTCCTTTAAATTTGTCGTTTTCGTGAAATTCGGGCGCATTTTACCATTTAAATTTATAAATTTAGCTAGCGGGCCAGATTTGAGATGTGGAGTTAAATTTTGTGGCTATTCTCTAGCGTGTGTCAAATTTTACTCGTCGTTTGGTTAAATTTGGCGACGCAGTTTGTTTAGATTAGTTTAAAGGCGCAAATTTAGCCTTAAACTCGACATCTAAATTTGCGTAAAAATCGGTTTTGATTTAACTTACTTTAAAGCGTACGTAAGGCCGGTGACGGGCTAGAATTCTGCATTTGTTTCCCAAATTGCATCTTGGGCTTTTGCATCCACTGCTGCAAGCTCGGCTAACTTGCAAAACGCCTCCCAAATCTCCTCGCGCTCCATAGTGTCGATGCTATGCTTGGCGTCTATCGCGTTGAAAACGGCGATAAATTCTTTTAAAATTTCGGTTTTCTCAGTCTTGAGCTCGTCTCTTGCGGGCTTTGCTTCGAGCGCGCTTAGCTTCTTATGCGCATCTATGTAAGCTTTCATAGCTTTTTTGGCTGTCGCCGCACTCACGCCCTCTCTGCCGTCCCAGCCGCGTAGCGGGTTGTTTAAATTTGCCGCTAGCCACTGCTTGCTTCGCGGTTGTCTGACTGCGAAGTTTTCTATATCTTTAAACTGCGCTCTAGCGGCCTCACAGGCGCTTTTGGGTGCTGACCAGAGCCAAAGGCGCTTTAGATGCGGTAGTTGCGCCCTCGTCGGAAAGCGTTCAAATCCGTAAACGTCGCTTAGCCAGACGTCTTTTAGGTGTTTAAATTTGGCAAGCGCGTCGATGTTTTTTAGCGTGCCGCCCTGTGCGTTAATAAAAATTTCGCGCAAATTCGGAAAACTCGCCGCAACGCATGCAAGATCTATGTACTCGCCGCGTTGCGAAAATATTCGTAGATCGCGCAGTTTCTCAAGCCCGCGAATGCAAAACTCGCCGCCGTTTAGCTCTAGCTGAACACTCAAAAGCTCACCGTCAAAGGGGCAGCGCACGCTCTTTAGCCGCGAGGTATCGCCATTTATCGCGAGTCGCCACAGCGAGCCGTTTAGCGTGATCTCCTCCGTGCCGCTTGCGTGCAAGACGAGCTGCTGCAAGCGCGTGCGCGAGATATCTAGGCTTTTGCCGACGCAGTTTAGCTCAAGCTGCGTCATCATCGGCGTCGCTCCTAAAAAATCTTTCAAATTTTCATCCCAAATTTTGCTTTTTATCTCGTAGCAAAACGGATTTTTACGCGCTAAATCGGCGTAGAATTCTCTGCTTTGGGGCTGCGAAATTTCAAGTTTTTTCTTGCGAGCGGATTTAAATTTGGCGCGAATATCCTTGGGAAGCTCGTTCCATGCAAGCTGCATGTAGATCTGTTCGATGCTTTGCAGGCTCACGCACTCGGACGGCTCGCAAATCGAAGCGGCATTGCCGATGAAAACGGGCTTGGCATCTAAAATTTCATCCGTGCCGAGATAAAATTCTCCGCGCTCCCAAAAGTGATGATCGAAGTAAAACGGCTTAAGCTTAGCCGCTTCTTTTAGGCTGGGCGGCACGCTCGTAAAGCCGTCCAAAACGAGCGCGACGAGCCCCATCTGAGCGCTTAGGATCTGCGCGGTAAAATACGCGTCCCGCCTCTTAAGCTTTACAGCGAAGAGATCGCCGATTTTGGTTTCCATTTTTTCTCCTTTAAATTCGCTTTGCGGCGTGCCTCTGGCGGGGCGGCAAATTTAAATCGTCGCTAAATTTGCTTTAAATTTACCTCTGCGCCGCCAACAAATAGCCGCTCGCAGCCCCTCGCGTGCAAGATGAGCATGAGCGGTAGCTGCGTCGCGTCAGCGTCTGCAAAACCGCCGTAGAGCGCGAGGTCGGCTAGCTTGCCCCCTTTTATCTCGCCTACTTCTAAATTTAGCGCGCTTGCGGCGTTTTTAGTCGAGGCTAAGAGTAAAATTTTAGCCAGCTCTAGCGGATCAAAATCTGCATGAATGAGCAAATTTGCCCGCAGTTCGTCAAGGAAATTTAAGCTCATATTTGAGCTAAGCCCGTCCGTGCCGATGTTTACGCTCACTCCCGCATCCAGCGCGGCGCGTAAATTTAGCGTGCGTTTGCTAAGCAGCCTGTTTGAAACCGCGCAGTGTGTGAGACTGTGAAGCTCGCGGTCAAAGCCCGAAAAATCATCCGCCCAAACGCAGTGCGTAAAGAGCGTGCGAACGCCAGCAAACATCGCCACAAACGAGCTTGGCGTATAAAGTGGGCGCGCAGCGGGTTTAAATTTGCCCAGCCACTCTTTAAAGCCGCCCGTGCCGCCCTCTAGCCAGTTTTTTTCGTGACGGCTTTCCATAAAATGCGTTGAGACGACTAAGTCCCGCTCGCGGGCTAAATTTAGTGCCGCGGCAGCTAAATCAGGGTGCGTAGAGTAGGGCGAGTGCACCGAAACAGCGGGCGTAAAAAGCGGACTTTTGCGCTTTTGCGACGCTTCAAAGCGAGTGATAAAATTTGCCAAATTTTGCTCGAGCGCAGCTTCGTTCGTGCCTAAAATTTCGTTAAAAAACACGACTCTGCCGCCGCAGTTCGCGCAGGCGTCTAAATCTCCGCCAAAGCTAGAAACCGCTGCGAAGCTAGCCACGCCGCTACGCTGCATGGTTTTTATCGCAGCGGCGATGACGGCGTTGTTTGCCGCCTGTGAGAGCGCGCCGCGAGAGGCGATAACCGAGCTTAGCCACTCTAAAAAATCGCCGTAAACGAGGCTGGTTTTGTTTGCGCTAAACTCCAGATGCACGTGCGGGTTGATGAAAGCGGGCGCCAAAACGGCGTCCGGGTACTCAAAAAACCGCGCGCCATCGTATCTTTTTCGCAGCTGCTCGGCCTCGCCAACGGCTTTGATACGTTCATCAAAAGCGACCGCCGCATCCTCTAAAACGGTAAAATTTTCGTCGCATAGCATTGTAAATTTTGGTTTAACGATGATCATTTTTTAAGCTCCTGTTTTTCGTGATTGTAGCGAAAATTTAGCTTAAAAAATGTATAATCAAGGCTAAATTTAAATCTTTTAAAAGGCTAAAAATGGAAACAAAATCTAAACTAATGGTCATCCAAGGCCCGAATATCAACATGTTGGGCACGCGCGAGCCTGATATCTACGGCTCGATGAAGATGGAGGATATCCACGCGCAGATGAAGCTTTTTGCCGAGCAAAACGGCATCGAGATCGAGTTTTTTCAGAGCAATTTCGAGGGTGAGCTAGTGGATAAAATCCAAGAGTGCTTCGGCGAATTTGACGGCATCATCATAAACCCAGCCGCCTACACGCACACATCTATCGCGATCCGCGACGCTATCGCAGCCGTCGGCCTCCCGGTCATCGAGGTGCATATCAGCAACATCCACCGCCGCGAAGAATTCCGCCAAAAAAGCCTCATAGCGCCGGTGACTGCGGGGCAGATCGTGGGCTTTGGGCCTGTGGGCTATCACCTAGCTATGATCGCTATTTTACAAATTTTCGAGCAGATAAAAGCTCTAAGAGCCGCGAGAGAAAAAGCGGAGTAAGATAGGGCGAAGTTGAAAAATTTTATCCTAAAGGACGAAAATGCCGTTTACCACGAGTGCGGATACAGCTGCGATAACGCGATATTTTTGAGTCTTGCGGGGCGCAAATTTTTCCTCACCGATGCGCGTTATAGCATTGAAGCGCGCGAACTTTGCAAAGACACCGAAGTGATCGAGGTCGAGCGAAATTTGATAAAAGACGCACGGCTGTTTTTGCGAAAGGCGGGCGCTCGTGAGCTTAGCTACAACCCGTACGATTTTAGCGCGGGCGAGTGGGAAGCCCTAAGCAAGGGGCTTGGGATAAGATTTAAGGCGCGGGCGAATTTTTCGCAAATTTCGCGCATAGTAAAATCAGAAGACGAGATAAAAATTTTAAAACGCGCGGCGCAGCTAGGCGCCCAAAGATTTGACGAATTTG
>CAURMQ010000142.1:0-4811 GCA_963525765.1 uncultured Campylobacter sp. | reverse complement strand
CGCTCCTCTTTGATATTGATGGCTATGTCTTTATTGACTAGCTTAACGACTTCGCTTCTTAAATTTTCAACCTCGCCGCCTTTTTTGCCGATGATGATGCCCGGTCTTGCGGCTACGATCGTTACGCGAATTTTCTTAGCCGTTCTTTCGATAAGAATTTGGCTAATTCCCGCATAGTAAAGCTTAGCTTTTAAAAATTTGCGGATCTTATAATCCTCGCCGATACTCTCGGAAAGCGTCGCTTTAGAAGGAAACCATCTAGACTCCCAATTTCGATTAATTCCTAATCTTAAACCGATCGGATTTACTTTCTGTCCCATTTACGCTTCCTTCTTACTTGGTTTTGCTACTTCGACGATGATGTGCGAAGTAGGTTTGCGGATACGACTAGCCGTACCTCTGGCGCGCGGACGAAATCTCTTAAGCACAGGACCAGCATCCACTCGGCAGCTGGTAACTACGACCTCTTCGGGCTCAAAGCCGCCGTTTGCGACCGCGCTTGAAATCGCCGTCGCGATATATTTCGCACCGCGATTAGGCGTAAATTCCAAAGTAGCAAGGGCAAATTCCGCATTCATGCCTTGAATTTGTTTTGCGATAAGTCTTGCTTTTGTCGGCGAAAGGCGAACAAATTTAATAGTTGATTTACTCATATTCTATCCTTACTTGCCGATCTTTTTCTGCACGGAGCCTTTGTGGCCCTTGAAAGTGCGCGTAGGAGCGAACTCGCCTAATTTATAACCGATATGATGCTCGGTGACGTAAACCGGGATAAAATTCTTTCCGTTATGAACGTTAAACGTAAGTCCGATCATCTCAGGCACGATCGTGCTTCGTCTCGACCAAGTCTTGATCGGTTTGTTATCGCCGGCTTTCTTTGCCGCAACGACTTTTTTCATTACGTGATCATCTACGAAAGGACCTTTTTTTAGCGATCTAGCCATTTTTATTTTCCTTTCCTTCTTGAAATTATAAGCTTATCGCTCGCTTTTTTATGGCGAGTTTTATAGCCCTTCGTCGGTTTGCCCCACGGAGTTACCGGATGGCGGCCGGAGTTTTTCTTACCCTCGCCACCGCCGTGTGGGTGATCAACCGGGTTCATTGCAGAACCTCTGGTTTGAGGACGGATACCTCTGTGGCGATTGCGTCCGGCTTTGCCGATGACGACGTTTGCCCACTCTTCGTTACCTACTACGCCGATACTAGCCATGCACTCTGCGAGCACTCTTCTCATCTCGCCGCTAGGCAGACGTAAAATGACGTATTTTTCCTCTTTACCCATAAGCTGAGCATAGCCTCCGGCGCTACGCGCCATTTGAGCACCTTTGCCCGGTTTTAACTCGATATTATGCAGGATAGTTCCCACAGGGATATTTTTCATCTTCATCGCGTTGCCCGGCTTAATATCTAATCCGCCCTCGGCAGCGGCTACCACGTCGCCCACTTTAAGATCATTAGGCTTGATGATGTAGCGCTTCTCGCCGTCTGCGTATGAGATCAGCGCGATACGGCAGTTGCGATTCGGATCGTATTCGATCGCCTCAACCTTGCCAGGAACACCGAATTTATTTCGCTTAAAATCGATAATTCTATAAAGTTTAGCGGCTCCAGTTTGTTTATGGCGGCTAGTAATGCGGCCGTTATTGTTCCTTCCGGCTGCGGCAGGAATTTTAACAAGCAAGCCTCTAACGCTAGCTTTTGCAGTGATATCCTCGCTGCTAAGCCCGGTCATAAATCTTCTACTTGGAGTATACGGTTTATAAGTTTTAATCGCCATTTTACGCCTCCACGCTTTCTAGGCTTGCGCCCTCAGGTAGCTTGACGTAGAATTTTTTCACATCGTTTCTAGCGCCCATTTTACCTCTAAATCTTTTTACCTTGCCGTCCTGTCTTAAAGAATTTATCTTTAGCGGAGTGATCCCGAAATAGTTCTTCAAAACGCTCTTTAGTCCGTTTTTCGTAACCGACGGGCTAGTTTGGATAACGACCACGCCGTTTTCTTGAAGACCGAGAGACTTTTCCGTATAAAGGATCGTTTTGATATCTGTTATATCTGCCATTTTAGTCCTCTTTCACTATTGATTCAAATGCCGCTTTTTCGAATACGACCGAGCCGTAAACTGCGATTAGGTAAGCATTGACCTCGCTTGCATCGACAACATAGCAATTCTTAAGATTTCTATAGGCCAAAAGAGTTTGTGCGTCTAGCTCGTTTTTAACGATCAGCGCATCTCTAACGCCTAGTTTCTTAATAAAATTTGCCGCGTCTTTAGTCTTGCCGCTTTTTAGCTCTAAATCGTCGAATATAAAAATTTTACCTTCGTTTGCTTTCTCATTAATAGCAAATTCCAGCGCAAGGCGTTTTTGCTTCTTATTGACCTTCTGCTCGTAATTTCGTTCGTTAGTCGGACCGAATGCGACCGCGCCGCCTACCCAGACGTTAGTTCTAGTTGAGCCCGCGCGTGCGCCGCCACGACCCTTTTGTCGCCAAGGTTTTTTGCCGCCGCCGCTAACCTCGGCGCGAGTTTTAGCGTTAGCCGTATTTGCGCGAAGCGAAGCAAGATAAGATTTGACGTACAAATATAGATTGTGCGAATTGACCTCCGCAAATTTTGCAGGAATTTCAATTTCGCTTGCTTTTTCCAGTTTTTCGTTAAGCACGCTTACTTTACTCATTTTACTATCCTTATTCTGCCCATTGCGCCGTTAAATCCAGGAACCGAGCCTTTAAGCACTAAAATTTTATTCTCGGCATCAAAGCTTACGACTTCGTTTTTAGCGGTGATCGTTTCATTTCCAGTGTGTCCCGCCATCCTCATACCAGGCTGAACGCGACCCGGCCACTCGCAGTTGCCGATCGAGCCCGGTCTTCGGTGGAAGCGGCTACCGTGCGCTGCAGGACCGCCCGCAAAGCCATGGCGCTTAATAACGCCCTGATAGCCCTTGCCCTTGGATCTGAAGCTTACTTTTACGATCTTTGCTCCGCTCAAAACATCTAAATTTTGATCGCCAAGCTCGGCATTTTCTAAGCCTAGAGTCGCAAATTTATTAAATTCCTTGCTTAGGCTATATTTCTTTTGAATTCCGGCGATAGCTTTGTTATACGCTTTTCCGTCTGCGTAGGCTACGATAGCTTTTTTCTCATCGCAAACTTCGCAAATTTTGGTATTGATAAGTCGCAAAAGAGTCACGGGCGTGCTGCTCGTGTCGATCGTCCTACTCATACCTATTTTTTCTACAATATATTCCATTGTTTTACCCCTTATTTGCCCATCGCGTGAACTTCGACGTTGACTTCCGGAGCCAAATCAAGCTTAGTTAGCGAATCAACCGTATCTGGCGTAGCCGCTACGATGTCTAGCATACGAGCGTGAATTTTCATCTCAAACTGCTCTCTGGAGTCTTTATTTACGTGCGGAGATCTTAAAACGGTGTAGCGTTTAATCTTCGTAGGCATCGGCACGGGACCTCTGACGTCCGCACCTGTTCTTTTTACGGCTTCAACGATAGCCGAAACTGTGCGATCTAAAACTCGATGGTCGTAAGCCTTGAGTTTTAACCTAATTTTTTGCATCACTTTTCCTTAATAAAGAACTTGTCGCAACGCGCGACCCTTTGTTTCAAACAAAAGACGCACATTATATAAAAGCGCTCCGGCTTTGTCAAGAAAATAGCCAAATTTTATGGAAATATTTCCTTTTAATAAGGAAAAATATATAGAATTTCGAAAATTTCCAGGTTGTCGAAAATTTCCAATATAAAAATTTTGGATAAATTTAAAATGGATATAAAAATCTCATAATATTTTTCAGATTTATTTCCTTTTAATAAGGAAAATTTTAAAATACCTAATATGAATGATCTAAAATTTTTTTACGAAAATCCGCCGGAATTTATGGGCTTTATTCCGCGCAAAAGAGGTATAGGCTCGCCCAAAACTATAATATACGGAGTGCTAAATTCCGGCAAAAGCGCCGTGCTGAAAAATGAAATTTCAGAACTTAAAAAAGACGAAATTTTGTATCTAAATTTAGCCGATCTACGCCTTGAAGAGGCGATAGCGAATGATGCAATTTTTGCAGCTAGAAATAGTGCGGACAATATAAAGGCTAGCGAAGCAAATGAATATGAAATAAGCAGAGAAGCTACGCTTGGCGCGGAAATTTCGGATACGGGCGAATTTTACCGCACCGCCGTAAAAAATACAGATACAAAAAACGCAAAAACTGCGAGTACAGGCGACTCAAACAATGCAAAAAATGCGGAGTTCTACGGCGCAAAAAGCAGGAGCGAGAATTTCTTCTGCGAGATCAAAGAATTTTTAGTCGCCAACAAGCAAATTTCATCGCTTTTTTTGGATAATTTTAGTAGCGCCAATTTTGAAATTTCATCACTTCAAAGCTTCGCCGAGGGGCTAAATTTAAAGCGTTTTATCATCTCTACGCGCGATAGAGAGCTTATTCTGCCGGGCTTTGAGCGGCTTGAGCTTTTGCCGCTTTCGTTTGAGGAATTTATCGCCTTCGACAAGCGCCACAACGAGATAAACTCGATGATTTCGGCGTTTTTAGCCCAAGGTGGCGGCCCAAAAAACCCCTTCATGGCCCCCGCCGAAATTTTAGAATTCGAGCAGGGGCTGCTTACGGCAAACTTTAGCCGCACGGAAATTTTAATCCTCAAAGAGTGCTTAAGCTTCGTACACGCCGCATTTAGCGCAAATAAAATTTACACCGCGCTAAAGCCGCGCATTAAGATCTCTAAAGACGCCGTATACGGCACTATCGCCAAACTTGAGCGGGAAAATTTCATCAGAT
>CAURMQ010000141.1:0-4840 GCA_963525765.1 uncultured Campylobacter sp. | reverse complement strand
GCGATCGTGCTAAGCCCCAAGGCACGGCGCTTGGCGTCAAATAAAATTTCCAAATATTTTATATCCATCTCGTCAAAGCCCTGCTCGTCCACGCCCAGCGCCTCGAGCCCTTCACGCGCTCGATCGTGCGAGATAGCGCCCTCGTCGCGCACCTCGGCAAAATCGCGTATGCGGCGCAGTAGCCTCAGCGCAATACGCGGAGTACCGCGAGAGCGGCGCGCGATCTCGGCGCTGGCGTCGGCTGCACTCTCCTTTCCGAGTTTAACAGAAGCGATCTGTACTATCCGCGCAAGCTCGGCGTGCGTGTAAAACTGCAAGCGAAACTGCATGCCGAAGCGATCCCGCAGCGGCGCCGAGATCATGCCCGCGCGCGTCGTGGCGCCGATGAGCGTAAAGTGCGGAATGTCGATCTTGATGGTCTGCGCGGCGGGACCCGAGCCGATGATGATGTCGAGGCGGAAGTCCTCTATCGCCGAATACAGCACCTCCTCGATCGCCGGGCTTAGACGGTGTATCTCGTCGATGAAAAGCACGTCGCCGCTTTGCAGGTTCGTCAAAATCGCCGCCAGATCGCCCGCCTTTTCGATCATCGGCGCGGCGGTAACCTTAATGGCGGCGCCCATTTGAGCGGCGATGATGTGCGCTAGCGTGGTTTTGCCGAGCCCCGGCGGTCCGTAGAAAAGCACGTGATCAAGCACGTCGGCGCGCTTTTTCGCCGCGGCGATCGCGATAGCGAGGTTTGATTTGATCTTCTCCTGCCCCACGTAATCCTCGAAGCTCGACGGGCGCAGCGAGCTCTCCACGCTCTCATCGAGCTGCATCTTTTCGATCTCTACAATTCTGTCCATAATCTCTCTTTAATCGTTTTTAAAATTTTAGCAAGTGTAGCGAAAAATGGCTAAATTTTGACAATTTTAGCAAGGCGCCGTCTTTGTAGGCGGAAATAAAATTTGCCGCGCGGAATTTTACGGTACGCGCTTAGGGCTGGGGCTAAAAAGCAGAGCACCCGTCGCGAAAGACTGCGAAATTTTAGCGCGACGTTTTAAGGCTACGCTCATGCCGTCGCGCCCGCTATGCCTTAGTGCGGAATTTTATTGTGGCGGCTTCCAAACAGCGCGCGGGTAGTTAACTGCGCTAAATTTTACGGCGCGGAATTTGGCGCGTAGAATTTAAGGCTTTAGGCGTTCGCGAGCGACGATTGCGGAGCAAGCGGTGCGAAATTTGAGCGCGTAGAATTTAGTGGCAAAATTTGGCTGTTTGAAAAATACGCGCGAGATTTTGCGACGTGAAATTCGGCGCCTGGAATTTTACAGCGAAATTTTACCTCGTAGAATTTTAATTCGGATTTTGTTTTTGCGGCAGCGAGGGTTAAAATCTGCACTTCAAGCTTAGCGGCACGCAGCTAGCCAGAATTCCGTATCGCGCAGTCGGTTAAAATTTTGCAAGAAATTCTGCGTAGAATTTTATGCAGAATTTTGCCTTGCGCACTTGCGCGGCTAGGTAAAATTTCGCGCGAAGTTTGGTATTTCGCGACTGCTTGGAATTCGACGCGGATTTTAAAATTTACCGCTAAGCTTAACGCGGGCTCGAGAGATTAAATTTATCCGTGCAATCTCGCAACGCCTTATCGATCGCTCTCTTTGATCAAGACACTTTTATTGTCGTCGTCACTCTTACAAAGCACTCTATAATCTGATATTTCAATTGCGTATAAAAATACTACGCCGTCGCTTTGAAATTTTTTCGAGCAGCCCTTGGCATATAGCTCGGCGAGTTTTGGACTATTGAGAACATAAAACTCATAGCTATCGGCAAAGTGCTCCATATAGCTGTAGGTGATGCTCGCCCAAGGTACTCGGTTATCGCCGCTTCTATTTAGCACGATGGTTCTGGCATTTATCGCCGCAAGCTTTGACTTTAGCTCTGCAAACGTCTTTTTGTCCCAGCCGATGAGCTTTAACCCCTCGCCTATGCTCGGCGCATTATCTTTGAAAATAGAATTTGAGTAAAATTTCGTCTTATTGCCGTCCATATAGATCCAAATATACTCATCGCCGTAGGCACTTTCGATCATGACGCGCGAATTTTTAGGGAAGTTGCGATCGGCAAAAGCTAACAGATCCAAAAATTTCTCGCGATTTTGCTCGTAATTTTGCATTAACGGGGCTTTATCCAGCTCCATATCATCTTTATCAAAGAAAGAATTAAACGCAAAAAATACCGCCAAAATCGGTAGTACCTTTACACAAAAGAGCAAACCCAGAACTGCGGCTATGACGATTTTTAAAGCTTTAGCCAAATTTTCTCCTTAAATTTTATAAGCCGTTTAGGCGTGACGGCTGGTTTATGTTTGAGCTCTACGGCTACGTGCGTAAAATTTAGCGCTCGTAGCGTATTTTAGAGCTGCGGGCGCGAGAGCGTTCATGAAAAGCGCTCGCGCATTGCGCTCGGCGACAGAAATAGCGCCCGCATGCAGAAGCGCGCAAACTCTCGCACGGCGCCGCCCGTATAAAATACCGCGCAGAGTATCCGCCCACCAAGGCGCCTGCGATCTCTCGCACTAGGTAAAGCACTCGCAATAGCTCACGTCGAATATTCAAGCGGTGTGAGCTTGTTTTCATAGCCTGCGGCGTGAAAACGAAGCGTTATTTTAAGGCAAGCGTAGTTTTATTGCCAGAATTTCGGCGCGTAAATTTTAAAATTTAGCCCAAATCTCGCTACTGCCTATATTCAAACTCCTCGCTCGGAAAGCTCTCCTCCTTGACTTCGCGCGCGTATTCGCGCACCGCACCTTTTACCAGCTCGGCGCCGTCTAAATAGCGCTTAACGAATTTCGGCCGAAACTCCGTGAAAAACCCGCACATATCGCTCCACACGAGCACCTGTCCGTCTATGCCGACGCCCGCGCCGATGCCGATGACGGGCACGTCGGTACCGAGCGCCACTTGATTTGCAACCGAGCAGATCGTTCCCTCCACCAGCAGCAGCACCGCGCCCGCCTCGACAAGCGCTCTAGCGTCGTTTAAGACCTCGCGCGCGCCCTCCTCGCCGCGCCCGCTTACCTTGTAGCCGCCCATAAAGCGCGAAAACTGCGGCTTTAGCCCGATATGGCTCATCACGGCGATGCCGTTTCGATTAAGCAGCGCCACGGTATCTGCCATATGCGCGCCGCCTTCGATCTTAACGGCGTCACAGCCGGTGCTCTCATAGACTTTGGCGCAGTTTTGTAGCGCGAGCTCTGGCGTCGCGCACGAGCAAAACGGCATATCCACGACCATATACGCTCGCTTGAGCCCCCGTCTTACGGCGCGCGCGTGATAGATCATCTGCTCTACGCTCGCGCCCAGGGTCTCGGAGTGCCCGCCGAAGCTCATATTTAGGCTATCGCCTACAAGTATCATATCGACCTCGTCGTCGAAAATTTTAGCAAAAAGCGCGTCGTAGGCAGTGATCATCACGATCTTTTCGCCGGATTTTTTCATCTCGTATAATTTAGAAAGCGTGATTTTTGACATTTTGGATCCTTGATTTAGTTAAAATTTAAACGCAATTCTAGCATAAGCCGAATTTGACATTTATAAAATTTTAAAGTAAAATGCGCGCGCATTCTTTCGGGGGTGACTTGGCTTCGACGGGAACGGATGGGTCAAGGCGGCATGTCGCTTTGGATACAGCGTATAAAATCCAAACTAAATTTAAACGCAAACAACGTTAAATTTGCTCCTGCTTACGCTAAAGCTGCGTAAGTCCAGTCGAGCCCTGCTCCGCGCCGATACTATCTAAGCGCGGCGGCGGGTAATCTGCGATAGCGTAGCTCTGCGGCGTGACGAGCCGTAGGGTGAAATCCTAGTCTTTGCGCCGGCGGGTCGTTTTGGAAAGTGAGCGAGCCTGCGCGAGAACTTCACTTTTGCTAAACATGTAGAGGCTTTGGTCGTTTGTTTTCGGACTGCGGTTCAATCCCGCACACCTCCACCAATTATCTATTTTTAAATTTTAATCACTTCTTTTTAGTTGCATTTAGTTCCGGCGCATAGGCGCCTATCTTAAATTTTAGTCGTTCCAGCCTCTTTCATTTTTATTTTAGATATAATCTTTTCCGAAATATTAGGAGTCTTATTAGGGGCTTTTTTCGCATTAGGGATTTCCCATATGAACAAAGCGTATATTTTGCCCAAATTCGGTGGTAGAGACGCCAAGAGCATCAAGAAGTACAAGACGCAATACGCAACATTATAGAAGAGAGGAAAAAGAAATGAATAAATTTGTTGTGCTATCATTGGCATATGTTGCTTTACTAGCGGGGTGTACCCTTAATAATCGCTTTTTTGCTTGGGGTACAAAATCTGAAAGCGCTTGCGGTTTTATTTTTCATGACTATATACCTCATGATAAACTTTACGTACCGAGGAGCCTTGAGGATTTTTTAGATATATATTCAAGAGCTAAAAGCCAAAAAAGCGGTGAATATGAATATAAGCTAGTAGAGACTTTATCTCAGTATTATAATAAAACATCAACTACGGTTCCGATAGAATCTTGTGACGATAAATGGTGTAAAATTTACTATCCTTGCGGCGATACGGAGTATTATGTCAAGAAGGATGAGATAGAGCAACTTTGGCCTAACGGTCAAAAGACTTGGGGATCTAAATAAAAGATAGAGCGCATTTTAAGTAGGAGGAGGGATGAGAAATTTTGTTATATCTTTTGTCGCATTATGCCTATATGGGTGCAGTCCTACGATTTTAGGGCATAAAATCACTTTTGCAAAACACAAAGACGATGCCTTTTACGGCGAATGCGGCGAAAAAATAGATCAAAAAATTATATATAAATTTAA
>CAURMQ010000140.1:0-4877 GCA_963525765.1 uncultured Campylobacter sp. | reverse complement strand
ATCTCATCTCCTGTGGCTTGTATTTGCTGCGGATGAGCTTTTTGGTGTTGCGGATACCCTCTGCCGTGCCGATGACTAAAAATTTCACCCCAGTACCGATGAGGTAGTCGCCGTCCGGCATCGGAATGAAGCGGCTGTTGGGCTCTTTGATTCCCACGACGTCGGCGTTTGTAAAATCGCGCAGGCGAGTTTCTTTTAGACGCTTGAAGCGGATCCACGAAAAATCGGGCACCGTAATCTCCTCGATATCGATAAGCGAGTCTTTTTTATACAAAAACCGCTCCAAAATGTTTTCCATATCGGGGCGCACGCTGATCGCAGAGAGCCTTTGTGCGGCGAGTTTGGATGGTGAGACGATAGAATTTGCGCCGAGTTTTTTTAGCCTCTGCGTGTCGCTGTCATCATCGCTATTTGCCATGATGAAGTAGGGGGTGATGCGACCAAGCTCCTTTTCGTATAGGCGCACCAGCGAGATTATTGCGATATTATCGGCTAAATTTGGACTTAGTGTGATGACGGATTTTGCAGATGACAGATGCGCTTTTAGCATTGTAGTTTCTACATGCGGCTCGCCTACGATGAAATATGGATAGCGGTTTTCTTCAGCGATTTTGGCTAGAGCGGGATCAGGGTCGATCACGACAAAAGGCAGATGATTTTCGCGAAACTGCTTGGCAAGCTCGGCGCAGTAGATGTTGTTGTAACAGATAATGTAGTGGTTTTTGAGCCTTGCGATGTTATTGATCATTCGTTGCTCCCTAAGTAAATTTTGAAGTTTGCCGTTTTTTATGACCTCGACGACGACGCCCAGGCAAAACGAAAAGGTTCCAAAGCCCATGAGGATGAATAAGACGGTAAAAATTCTACCCGCAGGCGATATCGGCGCTACTTCGGTAAAGCCTACCGTCGTGAAGGTCATGCCTGCTTGATAAAAGGCGTCTACGAGCGAAAAGCCCGCTATAAAGACATAGCCTAATGTGCCGATTAGCATCATCAGCACAATGGTTATAAGCGGTAAGCGAAAAGGGCGTAGCTGGTCGTAAATTTCTGTATAGAGGTTGATGTCCGGCTTAGTCGAGCCGGACCAGTCGAGGAATCGCTTGATCTTGTCCAAAACAGACATAAATTCCTCTTTAAGAGGTTATTTTGATTGTTTTTTCATAGTTCGTAGAGTTGAGGCGGCGACTTTGATTCGTCTGGTTGAGCCGTCTTGTAGCTGAACGCGGATGGTGCGTAGATTGACCTGGAATTTCTTTTTGGTCCTGTTATTTGCGTGGCTGACGTTGTTTCCTACCATCGCACCTTTGCCGGTGATTGCGCATCTTCTTGCCATAATAAATCCTTGATGATTAAAATAAATGGCGATTATAGCGAAAAAATTTCAAATTATGCTTAAAATCCGCCGCGGTTTAAATTTAGCGAAATTTATGACAAAACTAAGTAAAATTTCGCATCTTAAAATTTTATAAGGAATCTTAATGTATGTAGCACCCAGCATTTTATCGGCGGATTTCGGAAGGCTTGCGGAGGAAATTCGCGCAGTCTGCGAAGCGGGCGCCGATCTCATTCACGTAGACGTGATGGACGGACATTTCGTACCCAATCTCACGATCGGACCGCTCGTAGCGAGCGCCGCAGCAAAGGCAAGCAGCAAGCCTTTAGACATCCATTTGATGGTTAAAAATGTGCCGTTTTTCGTCGATCTTTTTTTGCCGCTAAAGCCGAAATTTCTTAGCTTCCACATCGAGGAGGGGGCCCATCCGCTGCGCCTCATAGATCACATACGCCGCTGCGGCGTCTCGCCCGCGGTCGTGCTAAATCCGCACACTCCGCTTAGCGTGCTGGAGTTTATCTTGGGCGAGGTCGATATGGTGCTTTTAATGAGCGTTAATCCTGGCTTTGGAGGGCAGAAATTTATCCCCTCGGCGCTTGAGAAAATTAAACAGCTGCGCGAGCTGATCGATCGCAAAGGCGCAAAATGCCTCATCGAGGTCGACGGCGGCGTAAACGGGCTGAATATTGCTGGTATCGATGAAGCTGGCGCCGACATCGTGGTGGCGGGCAACTACATATTTTCTTCAAACGACTACACGGAGGCGATCCGTGCGCTTAAAATTTAGGCGCGGCACAGGGGTAAAATTTTGACGCGCCAGATCGAAAATCTCATAAATTTACTGGCTCAAAAGAGCATAAATTATTACGATTTTATCTCAAAAGCAAGCGATATTGCCGAAATTACCGAGCTTTTCGAGCCCAAAGACCTTTCGATGTGGCGCGCGCTGGGCATAGAGATAATAAAGCTAGATAGCGGCAAAATCACGCTCAAAACCCGCGAGACGGACATTTCGGATGAAATTTTTTGCTTTGTAGATATTGAGACGAACGGCGGGCTCTCAAACGGCCAGATCATCGAAATCGGCGCGATAAAAACGCGCGGTACGCAGGAGCTGGATCGCTTTGAAAGCTTCGTTTATGCGCCCGTCGTGCCCGAAAATATCACGGAGCTTACGGGGATCTGCGCGGACGATCTTGTAGGCGCACCGCCGCTAGCTAGCGTGCTGGAGCGATTTAGACTGTTTTTAGGAGATAGCGTTTTTGTGGCGCACAACGTCAAATTTGACTACGGCTTCATCGACGCTAGCCTGCAAAAATGCGGCTTCGGGATGCTTTTGAATCGCAGGCTCTGCACCGTCGAGCTCGCGCGCCGCACGATCGAGGCGCAAAGATACGGGCTCGGCTCGTTAAAAGAGCTTTTAGGCGTGCAAAACGTCCACCACCGCGCATTTAGCGACGCCGTTTCCTGCTTTGAAATTTTCAAATTCGCGCTCTCGCGGCTGCCGTGGAGCGTGCAAAGCACCGAGGATCTGATACTTTTTAGCAAAACCGCAAAGAGCCTGGCGCTGCCTAAGCCGCAGATTTCGGGGCAGGACGAGGGCGAAATTTTATAAATCGCGCGCCGAATTAAGAGATGAAATTTTAGTGAAATTTCGCGCCGCCGTTTGAGAGATAAAATTTGCACTTTTAAGCGGCGGCGCTTTAATCTGCGCGGATTGCGGTAGCGTAAATTCGATCCGAGCGATTTTGGCGGGCAAATCGGCGCGTATGGACCTGGATTTTGAAATTTTACCCTTGCCGTAGCGATTGAATGCTCACAAATCGCGGCGGCGCAAATTTAAAGCGCTACTGCGGCGAGATGCAATTGCGAGCGAACCGAAACGGCGCGAATTTAAGCAGGCGTGGTTTTAAATCGCATTGCGATCACACTGGATTTAAGTGCAAATGCCCGCAACAGCGCCCTCTGCGTATGCCGGTTGGCGGATCATGCGATTTTAATTTGCTCGGGCGGGTGCGGCGGCGAGTGCTCGTGGAGCCTTTTTGCTTTCGCGGTTTTGATTTTTGCGGCGATAAATTTTGTGCCCGTCCGCAGTTTTACAACCTTGCTTCGGGCGAATTTTATGAGCGCTCGCAGTCGCGCGGATGCGTCCGAAGCGTCGCGCGCTTTAAATTTAAAATTTAGCCTAGACGCGCGAATTCGATGCTTGAAACTCTAAAATCAATAAATTTTGCCCGCGCCTGCGCATCTTTTGCTTCCTAAAAGCGATAAATTTAGCGTGTCCGCACTGCCGCGGCAGATACGCTAGGCGCGAGGGCTTTCTGCATTCGCCGCTTGGAATTTTGAGATTTGATTTTAGCTTGACGACCTGATCGGTACATGCCCGTGCCGCAAATTTTAAAATGGGGCTTTATAAAATTTCACGGCGCCGACCGAAAATGAAATTTTACAAATTTTTATAGCAAAACACAGCGCGATTTGGGTAAATTTGACGCAAGTTTAACTCTATCGTAGCGGCGTATGGTGGCCGTATATGCACTAAATTTAGCGATAAGCAAATCCGCGATCCTAATAATACGAATTTTATGCAGACGCGCCCCGCTTTGCATCAAAGCGTCATCGGAGGGCTGGCAGGCTTTGTGAACGAGCGGAGTAATGCGCCGCCGTTATCTTTGCAAGAAGCGCGATTTTGCGATTGAGCGGTCTTTCCCGCCTCAAGATGGACATATCGTAGGCTAAAATTTAAACGGAATTTCATAAAGCGCGGCGTTGCTTTTAAATTTGCGCTGCAAATCTCATAGGCTGCGAATATGGCGTTAAATTTTAAAGTTCTGTCTGTTTTAGTCATGTCTTGAGGTATGTATTGTGAGGGGTGCGCGAGCCGCTTGATTGGAAAATGAGTTTTAGATCGCGCCTTGCGTATGTATCGCGCGGTAAAATAAATTTTTGCGCCGTAAAATTTCGCGCCGCTGCGTTACTGCTGAGCCGCTCGCCGTCTTATCTCCTGTCCTATTGCTCCGTATTTTCAAACGCGCTAGAATTTCGGAAAAGCTCCGCTTTAATGCAAAATTTATCCACTTACCGCGGTCTGCGGCGGATGAAATTCTGCCGCCCGTCGTAAGCTGCGCGCAGTATTTGCTTGCCGCGCATGCACGTCATAGCCCATATCCTCTTGCCGCAAGCCGCCGTTTTACCAACGTCCATCGTTGTGGCTCTCGCCTGCTTCTTAGCGTATATTTTTGTGCCTTGCAAGCTGCGCGTCACCGCATCTGCGTCAAGGTCGCGCCGTGCCTTTAAAGCACGCAAATCCATCCTGCATAAAATTTAGCTTCTTTGCCATGCTCGCCTCCTGCCGCACTTTGTCGTGCTTATATGTTGCGAGCCGCCGCCGCGCCATATCCTTGCGCACATACGCGCCATACCCGCTGCAAGTTTTAGCGGACGCGCTTTGAAATTTCAGTCCAAAATCCCTATTTGGCGCTGCGCCCTAGCAGAAACAATCTCACCGCTTGTTCGGCGACGCGGGCTAAATTTTGTGTTGCGG
>CAURMQ010000139.1:0-4887 GCA_963525765.1 uncultured Campylobacter sp. | reverse complement strand
AGATAAAGTTATTATATCCAAAATAGCTTGATGTTTGAAGGTGCGGCACTTGACGGTAAATGGGGCAAAAAAACTATGCAAGCGTCAAGAAATATTCGGGCTCGTCCGCGACCTCGATCGACGAGCTTTATGAAGCGGTCAAGGCTAAAAAAGAGGGCAGAAGATAAAATTTAAATTGCAAGCAAAGTTCGTCTGGCTAAATTTTAAAATTTGCTGGTTTGTTTATCCCTTATCGGGCGCGCCTTTAAATGCAACGTAGTGATTGTCAAAATTTCTTTAGGTTCGTTTGGAAGCTCAAATTTTAATATGATTTGAATGCTTTAAGGGTAGAAGGAAATCTGCTTGCATATGACGTCCAGAACTTAAATTTAGAGATTTTGCCTTAGAGGGTTTGGCGAATGACACTGTCGCCGAATGATTCTGGCTTAAATTTAGCGGATTTCAACTACAAGCGCAGCGAAATTTACGTTACTTTGGGCCTTTTCTAAAAGCATAATGCCTCAGCACTCGAGCGAGCAAAATTTTATCTCACATCGCTACGCTTTGACCTGAAGTACGCGACACATTCTAAGTCACGAAGAACTAAAATTTTTATACCTCCGAAGCTCGCATCGTTTGTCAAAAAGCTCGTGCCTAAATCAAAATCCATACCTCCCAAAACTTCGCTAGCTAATATTTTTAATTTTGGATTGTAAATGAGATAAATACCGAGGTGGCAATCTTTAGCGGATGAAATTTTATACGTAAAAAACCGAGGTTTGGATTTACTATGAAAGTTTCAATTTCTTAAACTCGCGACTATATTTTTTCTGCGAAATCGCGTTAAATTTAAGGCTATCTATCCTGGAAAAATTAACGGCGTATTCCTTCAAGCAAGCGAGGATGAAAGAGAAGCGGTAATTGCCATTTTCGTAAAATATCTCGCTCGTTATTATTTCGCCGGGCGCCGCGTCGCATCTTTGATCCGAGCTCATAGCGCATTTTAGTTCATAATATCCATTTTGCAAATCTCCGATGTAAAATTTCAAATGCAACTTTTCATTAATTTGCTTTTTGGGTAGCAATAGCGCATCGTTGAAGTTTATGCCCGCAAAAATTCTTTCTAGCGTATGCATATTTTTATGCAGCCCTGCTAAATACGCCTCGTATCGCCGCCGCCTTAAGGCATATTCGCTATCGTTTATATTGCCCTTGATCCAATCTAAGTCAAAATATAGCACTTCAATCTCTTCGGTTTTAAATTTATCGCTGCCTGTTCGCTACAACCCCAAGAAATTCTCATCGTTTTTGATCTTTTCGATGATATCGAGCGTGGCGTAAAATTCGTCGTAGAAATATGGCATCTCGAGCTTGAAAAATTTAAAATTTAGCCCCTCTAGTACCTTGAGCGAGTGTTTGTTTTTGAGCAAAAATATGAAAAACACCCCGTCTTTTTCCAGCGCGTTGAGGTAGTTTATTTCGCTTATATTTGCGCGCAGGATTTCGGCGTCAAGGATGACGACGTCGGCTACGTAGATGAAGTCGTTTAGGTGCCTCTTCGCGCTCTCCCAGTTGGAGTTTGGCATCACGTCGCAACCGAGCCCGTTCAAAAAATCTCGCAGCTCCTCGAAGATCGCGCGGTTTTTATGCGTGATGATGACGTTGTAGTCGTATTTTTTAGCGCTAAAATCCTGCTTTTGCGCAAAGCAGCCCACCATGGCATCCATCTTGATGAACGTTCCGCGCCCGTCGCTGCCCAGCACCGGATGGGTGCCCAGCGTGGCAAGGTGGGCTTGAGCAGATCTTAGATATTCATCATCGGCATTTGAGACGCTTTCTAGCGCGCTTTTGATCGCGTAGGTCTGTGGGTCTTTGAGCTGCCTATTGATACCGACTCGTACGTCAAGCTTGATGCGACTCATATTTTTTTTAAGCTCTTTGGTGCTAAATTCCACGCTCACGCAAATCGGCTCGGTGATGTTTTGCAAAAAGAACTCGCACACGTCAAAAACCGCGCTGCTTAGGTTTAAAATTTCGCTGCTGTAGATGCGCGGAAGCTGCGGCGGGAAGCTAAGATAGAGCGTACTGTCGTATTTCGTGCACTCCTCGAATAAAATTTCGCTTTGAAATTTTAAAATTTTTAAAATATCGATCTGCGCGATATCTTCTTGCTTGGGCGCGAGCGCGGTATCGCTTTGCAGTCCGGGTGTGGCGGAGAAAATTTTACCGCCGCCGGGTTTTTTGATAAAAAATTTTTTCGCCGCAAACCACGCGATCGCTGCCAGCAGCGCCAGCACGCCTAAAATCATAACCTTCATAGCAGCAGCATCCCGTCGCCGTATGAGTAGAAGCGGTATCTTTGCTCCACTGCGATACGGTAGAGCTCAAGCGTGCGCTCAAGGCCGATGAAGCTCGCTACGAGCATTATCAGCGTGGATTTGGGCAGGTGAAAGTTCGTAAGCAAAAAATTCTGTCTTATCGGCGGATTGCCAGGGTGCAAAAACAGCTCGCAGATCCCGCTGCTTTGCCCGTTACGCGCAAAATTTTCGATCGTGCGCGTAACCGTCGTACCCACGCCTAAAATTTTTCGCTCGCTTTTTAAAATTTGCGCAGTCTGCGGCGGGATGGAGTAGAGCTCGCCGTGCATTTTATGATCGCGCAGATCCTCGCATTCCACGGGCTTGAAGGTGCCCGCGCCCACGTGCAGCGTGATGAAGTGGATCTCGTGATTTCGGCGCAAATCTGCGATCATCTCGTTATCAAAATGCAAGCTCGCGGTGGGTGCGGCGACGGCGCCTTGCTCGCGCGCGAAGATGCTTTGGTACCAGCTCTCGTCCTGCTTAATATCGGCGCGCTTGATATACGGCGGCAGCGGCACGTGACCGATCTTCTCGCAAATTTCAAAAACATCGTGGGTGTTTAAAGCTTTACCGCCGCGCTCAAACTGCACGATGCGAAGCCCGTCATCCATCAGCTCGCAAACGCGCGCGTTAAGACCGTTTTGAAATTTTAATTCGCTGCCTGCTTTGACGCTACCGCGAATATAGGCGCTAAATTTATTGCCCTCAAGCGGCGAGTTTAACAAAAGCTCGATCTTGCCGCCGCTGTTTTTATGACCGAAGAGGCGCGCTTTAATCACCCGCGTGTCGTTGAAAATAATATCGCAGGGCGGCAGGGCGTCCGCTAGATCGCCGAAGCGCGCGTGCGTGATCTGCTCTTTGGCGCGGTCGTATATTAACAGGCGCGCGCTTTGTTTAGGCATCGCGGGCGCGCTTGCGATGAGCTCGCTAGGAAGCTCATAATCGTAGCTGCCAACTAAATTTAGATCCGCCATCTCACGCCTGCGCTACGTCCGTGGAATTTTCGCCTTCGTCATCCTCAGGCTTATACGGATTTATCATTTTGGCGATGAAGATTGAGAGCAGATAAAGCGCAATTAGCGGAGTTGCGAGCATAAACTGACTAAGCACGTCCGGCGGCGTCATCACCGCTGCAAAGATGAAAATAATGACGATTGCGTAGCGGAAAAAATCGCTCAGGCTTTTGTTCGTCACAAGCCCGATCTTGGCGAGGAAAAAGGTCACTACCGGAAGCTCGAAGCTAATGCCGAATGCGACTACGAGCTTGGTAAAAAATCCGACGTATTCGCCGATTTTGGGCATCGCGGTGAATTGCTCCGCGCCGAAATTTATCAAGAAATTAAACGCGACGGGGATTACGAAAAAATAGCAAAACGCCGCGCCCAAAAAGAACATAACGCTCGCTCCGCTAACAAAGGGTATGACGTATTTTTTCTCGTTGTCGTAAAGCCCGGGCGCTATGAAAAGCCACGCCTGCCAGAAAATTATCGGCATCGCTAGAAGCAGAGAGGCGAAAAAAGATACCTTCATCGCGGTAAAAAATGTCTCGCCGAGCTGGGTAAAGATGATCTCGCTGCCCTTGGGAAGCACGCGTACTAGCGGGCGCGTCATGAGACCGAGGATCTGCTCCCAAAAGCCGAAGCACGCGACGAAAAGAACGATGACGGAAAGCACGGAGATCACCAGGCGCTTGCGAAGCTCGGCTAGATGGGGTTTTAGCTCTTCAAACATTAAATTTCTCTCTCATTATGATTTTTGCACTTCGTTATTTTGCGCGGAATTTTGCATAGAATTTTGCATAGAATTTTGCGCATCGCCGTTTAAATTTGCATTAAAATTTTGCGCGGCGCTTTTCGCTTCACTGCTTGCATTGGTATTTTGTGCGGAATTTCCCGCGCCGCCGTCCGCGCTCGGCATGGAATTTTCGCCTTTGTTTTCGGCACTCGAATTCGCGCTTTTGCTTTCAGCGCCGGAATTCATTGCGCCGAGGGCGGAGCCTTGCGTAGAGTTTACGGCGCGGGCAGAGCTTTGCGCGGAATTTTCGCCGCCCGAATTTGACTTTAAATTTGCCGTCTCGCTCTGTTTTTGCGCCGAGACTTTCGCGGAGTTTAACGCGTCTTTGGCGGCGTCCGAGCTAAGCGTTTCTTTAAGCGAGCTTTCCGCGTCTTTTAGCCCCGCATTTAGCGTCTCTTTGACCGAGTCGATACCGCCTTTTATCTCGTCGAGCTCCTCAAACGTGAGCTTTTTGCGCACGCCCTCGCTTGCTTGCGTGATACTCTCTTTATATTTTTTGGCATCCTCTTTGAGCTCGGCGATGCGAAGCTCCTGATCGAAGCTCGATTTTGCATCGTTGATGGTTTTTTTGATAACTTTGAAGTATTTAGCTAGCTCGACCAGCACTTTTGGAAGCTTTTCGGGCCCCAGCACGATTATCGCGATGATTAAAATGACCGTAATTTCAGGCATACTGATACCAAACATAAAATTTCCTAACGTAAAAAGTGGCGTATTTTAACTAAAATTTCATTAATCTTAAATTTAGCGCCCG
>CAURMQ010000138.1:0-4892 GCA_963525765.1 uncultured Campylobacter sp. | reverse complement strand
ACGCCGACTCGCTCATCACTCGCGCGATCTCGGTGCGCATACTGCTTGGGCTTTACGAGGCGGCACAGCGCGTGGTTTCGGACGCCGCCGCGATCACGACGCCTACTCTACTGCTGATCTCGGGCGATGATTGGGTCGTGGAGCACACTCCGCAGCACGAGTTTTACAACGCTCTTGGCGCCCACGTAAAAAGGCGCGAGGTTTTAGAGGGATTTTACCACGATACGTTGGGCGAGAGCGAGCGGGAGAGGGCGTTTAGTATAGTGCGCGAGTTTGTCGGCGAGAGGTTTAGCGCGCCTTTTAGCGAGGTGGACTGCACGCATGCGGACGAATACGGCTTTAGCCGCGAGGAGGCCGATAGGCTAGCTACGCCGCTGCCGAGATTTTGCCCGAAAAATTTGCTATTTAAATTTCAGCGGGTATTTATGCAGGCGGTTTCGCCGTGGGTCGGCGGGCTAAAAGTTGGCGAAAACACGGGCTACGATAGCGGCAGTACGCTTGACTACGTCTACCGAAACGAGCCGCAAGGGGCGAATAAATTTTTTAAATTTATCGACAAATTTTACCTAAACGCCATCGGCTGGCGCGGTATCAGAGAGCGCAAGCGAAATATCAAGCTAGCCATCGATCAAGCCGTCGCAAAGCTGCAGGAGCGAGGCGAGCCGCTACGACTGCTAGACATCGCCTCGGGGCACGGCAGATACATACTAGACGCCGCGCAGGGGCATAAATTTGAGCGCATAACGCTACGCGACTACAGCGACATAAATGTAAAAGCCGGCAGCGAAATGATAAAGGAGCGCGGGCTACAGGACGTCGCGAGCTTTACGCAGGCAAATGCATTTGAAGCCGCTAGCTACGAGGGCTTGCAGGACGCATATACGCTAGGCGTCGTGTCTGGGCTGTTTGAGCTCTTTCCAGGTAACTCGGTCGTGCGCACCGCGCTACAAGGCTTTGCAAGCAGCGTAAGAAGCGGCGGCTACCTCATCTACACCAACCAGCCGTGGCACCCGCAGCTCGAGATGATCGCGCGCGCTCTATCTAGCCACAGGCAGGGCGCTGCGTGGATCATGCGCCGCCGCAGCCAAGCCGAGATGGATCAGCTCGTGGAAAAGGCGGGGTTTAAAAAGGTGCGTGAATGGATAGATGGGGATGGGATATTTAGCGTGAGTTTGGCTGTTAAAATTTAAAAGCGGCTTGTCTCGCGAGCGCTTTTCCGAGATTTCGCAAAATTTTTGCTCCGCAGGCTATATGTCTAGCGCACGCTCAATTTTGCTTCAAAACTCGAAAAATCATCTCACGATACTTCGCCTTATCTTTTTACGTTCAAATTTGAAGCCAAATTTGCAAATTTAACTTCAAATTTTTACTCGCCTAGATCCACTCCACAAAAACGCAAATTTAAAAAACGTGCGGCGCGACAGCGCGATCGCACCCCTTGAACGTGCAGTGGGGTTGGAGAGGGCTTGGGAGAGGGTCTGCCTTCGGCAGTTGCGAGTGCGTAGCACGACGCAAAGGAAGGCGACGCTCTACTTCGCTTTGCTCGTAGCTGCAAGCAGACCGTAAGTAGAACCCCTTCCTCTCCCGAAGAAAAGAGAAAGGTGGATACAAAAGGGAGCTCTTTTGCTTCGGCTTTGCCTCGCCTTGTGCTTGCACTCTCTTTGAGAGCTGCAAAGCAGAGCGCAATTCAAGCCCCTTCCCCCTTAACAAGAAAGACTAAAATCCAAATTTGACAAAACCAAATTTAGTATTTTTGCGGTGCGGGTCTCGGTGGGTAAAATTTGCAGTTAAATTTTACGTTTTTACGCCAAGCGAGCGATATCGGCGATTAAGCCGCAAAAGCGCAAATCCGCTAAAATTTGATAGAATTAGCAAAAAAGGCAAAAATGAAAACAAAACTGTTTTTATCGCAGCTGGCCGCGTTAGTCGTCGTTGCGGCGATATTTTACGCTAGCTACGGCGCTACAAACGCCCTCGCGAGCGCTCGCGCAAACGTGCCCGAGATCTATTTCGCGTGGGAGCGCGCGGTGCCGTTTTGGGCGTGGAGCATCGTGCCGTATTGGTCGCTAAATTTGCTCTATGCGCTTGGATTTTTCCTCTGTCGTGACAGCCGTGAGCTCGCGCGTTACGTAACGCAGCTGCTCGCCGCGCAGATTATCGCGACGCTATTTTTTATCGCCTTTCCTCTGCAAATGTCGTGGGAAAAGCCCGCAGTTTCGGGCCTTAGCGGCTTTTTGTTCTCTAGCCTCGCCGCCTTTGACCTTCCTTTTAATCAAGCCCCGTCGCTGCACATCATACTTTGCGTCGTCGTGGGCGCATTTTACCTTCGCAAGGCGCGCGCGATTTGGCTTAAAGCGGCGCTTGTAGCGTGGTTCGCGCTCATCGGCCTTAGCGTGCTGACCACGTATCAGCACCATTTTATCGACATTCCGACGGGGTTAGCCGCTGGTTGTTTCGTATTGCTCGTTCGTCCGACGGATGGCGAGCCGCTTAGATTTGCCATGACTGCGGTGACTGCGCGCTACAAGTGGGCGGCTCTATATCTGGGGCTTGCATTTCTGACGCTTTTTGCGGCGATTTTAGGAGCTAAAATTTGGAGCTCGTGGATGCTGTGGCTATCATGGGCGAGCCTTAGTTTCGCGCTGGTTGCTTGCGGTTACGCGCTTTTGGGCGCGGGTGTTTTTGCTAAAAACGGGCAAGGCCGTCACGCTTTCGCGGCTAAAGCTTTACTTTTTCCATATCTTTGCATCGCGCGGTTAAATGCGCTCTTTTGGCTGCGCGGACGCCGGCTTTCAGACGAGATTTTGCCAGGGCTGTATTTGGGCTCGGTTAAGGTGGCGGGCAAATTTGACGCCGTGCTAGACTGCGCGGCCGAGTTCGAGAGACCTAGCAGCGCGCAAATTTACGCGAGCCTACCTATGCTAGATATGATAACGCCCGGCGCAGACGAGCTGAGGCGCGGCGCGGACGAGCTTGAGCGACTCGTGAAAATGGCTTTTAGCAGCGGCGCAAATTTACCGCAAAGGGCGGCGAAACTAGGACCAAATTTTGGCGCCAAGGCGGGCTACGCGCACGGGCGAAATTTGAAATTTGACGAGAAAGCGGACGCGCGGGCAAACCTGCAAACGAGCGGCGCGGCAAACGAACGAGAGGTTGCCGAGGCGAGACAAACTCTCGCGAACTCAAACGAACGAGCCGCTGAGCAAAATGGCAAAAAGGTGCTAGTGTGCTGCGCGCTAGGCTACGGCAGGAGCGCGTCGGTGCTGCTTGCTTGGATGGTAATTTATAGGGGCTTTGGCTTTGACGACGCGCTAAATTTGCTAAAATCGCGCCGCGAAAAGATCGCCGTCTCTAGCTCGCTACGCGATCAGATAGCGCGGCTAGCCGCAGAAGCCCACGCAAATTCGAAAGCGGACCAACTAAAGATGGGCTAAATTTGCAAAAGCAAGTGCGGCAAATTTAAGCGCGAAATAGGCACAGAAATTTAAGCAAGTTTGTTTGAGGGATCAAATTTAAAAAATCTGCAGGCTAGAAACAAGCGGCATTGCAAAATTCTCGGCGAAAACGAACGGGAATTTAACCAAACGCCTAAAATGAGGAGGGAAAATGACGAATGCGGGGCAAAGCAAAAAAGCGGCGCAAGACGGGGAGCGCGAATGCTGCCAAAGGACGAACGATAGGGCTTTGGCACTGGTTACGGCTAGATTTTTAGCGACGCATAGGCTGTTTTTCTTTTTAAATTTGCTTCAGCTGGCCGTCTGCCTTTGCATTTTTGCAAATTTTGCCGTAATTGCTGGCTTTTTAGCAGTTTTTGCGGGGTTATTTTATCTGCATGTTAGGCTGTATTTTGATACGCTGATTTTTAGAGATTTTGCGGGCGAGAGGCTGGGGCAGAGCGAATTTGACGCGGTGCTTTTAGAGCTAAATTTAACTAGCAAACCGCCTAAAATCCGCGATATGAAAAGTCGCTGCGCTGGAGCCATTGGGCTATATAAACTAACGGCTGCGCTTACTATCGTCGTTGCTGCCGCGGCTTTGGCGGGTTATTATATGGGTTAGAGTTTAGCGGTCGACGCAAAATTTAGGCTTAGAAGTCAAATTTATGCCGTGAGCGCACCGTAAAACAAAATTTGGCTCCAACAAGCTTGCAATGCTAAAATCCCGCATCGCTCACGAGCTTACCAAATTTACCTAGTTTCATTCAAGTCTAGAGTCAAATTTACTTTTTGTCCTTCAAGTTTTATCCAAAAACCGAATTAAAATATCCAAAACTTGCCTCTGTGCCCAGCGCCAGGGCTGCCGCTTTTTCGTTTGTTTTTGTAGTTTATCCCTTATTTATAGTATTACCACCTCGGTTTTTAGCTCGATGCCAAACTGCTCCAAAACGCGCTCGCGGGCCAAATTTATGAGCCCGGTCACGTCCGCAAAGGTCGCGGCGTTAAAATTTATGATGAAATTTGCGTGCTGTTCGCTAAATTTAGCCCCGCCTATCGCGTAGCCTTTGAGTCCTACGGCTTCGATCAGCCTGCCCGCGTAGTCGCCTGGCGGATTAACAAAACAGCTGCCAAAGCTAGCGCCTTTTGGCTGATTTGCGCGCTTAGCGGCAAAGTCCGCCGCAAGAGCCGCGTCAAATTCGCGTGAGATTTTAAACTCGGCGCCAAATATCGGCTCATCTATCCCGCTTTTTCGGTAGCTAAAGCTTATCCTCTCACGCTCTACCCAGCCGCGTCCCAGCCGCACCGCGAGCAGATCATCGCTGATGCTAACGCCGCAAAGCCCCGCGTTCATTTTTATTAGCCCGCCAAGCGTACCCGGGATATTTTGCAAAAACTCAAACCCGCCGATACCCTGCTTTTTGGCGAAGTTGTAAATTTTGCCCGACTTCGTCGCAG
>CAURMQ010000137.1:0-5041 GCA_963525765.1 uncultured Campylobacter sp. | reverse complement strand
AACGCCGTTGAGTGCGTGCTTTTACACGAGCGCGTGGCGGGCGAAATTTTGCCTGAGCTGGTGCGCGAGATGCCAGAGGTCGAGTTTCGCGTGAGTTCGGAGCTTTTTAATGCGTGCGAGTCGGATCTGCGAGGCGTAAAAAACGTCAAACTTGCAGGCGAGAGCGACTTTGGCACCGAGTTTTTGGATCTCGTGCTAGCCGTGCGCGCCGTGCGGGATACGGGCGAGGCGATCAGTTTTATAAACGCGCATTCCAGCGGACATTCGGACGCGATTTTAAGCGCGGACTACGCAAACGTCGAGCGATTTTTAAACGAAGTGGGCAGCGCGGTCGTCTACGCCAACGCCTCGACGCGTTTTAGCGACGGCAGCGAGTTTGGGTTCGGCGGCGAGATCGGCATCAGCACGCAAAAGCTGCACGCCAGAGGGCCGATGGGGGTGAGGGAGCTTACGACCTATAAATACGTCGTCCGCGGAGGTGGGCAAATTCGTTAGCGGCTTGTCTTTTTCTAAAAGGATCATCTTGCGAGCGCTTTTGAGAGAAATTTTGCTTCTCTTGCGCTCGCAACTGCAAGCAGAAGTCTAGCTTGCGCAAAATTTTAGCTTCTAACTCAAAAAAATCGCCTCGAAATACTTGCAAATTTTATTTTATATCGCAGGCTAAATTCCTTCTGTGATACTTTTACCTAATAAACTTGAAATTTTATAAATCACCTCTGTTAAAATTTTAAAAATATATGACGCTAAAGTTTTGCTATACAGGCGAAATTTTGTATCACGTCTTACTAAAATTTAAAATTTTTAATAAAAATTATATATTCCGCACGATATAATCGCGCATCTGCTCGCAGCGCGAGCGATAGCTAAATTTCAAGGAGATGTAATGAAAATATTTAAAGCCCTGCTCGCAACAGCGCTGATCACCGCTACCTTAGGCGCTAAGACGCTCAAAGAGGGCACGCTCGTAATAGCCACAGAGGGGACTTACTCGCCGTATTCTTTCTATGATGAGAAAAATAATCTTACCGGCTTTGATGTCGATATCGCTCGCGCACTGGCAAAAGAGCTAGGGCTAAAGGCGGAATTTTTAACCGCGCCGTGGGATGCGATGCTCGCAGCATTTGACGCGGGCAAAGCGGACATAGCGATGAATCAAGTAAGCATCACGCAGGAGCGTAAGAAAAAATATAATTTCAGCGAGCCTTATACTGTGGCTTATGCTGCGCTGGTAGTGCGAGCTGATAACGAGGAGATTAAGAGTTTTGCGGATCTTAAAGGCAAAAAAAGCGTCCACTCCGCTACCAGTAACTGGGCTGACATGGCGCGCAGCTACGGCGCCGAGATCGTTACGGCAGACGGATTTAGCAAGGGCGTGGAGCTCATCATAGCTCGTCGCGCAGACGCTACGATCAACGACAACATCACATTTTTCGACTATATGAAGCAGCGCCCGAACGCCCCGCTAAAGATCGCAGCTCAAGGCAATGAGCCGATCTATTCCGCCGTGCTGCTTAAAAAGGACGACGAGCTGACGGCGCAGATAAATTCCGCGCTAAAATCACTAAAGCAAAAAGGTGTGCTGAAAGAAATTTCACTTAAATATTTTGGCAAAGACATTACGGAGTAAATTTTACGACCGCTTAGTTGAAGCGTGGAATTTTAAACTTGGTTGGGTGGGATTTCGCATTTTAAATTTCGCTCATAAAATTTTGGAGGAATTATGAAAAATTTAATAAAAACTTTGCTTGCGTGCGCGCTTTTAATATGCGTCGCAAACGCTAAAACGCTACGCGAAGGCACGCTTAAAGTAGCTACCGAAGGCACCTTTTCGCCATTTTCGTATTATAACGACAAAAATGAGCTCGTAGGATACGACGTAGATGTCGCGCGCGCAGTCGCCGAAAAGCTTGGTCTAAAAATAGAATTTCTAACCGCGCCTTGGGATGCGATGCTTGCAGCATTTGATGCAGGCAAGGCAGACGCTGTGTTTAATCAAGTAAGCATCACTGACGAGCGCAAGAAAAAATATGAATATTCAGTGCCCTACACCGTCGTTTACGGAGCTATTATCGTGCATAAAGATAACAACGACATTAAAAGCTTCGAGGATTTAAAAGGCAAGAAAAATGCAGACTCCGCTACCAGCAACTGGGCACAAGTCGCTAAAAAATACGGCGCGCAAAACTTAACTGTCGATAGTTTCGCTAAAAGTATGGAGCTGCTGATCGCTCGCCGCGTAGATACCGTCGTGCGCGACAATACCGTATTTTACGACTTTTTAAAACAACGTCCGGACGCTCCGATTAAGATCGCCGCAAAGCTAAAAGATGTCGATTATAGCGCTGCAATCGTGCAGAAGGGCAATAAAGAGCTCGCAGATCAAATCAGCAAAGCCTTAAACGAACTCAAAGCCGAAGGCAAGCTAAAAGAAATTTCGCTTAAATATTTCGGCAAAGATGTGAGTGAATGAACGAAACAAGCAGAATTCTAGAGCTTGTTAGCAGCTCGCTAGAGCCGATGGCGCTAGCCCTGCTGCAAGTTACGATCCCGCTTACGATAATCTCATTTCTGCTCGGGCTCGTGCTTGCGGTGCTGACGGCGGTCGCACGCATCGCAAATTTTAAAATTTTAAAGCAGCTAAGCGAAATTTATATTTGGATTTTTCGCGGCACTCCGCTTTTAGTGCAGCTTTTTATCGTATATTTCGGGCTTCCAATCATCGGGATCGCGCTTGATGTTTGGGCTGCTGCGATCATTACCTTTAGCCTAAATATCGGCGCTTACGCTTCAGAGGCGGTGCGAGCTGCGATCATATCGGTGCCAAAGGGACAATGGGAGGCGGCTACCTCGCTAGGCATGAGCTACGCTCAAATTCTGCGCCGCATTATCGCTCCGCAAGCAGCGCGCATATCGCTGCCGCCGCTATCAAATATATTTATCTCTACGCTTAAAGACACTTCGCTCGTAGCCTCGATTACGATGGTCGATATGTTTATGGTCGCTCAACGTATTGCTGCGCGGGCATTCGATCCTCTCACGTTATACGTGCTGGCGGCGCTATTTTATCTAGCGGTCTGCACCCTTCTTACGTTCTTACAATCCAAGCTAGAGCGACGATTTTCAAGGTTCGTGTGATGATAAAATTTACGAACTTAACTAAGCGCTTCGGCGATCACGTCGTGCTAAATGGGCTAAGCTTAGAATTTCGCGACGGGCAAACGACAGTGATTTTAGGAAGCTCCGGCTCTGGCAAATCCACGATGCTGCGCTGCATAAATCTGCTCGAAATTCCAAGCGGCGGCGAGCTACAGCTAGGCGAGTTTAAGATAAATTTCGACGCTCCGCATAAAACAAGCGAATATCATCCATTCCGCGCGCATACGGGCATGGTTTTTCAAAGCTTCAATCTCTTTCCGCACCTCAACGTCTTGCAAAACGTCATCGAAGCACCCGTACACGTGCTAAAGCAGCCACACGAGCTTGCCGAAGCAAATGCAATGGCGCTGCTAAAAAAAGTCGGTATGGCGGATAAAGCTGGCGCGTATCCGGCTCGCCTCTCCGGCGGTCAGAGCCAGCGCGTGGCGATCGCGCGGGCGCTTGCGATGCAGCCTGAGTTTTTGCTGCTGGATGAGCCTACGAGCGCGCTCGATCCCGAGCTTGAGGCGCAGGTGTTAAAAACTATCGCCGAGCTTGCCGCAGAGGATCGCTCGCTCATCATCGTCACGCACAATATGGGCTTTGCGCGCAAGATCGCAGATAGAATTTTATTCTTAGACGGCGGAGTTATCGCATTCGACGGCGACGCAGAGGAATTCTTCGGTAGCAGCGATGAGCGCATAGCTAAATTTATCGGAGCGATGAGCTTTTAAATCCATTAAATTTTAAGGAGAAAAGATGAAAATAGATACCCTAATCGTAAAGGGCATAGAGGCTAAGTCCAACCCCCACAACGCGGTGATTCCGCCGATATATCTAGCCAGCACCTTCGTGCAAGAAAGCCTGGATGATTTCGGCAAATATGCCTATTCGCGCGGCGCAAATCCTACGCGCAACGCCTTTGAAGAGCTTTTCGCAAAATTTGAAGGCAGCAAATACGCCTTCGCGCTAGCCTCGGGTATGGCGGCTACGAGCGCTGCATTTGCGCTGCTTAAAAGCGGCGATCGCGTGCTGTTAAATAATAACGTCTACGGCGGCACCTATCGCTACGTAAGCGGGATTTTTAAAAATCAAGGGATCAATTACGACTTGGTGGACGATCTGAATTCGATCAGCGAAATTCCGAGCGACGTCAAAATAGTCTTCATCGAAACGCCATCAAATCCGCTTTTGCGAGTAACCGATATTGAGCGCATCAGCGAGCTCGCGCACAAAAACGGCGCGCTTGTGGTTATGGATAATACCTTTTTGACCCCATATTATCAGCGCCCGCTAGAACACGGCGCAGACGTCGTGGTTTATAGTGCGACCAAATACATAGGCGGGCATGCCGATCTGATCGCCGGCATCGTTACGACGAATGACGACGAGCTTGCCGCAAGAATTCAGTTTATGAAAAACACTCTGGGCGCGACGCTATCGCCTACCGACGCGTATTCGCTCATACGCGGGCTTAAAACGCTAAGCGTACGCTTCGACCGTCAGAGCGAAAATACGCTAAAGATAATAGAATTTTTACGCGGCAATCCTGCGGTAGAGGCGGTAAATTTTGCAGGCTCGCATTCGGCTAACGAAAAAGAGATACAAGATCGCCAAGCCAGAGGCATTGGAGCGGTCATCTCACTGGCGCTTAAGCCGCAATACGACTATAAAACCTTTGCGCGCAGCCTTGAGCTATTTGATCTAGCCGTGAGCCTGGGCGGCGTAGAGAGCCTGATCTGCCATCCTGCGTCGATGACGCACGAGAGCTATCCGCGCGAGCTGCAAGAGCGCATCGGCATCAGTCAAAATTTGCTGCGCCTAGCTATAGGCATCGAAAATTCTGACGATCTCATAGCAGACCTTGCCGCCGCGCTAGAAAAATCTAAAAAATAGGCGGCGCGAA
>CAURMQ010000136.1:0-5064 GCA_963525765.1 uncultured Campylobacter sp. | reverse complement strand
TTATCTTTACGGCTTAAAATTTCGTACGGATCGCACTGAGCGAAATCCAGTCACTGCGCGACGCAAGCTTAAAATTTCGGCGTCATGCTTGCCGCATATTAAATTCTGCTTCACTATTACGACTTAAATTCTATCACAAGCCTGCAGATTTAAAATTTTGTCTCAAGTAGCACTGTAAAATTTCTACCCTCTCTAGGTAGATACCTCTCCGTGCCTGTGCCGCTTGCCGCTTAACGGCGACGCTATATCTTTGCCGATAGAAATTCCGCGCACAGGGCGCCTGCCACAGCACATAGAAAAGAAAGCGCGCCTCTTGCATAATCGCCGCCTCTAAAAAATTTTAAGCGACCGCAAAATTTTAAAATTTAAAAGCAGCCTGCGATTAAGCCGATTTTTATAAATTTGGATTTGCTTTGTAGCAGCGCAATCTGGTGAGCAAGGCGCAACTATAAGTTACGCAGCCAGCTTTACGTCAGCTGCTTAAACATTTCGATCTGCTCCTTCGTAAGCTCGATCAAATCATCGTTTGCGTATTTAAGCGATGTCTCCAGACTTGCGATGAGCTCCTTACGGACGAAGCTCACGCTAAAAAGCGTCGCCCAAAATCGCGCTCCGCTGCCCGTGCTCGGATCTTCTAAGACCGCTCTAAGCGCAACTACCGCAGCAGCATCGTCCGCCGCACCTAGCACCTCGTCCACGAGCGGATATTCACCTGCGCCGTCGCCCTCGTTTAGCGAGCGCAAAAGCGGCTCAAGCGCCTCGTCGCAGGGATTATCACGCAAAAACTCCCGTACCGCGCGAAACTCTGCCACAAGCTGATCCGAAAGCTGCGCAGGCATCGGCTGATGAAGTCTCAAAAAGTCTAATGCCGTTTGCTTGTCCATAAAATTCCTTTTAAATGATATGCGCGATTGTAGCTAATTTTGGATTGCAAAGAGATAAATTTACTCTAATTTATCAGCCATTTCCGTCATAAATTCTCAATGATCTTAATAAATTAGACAGTGATTTTGTAGTGCTTTTAGGGGCGATTTTCGATGGGCTTTGCGGATCACAAAATAAAATTCCAAATTTTGTGTCAATAAAAAAGCCCCCGCGAAGTGCAGGGGCTTACAAGCTTGATCTGTTTAGTCTGGCAGAATTTAGCAGACTAAGAGGGATTATTCCTCGATCTTGCCGGTTTTGATGCGGCGCTCGTAGATTTCGCGCATCTCTCTAATGTCGTTTTTGACCTCGAATACGCCGTGCCAATGCGAATAATCAGGTCCGCCCATTAGCGCGCCTTGGCGCATTCTGCGACCCTCGTGATGCCACGAAGTGTAATAAATACGCTGGAACGCATCCGCCCAAGGATCATCTTTTAGAAGTTTCTTTTCCTTAAGATCTTTTAGCATCTTAGTCGCTTCGTCGTTGTAAACGTTATATAGAAGTACCTGCTTATCGCCTACCTCAAAGAAATTATTCGTGTGGGTGCTTGCGTGGCACTCTTTGCAGACTTGCTTCATCTCCGCACGCGCTGCCTCAGGACCGTTTAGGTTACCCGCCAAAGGATTACCAATGTTTAACTTGCCGGTATTTAAAAACTCGCTTACCGCGGTCTCATTACCGCCGGTGCGTAGATTGCTCTTAGGCTGCCACAAATTCCACTTCAAGCGTTGAGATACGTTGTGAGTGGAGTTTAGATCGCCCACACCGCCGCTAATATGGCAGGTCGCGCATGTAGGGGCGCGGTAGTCAGGAACTGCCCAAGTACCAGGAGCGCTGTCAAATTTCCACTCATTGCCTTCGGCGTTAAATACGTGTCCGTGCATTGAGTTATTGTAAATTTCGATATCCGGATGATCAGGTCCTAAGTGACAAGATGCGCAAGCAGCAGGCTTACGAGCTTCAGCAATCGAAAATTTATGACCCGAGTGGCATGATTTGCATCCGCCTACGCTACCGTCCGGATAAACCGTACCGATGCCGTAAACGGGCCAGGTCTCTTTGGTAGGCTTGTTATGCTCATCCATTTTAATGACGCTACCGTGGCATTGAGAGCAGCCGGTAATATCAGGTGCATGTTTAAGATCAGGGATATCACGTCCTTCGTAGTGATACATTAGATCAACTATTCCTTTGTTGGCTTGCATTTGCATAGCGCCTCTTGCGTGACCGCTGTTTTCAAACTCTTTAACCTCGTTGCTGTGGCATTTAGCACAGGTTTTAGGGCTAACTAGCACCGAAATATGATTATCTGTGTCTTTCGGATGCGGCTCTTTAGCTGCCATAGGGCTATCTGCTGGCTGCGAGTGGCAGTCGGTACAGCTAACGCCTACGTGAGCGTGGCGGCTCATCTTCCAATCCGCAACGACGCCCGGAGTTTTTTCGGCATGGCACTCGACACAGCGTCTAGCTAGCGGCGTAAGCTGCCTATTTACCTTTAAATTCTTCGTAAGACTAACGTTTACGGAATTGCTTACGTTCGCGTCCGACGCGGACATATTCGCATGCTGCGCGGGCATTTCTGCGAATGCAAACGATGCGATACAGGCTATTAAAATAGCGACTTTTTTTAGCATTGCTTCTCCTTTACTTGGTTTTGTTATTTTCTCGGTTGTATTTATCCCAATATTTGGTGATCTCTATACCCATATTTTTGTGGCCGACGTTTTCGTGGCACTGCACGCAGGTTTTGCCGGTAGTGCCCGCAAAATAATCCCTATGCGCGAGCCAGGCTTTATTTACTTGATTATTCTGCTCTTTTAAATTTCGATGGCAGCTCAGGCATCCGCTTTCATAAACGAAATGATTTCGCTCCTTGCGTTTTTCTTGCCAGTCGATCTTATCTGCATCGGTAAAGACCGTCTTATAGACGTCGTTTGCGGAGGTTAGAGCTTTGGTCCAAAGATACATAAAGGTATTTTCATGAGAGACATGACAGGCGACGCAATCGGCTTTGAAGCCTTGCGGGTTATTGCCGCCGTGAACGTCATTATGAAAGGCGTTTGCCATCGGCTGCATCGTATGACAGGATACGCAGAATTTATCGGTGCCCGTAAGGTGAACCATCTCCGCAATCCCAAGAGAAAGTATCATTCCTATAAGCACACAAGCGCCCACGAGCAGCACAAGAGTTTTCTTTTTCATAGGTTTCCTTGATTTTAAAATTTCTTAGCAAAATTTTTAGTATTTGATAATTCAAAAAGTGGTATTTTATTATAAAAAGATTAAAACCCGCTTATTTTCTAGCCTTTTGTTAAAATTTATTAAATGAAGATAAAATTTTAAACTAAGTTTTTAGTTTAACGGAATATAATCCATTAAAATTTCAATACAAGGAGAGATCATGAAAACGATCCAAGCAGCTGAGATTACAAAAGTAGTCAGCGAGCTTTGCAAAAAAGCCTGTTATCACGTCACGCCAGATATGCGCGCGGCATTTGAGAAGGCGCGCGAGAACGAGACTTCGCCTATCGGCAAAGATATCTTAGGCAAGCTCTTGCAAAATGCCGATTTGGCGGCAAAAGAGGTCGCGCCGATCTGCCAAGATACCGGTATGACGGTGGTTTTTGTCGAACTTGGTCAGGATGTGCATATCGAGGGTGGATATTTGGAGGATGCTATCAACGCAGGCGTCGCGGACGGCTACGTAGGCGGCTATCTGCGTAAATCCGTGGTCGCAGAGCCACTTTTTGAGCGCAAAAACACCACAAACAATACCCCTGCGGTCATCAATACCCGCATCGTCCCCGGCGACAAGCTTAAGATTAAAGTGGCCCCAAAGGGCTTTGGTAGCGAAAACAAATCGGTGCTAAAAATGCTCGTTCCTGCAGACGGCATCGAGGGGGTAAAAAAGGTATTTTTAGAGGCGGTTAAATACGCTGGTCCTAACGCTTGCCCTCCTATGGTCGTAGGCGTCGGTATTGGTGGCACGATGGATAAGGCGGCGCTTTTAGCCAAACAAGCCGCGGTTCGCTCGATCGACAGCAGAAATCCCGACGAGCGCTACGCCAAGCTAGAGGATGAATTATTGGAGATGGCGCGCGCTACGGGCGTCGGTCCGCAGGGTTTGGGCGGCATAAATACTGCCGTTAAGGTAAATGTAGAGTGGTATCCGACCCACATAGCGGGGCTTCCGGTCGCCGTTAATATCAACTGCCACGCGGCTCGTCATGCCGACGCCGAACTATAAGGAGGAAATCATGTCAGAAGTTAAAAGAATTACCGTACCTTTCGATAAAAGCGTAGTAAAAAGCCTAAAGGCGGGCGATAACGTACTAATCAGCGGCACCATCATCGCAGCTCGCGACGCCGCGCACAAGGCTCTAACCGAAACCCTCGCTCGCGGCGAGAAGCTACCCGTAAGCTTAGCCGGCGAGACGATATACTATCTGGGGCCGACTCCTGCTAAACCCGGTCAGGCAATCGGTGCTGCAGGACCTACGACTAGCGGGCGTATGGACAAATACACTCCTACAATGATAAACGAAGTGGGCATCAACGGCATGATCGGCAAGGGCTATCGCAGCGACGCCGTCGTCGAGGCGATGAAAAAATCGGGTTGCGTCTATATGGTCGCTATCGGAGGAGCGGGCGCGCTGATCAGCCAAAGCATCAAAAAATACGAAGTGTTAGCCTACCCTGAGCTCGGCCCCGAGGCGGTCGCGCGACTTACCGTCGAGGATTTCCCAGCTATCGTAGCGATCGACAGCGAGGGCAACAACTTCTACGAAGTAGGTCAGGCACCTTATAGAAAAATCTAAATTTTGCTAGCGGCGTCCGCGCGGTGCTTTTTGCGGCGCGGACGCTCGTAAATTTATCTACATTCGTTCACGAGTGCCCGTAAATTTCGCGACATAAACTACGGCGTTTATTTCGCGAAATTTTACGCTGCCGCGCAGTGAAATTTTATAGCGAAATTTAAATCGCGTCCGTAAAATTTTTGTCTCTCTTACGGCGCGGAATTTTAAAATTTCGCGCCGCTTAAATTTATACCGAAATCCCGTCTTTGTTCCATTTAAACAATCCGCCGTTAAAATTTAATCGCAAATTTATCTAAGCCGAAATTTTAAAATTTCGGCG